>NZ_CP011863.1:4200000-4500000 GCF_001521715.1 Enterobacter asburiae
TCCGGCGCGTGGCCGCCGCCCGCGCCTTCGGTGTGGAAGGTGTGGATGGTGCGCCCGGCGATAGCCGCCAGCGTGTCTTCGACAAAACCGGACTCGTTCAGCGTGTCGCTGTGCAGCGCCACCTGAATATCCATCTCGTCTGCCACCTCCAGCGAGCAGTTGATCGCCGCAGGCGTCGCTCCCCAGTCTTCGTGGATCTTCAGCCCGATGGCGCCCGCGGCAATCTGCTCGCGCAGGGCGTCCGGGTTGGAGCCGTTACCCTTGCCGAGCAGGCCGATATTCACCGGCAGCGTATCGGCAGCCTGCAGCATGCGGGCGATATACCACGGCCCCGGCGTACAGGTGGTGGCGTTGGTGCCCGCCGCCGGTCCGGTGCCGCCGCCGATCATGGTGGTGACGCCGGAGACCAGCGCCTCTTCCGCCTGCTGCGGGCAGATCCAGTGGATGTGGGTGTCGATCCCGCCAGCGGTGACGATCTTCCCCTCGGCGGCAATCACCTCCGTTGCCGCGCCAATCGGGATCGTCACGCCGGGCTGAATGTCCGGATTTCCGGCTTTGCCAACGGCGAAGATCCGCCCGTTCTTGACGCCAATATCGGCTTTTACGATCCCCCAGTGATCGACGATCAGCGCGTTGGTGAGAACCAGATCCACGCAGCCGTCAGCGGTCATCTGCCCCTGGCCCATACCGTCGCGGATCACCTTTCCGCCGCCGAATTTGACCTCTTCGCCGTAGACCGTGAGATCGTCTTCCACTTCGATCCACAGCTCGCTGTCGGCTAGCCGCACTTTATCTCCGGTGGTGGGGCCGAACATATCGGCATACGCCTGGCGTGAAATATCAGCCATGTTTCACCTCGCCCATTACCTCACCGCGAAAACCGAAAATGCGCTGCGCCCCCGTGACCTGAACCAGCGTCACTTCCCGCTTCTGGCCGGGCTCGAAGCGCACGGCGGTGCCCGCCGGGATGTTCAGTCGGAAGCCTTTGGTGGCTTCCCGATCGAACTTCAGCGCCGGGTTGACCTCGTAAAAGTGATAGTGCGATCCGACCTGGATCGGCCTGTCGCCGTGATTTTCGACAACCACGCGTTGGGTTTCACGCCCGACGTTGAGGGCAATCGTTCCGGGCTGGATCTGGTATTCACCTGGGATCATCACGCGCTCCTTAGACGATCGGGTTGTGGACGGTGACGAGCTTCGATCCGTCCGGGAAGGTGGCTTCGACCTGAATATCCGGGATCATCTCCGGGACGCCCTCCATGACCTGGTCGCGCCTCAGGACGTGGCGGCCCGCTTCCATCAGCGAGGCGACGGTTTCGCCATCGCGCGCGCCTTCCATAATGAAGGCGCTGATCAGCGCGACCGATTCCGGGTAATTGAGCTTTACCCCGCGCGCAAGGCGGCGTTCGGCAACCAGCGCGGCGGTGAACAGCAACAGCTTGTCTTTTTCTCTGGGGGTCAGTTCCATAACGTTTCTCTTATGTCTGCCAGATACGCGGCGAACAGGCGGGTTTGGTGGTGAGAAGCGGGCGAAGCGACTGCCAGATATCGCGCATCACCCGCTGGCAAATCAGGTTGTCGTCGGAGAGAAAACGCACCGACAGCAGATCGTCAGTGAGCGTTGCACCCGCATAATTTTCCAGCGGCGCGAGCCGTTCGCGAACCGTGTCGAGATGTTCTTCTTTGGCCGGATAGAACAGCAGCGTGCCGAGCCACGGACGTCCGGCGACGGGCGTGAGATCGCCGTCGCTAAGATGCTGACGCTCAATCAGGCGCGGCTCGTCATCTACCCACACCTCCAGGCGGCTCTCCAGCGCGCCGTGGCTGAAGGTCTCACCGATCACCGGGCGCCCCAGGCAGTACAGCTCCCACGCCAGCAGCGTGCTGGAGGCCTTCAGGTGAAAAACGGAGCGCAGCGCGGCATTCGCGCCGGGGAAGATAATGGTGTCCTGCGGCAGCCACTCCAGCGTGGAATTTTCATCAAGATAAAAATGCTGGCTCAGACGAGCCTGCGGGCCGCTGCTGCGATAGAACTTGCTGGCGCCGGGCATGGTGATAAGCACATGGCTTTTGGCGTCCAGCCGAACAGAAATGTCCAGCGTATCGCCGCCCACAATCCCGCCGGGCGGGTGCAGAAGGTAAAGATGGCAGGTTTCGCCTTCGGGGTAAAACGGACGCTGAACGGTAAGCGGCCCGACGTGGTGGGCGGAGTGCAGGAGGGTTTTCTCAGGGGTGTGACAAAACTGCAGGGCAAGCGATGCCTGCCAGCCTTTATACGTATTATCAGTGACCTGAGCTGCTAACATGCTGCATCCATTTCCACACCATCGGGATACGTTTCAGTATGCCCTGGCGGAAATGAAGCCTGTCATATGAGTCGCTTATGGATGGCCAGGCAGGAGAAATAAAAAAGCACGGCCGGGGCCGTGCTCTGTATAAGCAATGACGAGGCTATTTCAGGTGTTCATGCAACGCTGCACCTGCCTGCTCAAGGGCAACTTTAACCGTTGGCTCCTGGCTCAGCGGGTTAAGCAGGCCGTAGTCGTGGATCATGCCGTTATAGCGCGTGACGGTCACCGGGACGCCAGCCGCATCCAGTTTACGCCCGAATGCTTCACCTTCATCCCGCAGAACGTCCAGCTCAGCCGTCTGGATCAGCGTCTCGGGGAAGCCTTTCAACTGCGCGGTGCTGGCGCGAAGCGGAGAGGCAAGGATATTGTTCCGATCGGCAGCGCTGGTGGTGTAGTTATCCCAGAACCATTTCATCATGTTTTTCGACAGGAAATAGCCATTTTCGAACTGGTTATACGAGGCAGTATCAAAGTTCGCATCGGTAACTGGCCAGAGCATGACGTTGTAGCGAATCTTTGGCCCATTGAACTGTTTGGCCTGCAGCGCCACCGAAGCCACCATATTGCCGCCCACGCTGTTACCCACCAGACCCAGACGGCTACCGTCAACGCCAATTTCCTGACCGTGCTCGGCGACCCATTTTGTCGCTTCATAGGCCTGATTAATTGCCACCGGGAAATGGGCCTCAGGTGACGGGGTGTAATCGACGTAAACCGCAGCGGCACCCGAAGCGCGAACGAGGTCGCGGATTAAACGTTCGTGGGTAGGGAAGTCACCCAGCACCCAACCGCCGCCGTGAAAGAACATAAAGGCGGGGAGCGTGCCGCTGGCGTTTTCAGGTTTCACTATTTTCAGTTTTATCGCCTGGCCATTTACCTGGATCGTTTTTTCAGAAACCTGAGCGGGCGGCAGTTTTGCGCCTTGCTGCGCGCCAATCAGTACCTGGCGGGCCTCCTGCGGGGTCATCTGTTCCATTGGCTTACCCTTGCCGGAATTCAAAACATTAAGAAACGCCTGTACGCCTGCGGTCGGGGTAGGGGTATTGGCGGTTTGAGCGGATGCCGCGGCTGACGCGAAGACGGAAGAAATCAGGATGGCGGTTAGTGTTTTCATGGTAGTGCCTCTTTAAGCGTATTTGATCGGATGAGATAACTAGATAGTGCGCTACTTAGTTGTTGGTATAATACTTGCGCGCAAGATACTTTTAGTCAAACATTATTTATAATTTTTTTAGGCAACCGATTCGGAGTTGATAGAAAAATGAAAGAAAACAAAACGCTAGACGATTTACTTTGCTTCTCGCTGTACTCGGTCACCAATGCGTTCGTTCGCCAGTATCGCCCCTTACTGCAAGAGATGGATCTGACCTATCCGCAATTCGTTGTTTTGATGGCGCTTTATGAGAAAGACGACATTCCACTTCGCGATCTCAGCGATAAGACGTTTTTTGATTCGGGCACATTGACCCCGCTTGTACAAAAGCTTGAGGCAAAAGGATTCCTCAACCGTATCGCGGTTGTGGGTGATGAAAGGATGAAAAATGTTGTACTGACCGACAAGGCCAAAGACCTGAAGAAACGGGTGATGGCATTGCCGGATCAGATTCGCTGCAGCATGCGGATGAATGACGATGAGCTTGAGACGCTAAAAAAACTCTCCCGAACGCTGCTCGACGATTTGTAATAACCCTTCGGTGGGTTGAACCCACCGAAGTAATGTGTCGTTACCGATAGTCCTCCGCATCCACATCATACCCCGACGGCTCCCAGCGGATTGCCAGCAGCGACGCCAGGCCGATAAACGGCGCCAGCGCAATCACCCAGAACACGGCGGTATCCAGCGAGGCGACCAGCAGCGGGAACAGAAACAGCGACAGCGTGGAACTGCTGCGCATCAGCGTCTGGTTGAGGCCCACGCCCACGCCGCGCAGGGAGGTCGGGTAGCTCAGAGAGGCGAACGTCATGGTATGCGCGCCCGGGCCAAAGCCCTGGCCGAACAGGAAAAGCGCCAGCATGGCTACGGCAAGCACGCCTTCAGAGGCACCTTCCGGTCGGCCAATCAGCGCCAGGCCAAGCAATGCGACAAGCTGGCAGGCATAACCCGCCAGCGACATCCGCCAGGCGCCGAAGCGCGGCACGTAGCGTACAGCCAGCAGCCCGCCGACGAAGGCAAACAGCAGGTTAAGCGCCAGAGAAATGAGAATGGTGGTGAGCATCGACTGGACAAAGAAGCTGGAGATGATCACCGGCAGACCAAACGCCACGGCGTTATAGGCGAAGGAAGATACGACGGACAGCAGCGTGGCGAGCGTCGTGCGGCGCAAATAGATGCCGCGAAACAGGTTCAGATAGTTTGACCATTTCGCTTTATTCACGACAGGGGCTGGCTGGCCGAGCGCGTCCTGCGGCACGTGGGCATTGATGTTATACGACTGGCGTAAAATTGACGCAGCCTCTTTCAGGTTGCCCTGATTCGCCGCCCAGACCGGAGATTCGCTCATATAGCGGCTGCGGATGGCGATAATCACCAGCGCGGGCACCGCGCCAAAGCCGAGAATCAAACGCCACAGCCAGTCGCTGTGGCTCTCCGGCAGCACGGCGTAGAAGAAAAGCACCAGCAGGTAGGAGATGCTGATAGCGGCATACCAGGTGGGGCACCACATCGCGACGCTGGAAGCCTTATTTCCGGGCCCTTTTAGCCTGGCGAACTCGCTTAAAAACGCCATCGCCACGGGAAGGTCGATCCCAACCCCCAGCCCCATCACAAAGCGGGCGCCCGCGAGCACATATTCGTTCGGGGCCAGCGCACAGGCTATCGCTGCCACCACGAAGAACACCATATCAGCCATAAAAACGCGGTAGCGCCCGATTTTATCCGTGAGGTAACCGCCGAGCAGCGCCCCGACAATGGCACCAAAGGTAATCGCCGAGGCCACCATGCCGGTACCGGCGGGCGTCAGGTTAAATTCGCGGGTGATGTCTTTAATGCCAAACGCCAGCGCGCCCAGATCGTAGGCATCGAGGAAAATGCCGCCCAAAGCGATTCCGACCACGATACGGGCGTTTGTCCGGCCCTGAGAACCGTCATTAACGAGGCGTGATACATCCGAAGCGCTGCGCACCCACTGGATGTCGCCATCAGGGGGAATACCTGTCGTTGAAAGGGGAGTTGATTCTGTGATTTCAGCCATTTTCTTCTTGTGTGGTTGTATTGTGTCCCTAACAGTTACCACAGGCAGAAGGTGACCAAAATCACATTTGGCTATAAGGCATAACTAACCCTTCGGAGCGTCTTTTTTCTTTCTCTTGAGCTTCGTCCAGATTTTGGTCTCCTGACGACGCCACAGGCGCTGAATATTGTCGTGATGACGCAGCAGGATAAGACAGGAGAGCATCGACACCGGGAAGGTGAACTGGGGTTTGAACCACCAGACGTAGAACGGGGCGATCAGCGCGCTGACGATAGCGCCCAGCGACGAATAGCCGCTCAGAAGAATGGTCAGAAGCCAGGTCCCGGCCATTACGCCGGTGAGATCCCAGCCGATAGGCGCAATGGCGCCAAAGGCGGTCGCAACGCCTTTTCCGCCTTTAAAGCCGAAGAATACGGGCCAGATGTGGCCGACGCAGGCGGCAATAGCAATGAGCCCCAGCCAGAACGGCGTGACGCCCAGCGCATAAGCGCCCCAGACGGGCAGCATCCCTTTCAGAACATCAAAAATCAAAACCGCTACGGCTGCTCCCTTGCCGCCAATTCGTAGTACGTTGGTCGCCCCCGGATTCCCGGAACCATTTTCACGCGGGTCAGGTAACCCGGCAATGCGGCAGACCAGAATGGCGCTGGAGATTGAGCCGCAAAGATAGGCGAGGAGGATCATTCCAGGCGCGATTGCACTCATAACGCTGTTCCGTTTTGAAAATGTATCTGTATTCTCAACATCTGTGGATAATACGCATAATTCGCCGGAAGTGGTATCCGGTTTAGCCAAAAAGCAGGCAGGTCGTGATGGATATTGTATTTATAGAGCAACTTTCGGTAATCACCACAATTGGTGTTTACGACTGGGAACAGACCATCGAGCAGAAACTGGTGTTCGATATCGAAATGGGATGGGATAACCGCAAATCGGCAAAAAGCGATGACGTGAACGACTGTCTGAGCTATGCCGATATCAGTGAAACGGTCATCGCCCACGTTGAAGGGCAGCGTTTTGCGCTGGTCGAACGGGTGGCGGAAGAAGTCGCAGAATTGCTGCTGAAAAAATTCAACTCACCGTGGGTGCGCATCAAGCTGAGCAAGCCGGGAGCGGTGGCGCGCGCCGCCAATGTTGGCGTCATTATTGAGCGTGGCACAAATCTGAAAGGCAAGAATTAACGTCATAATTGCTAAACCATTTTAGGTTATACCGGTCTCAGGACTGTATCTTATCGGTTGTCCATATGGGGCACCGTTTTTTTATATCTTTTTAGGGGTTTATAGATGAGCGATATGCACTCGCTGCTGGTGGCGGCAATACTGGGTGTGGTCGAAGGATTGACGGAGTTTTTGCCGGTCTCCAGTACGGGCCATATGATTATCGTTGGCCATCTGCTGGGCTTTGAAGGCGATACCGCAAAAACGTTTGAAGTGGTGATCCAGCTGGGGTCTATTCTGGCGGTGGTCGTGATGTTCTGGCGTCGCCTGTTTGGCCTGATCGGCATCCATTTTGGACGTCCGCCTCAGCACGAGGGGGCCGGTAAAGGTCGTCTGTCACTGATCCATATTCTGCTCGGGATGATCCCTGCGGTGGTGCTGGGTCTGGTGTTCCACGACGCCATCAAATCGCTGTTTAATCCGATTAACGTGATGTACGCGCTGGTGGTGGGAGGCTTACTGCTGATCGCCGCGGAAGTGCTGAAGCCAAAAACGCCGCGCGCGGAAGGTCTGGACGATATGACGTATCGTCAGGCGTTTATCATTGGTTGCTTCCAGTGTCTGGCGCTGTGGCCGGGCTTCTCGCGTTCAGGTGCTACCATCTCCGGTGGGATGCTGATGGGCGTAAGCCGTTACGCCGCATCAGAGTTCTCGTTCCTGCTGGCGGTGCCGATGATGATGGGCGCCACCGTGCTCGACGTCTATAAGAGCTATCACTTCCTGACGGCTGGCGACATTCCGATGTTCGCCGTCGGCTTCATCACCGCGTTTATCGTGGCGCTGATTGCCATCAAAACCTTCCTGCAGTTGATTAAGCGTATCTCGTTTATTCCGTTCGCGATCTATCGCTTTATCGTGGCGGCTGCGGTGTACGTGGTCTTCTTCTGACCGATGGCCCTCAGTCTTTCGGCTGAGGGCAATGTTTTTCCTTCCAGTCCGACACCGCCTGAATTCGCCGTTTCGTGAGCTCTTCGCGAATTTCCGGTCCTTTGAATCCCGCTTCGACAACGTCCTTCGTGGGCACCGCTTTCGCTACGTCCCAGGCTTTACGCAGTAAACGTCCCTGCGGGTAATCGCACGCTTCAAAACCGGTACGACCGCGCACGTCAGCTTCGCTGGTCAGCGCGATTTGCTCCACGCGCTGGGGTTTGCGCCAGGCGTCGATATTATCGAAAAGCTTAACGATGGTAGCCGGTTTCAGGATGGGGAAGGTGTGGATCAGATCGTGGAACTCGGCCACCAGTTTCGCCAGATCGCGGATCTCGTTCGGCACGCGCAGACGCTGGCACAGCCCCTCGACCAGCTTCACCCCTGCCGGGCCGTGCCCGTGGTGGCGAGGCCAGAATTCTTTTGGCGTTAAGCCTTTGCCGAGATCGTGGCACAGGGTGGAAAAGCGCACGTCCACGTCAGGGCTGAGCATGGCGGCCATGCTCAGGGTCATCAGCGTGTGTACGCCGGTATCAATTTCCGGGTGCCATTTTGCCGGGGCAGGTACGCCAAACAGCGCGTCTATTTCCGGGAACAGTACCTTCAGCGCGCCGCAGTCGCGCAGGACCTGGAAAAAGACCTGCGGGTTGCGCGTGGTGAGGGCATTTTCCGTCTCTTTCCAGACGCGCTCTGGCGTCAGGTGTTCAAGCTCGCCCGCCTCGGTCATGGTGGTCATCAGCGCCATTGTCTCATCGGCAATACGGAAGCTGAGATGGGCGTAACGCGCGGCAAAGCGCGCCACGCGGAGTACGCGGAGCGGATCTTCAGAAAACGCCGGGGAAACGTGACGTAAAAGACGGTTGCGCAGATCGTCCTGACCGCCATAGGCGTCTACGATCTGCCCGTCTTCGTCCTGCGCCAGCGCGTTGATGGTGAGATCGCGACGCAGGAGATCTTGCTCCAGCGTGACGTCCGGCGTGGCATAGCAGGTGAAGCCCGTATAGCCCGAGCCCGATTTCCGCTCGGTACGCGCCAGGGCATACTCTTCACGGCTTTTCGGGTGCAGGAACACGGGAAAATCGCGGCCTACCTGCTGGTAGCCCGCGTCGAGCATCTCTTCAGGGGTGGCGCCAACCACCACCCAGTCTTTATCTTTGACCGGCAGACCTAACAACGCATCACGTACCGCACCACCGACCAGATAACTCTTCACGCCCAACTCTCCCGTTTTCTCTTTTCCAGAATGATACGTAAGTCTGGCAGAGAAGACGAATTAGTTCATCCAGCGGTCTTTACGCTTGCGGCGTGGGATCAGATGCGGCAGCACCAGACCCAGTACCAGACCCACGCCCAGCACGCCGCCGCCATACATAAACCACTGCATGATGATGGTGCGCTGTTTGTCGTCGAGCTGCAGATTAGCGGCATTCACCTTCTTCTGCGCGACAATCAGCTCGTTTTTCAGTTTCTGGTTCTCTTCTTTCAGACCGTTAATCACACCGTCGCTTTGCGCCACTTTCTGCTGCATTTCAGCGGTGCGCTGGTTCCAGGTGCCGTCGATGTTGTTCAGCTTATCGGTCAGAGTCTTCACCTGGTTTTCCAGATCGGGAACGCGCGTGCGCAGGCTTGGCACGGTGCTCAGCTCTTTCAGCGGGATCCAGGAAGTACGACCGGTACTGTCGCGAACCTGGCCATAGTTGGTGTCCGCGTTGGTCTGTAACAGGGTGACTTCCTCGCCGGCATTCACCGTGCCCACGAGGCGATAATTATCTCCGGGGCCACTGCGTACCCAGGTGTTCAGTTCGTCAGAAACGTAACGCTTCTCTTCAGCGTGCACTGCGGTTGCGGCGCTAAAAGCGAGTAAAGTAAGTCCAATCAGGCGTAATTTAAGCATCATTAGTCGTTATTTTCATAAATAGTGGAACGATAGTAGTGGCAACAGTGTCTCTACGCAAAGCATTCGTCAGCAATCAGAATCATCTGTGTCACGACTCTACAGATTTACGCCCGACAAATTGCTCATTGCATGGCAATTTGGCGCAAAATACTATGTACTGACAAACAAATGGCGAGGAAGTTCGCCTTCATTGACGCGTCTGTGACGCCCGCAAAAGTACAAGGCTATGGCACAAGAAATCGAATTAAAGTTTATCGTCGAAAAAGACAGCGTTGACGCACTCCGCCAGCATCTGCATACGCTTTCCGGCGAACACCATGCACCGGTACAACTGCTTAATATCTATTACGAAACGCCAGACAACTGGCTGCGTCGCCACGATATGGGGCTGCGCATCCGCGGCGCGAGCGGGCGCTACGAGATGACGATGAAAATTGCCGGCCGCGTGGTCGGCGGTTTACATCAGCGCCCGGAATACAATATCGACATCAGCAAGCCAGAACTTGAGCTGGAACGTTTCCCGGCGGAAGTCTGGCCGGATGGCGAGCTGCCTTCCACGCTGGCGGAACAGGTGCAGCCGCTGTTCAGCACCGATTTCTGGCGCGAGAAATGGCTGGTGACGGAAGGCAAAAGCCGCATCGAAATCGCCCTCGATCTGGGGGACGTGAAGGCGGGTGAGTTCCAGGAACCGATTTGCGAACTCGAGCTTGAGCTGCTGGAAGGGGACGCGAATGACGTGCTGAAGCTGGCGCGTAAGCTGGTGAACCAGTCCGGACTGCGTCAGGGAAGCCTGAGTAAAGCCGCGCGGGGTTACCATCTGGCCGCCGGAAATGCGCCGCGCGTGCTGAAAGAGACGACCATCCTGCACGTTGCGCCGAAAGCCAGCGTTGAACAGGGTCTGGAAGCCGCGCTGGAGCTGGCGCTTTCTCAGTGGCAATACCATGAAGAGCTGTGGGTGCGAAATGTGAAAAACGCGAAATCCCACGTGCTGGCGGCGATTGCCCTGGTGCGCCATACCCTGACGCTGTTCGGCGGTATTGTTCCTCGCAAAGCGAGCGCTCACTTACGTGACCTGCTGACGCAAACCGAAACGCTGATGCTCTCCGACGTATCGGCGCAAACGGCGATCTACAGCCCGCAAGCCGCGACGGCAAAACTGGCGCTGACCGAGTTCCTGGTGACGCGCGGCTGGCGCGCCTTCCTGGATGCGAAAGCCGAGACCAAAATCGCGGAAAACTTTAAGCGTTTCGCGGATATTCATCTTTCCCGTCATGCCGCCGAGCTGAAGAGTACCTTTGCGTATCCGCTCGGCGATCAGTATGGCGATCAGCTTCCTCGTCTGTCGCGCAACATCGACAGCATGCTGCTGCTTTCCGGCGCTTATGACGGCGTTAAAACCCAGGCCTGGCTGGAGAACTGGCAGGGGCTGAAGCACGCCATTGAAACCCGCCAGCATATTGAGATTGAGCATTTCCGTAACGAGGCCATTTCGCAGGAGCCGTTCTGGCTGCACAGCGGAAAACGTTAACTCTGGCAAGGAACCCCTATAATGCCGCTTTCTTCACCGTTACAGCAGCAGTGGCAGACCGTTTGCGAACGTCTGCCTGAGTCATTACCGGCGTCATCGTTAAGCGAGCAGGCGAAGAGCGTGCTCGCCTTCAGTGATTTTGTGCAGGAAAGTATCAGCGCCAACCCGGACTGGCTGGCAGAGCTTGAGAACGCGCCGCCGCAGGCGGACGAGTGGCGGCATTACGCCGGCTGGCTGCAGACTGCGCTTGAAGACGTTGCGGATGAAGCGACGCTGATGCGCGTCCTGCGCCAGTTCCGCCGTCGGGTGATGGTGCGCATTGCCTGGGCTCAGGCGCTGGAGCTGGTGAGCGAAGAGAGCACGCTGCAGCAGCTAAGCGAGCTGGCGCAAACGCTGATTGTCGCCGCGCGCGACTGGCTCTACGCCGCCTGCTGTAAAGAGTGGGGCACGCCGTGCAGCGAGGAAGGGGTTCCTCAGCCGCTGCTGATTCTGGGGATGGGCAAGCTGGGCGGCTGCGAGCTGAACTTCTCCTCCGACATTGACCTGATTTTTGCCTGGCCCGAGAACGGCTCCACGCGCGGCGGCCGTCGCGAGCTGGACAACGCCCAGTTCTTTACCCGCCTCGGCCAGCGTCTGATTAAGGCGCTGGATCAGCCGACGCAGGACGGTTTTGTTTACCGCGTGGACATGCGCCTGCGCCCGTTTGGCGACAGCGGCCCGCTGGTGCTGAGCTTTGCCGCGCTGGAAGATTACTACCAGGAGCAGGGGCGCGACTGGGAGCGCTATGCGATGGTTAAAGCGCGGATCATGGGCGATAGCGACGACGCCTACGCCAACGAGCTGCGCGCCATGCTGCGCCCGTTCGTATTCCGTCGCTATATCGACTTCAGCGTGATCCAGTCCCTGCGTAATATGAAAGGGATGATCGCCCGTGAGGTGCGCCGTCGTGGTCTGAAGGACAACATCAAGCTCGGCGCGGGCGGCATCCGCGAAATCGAATTTATCGTTCAGGTCTTCCAGCTTATTCGCGGTGGCCGTGAGCCGTCCCTGCAGTCCCGCTCGCTGCTGCCGACCCTGAGCGTCATCGAGCAGCTGCACCTGCTGCCGGACGGCGACGCGCAAACCCTGCGCGAGGCCTATTTGTTCCTGCGCCGTCTGGAAAACCTGCTGCAAAGCATCAACGACGAACAGACCCAGACCCTGCCTGGCGATGACCTTAACCGGGCGCGCCTGGCCTGGGGCATGCGCGTGGACGACTGGACGGCGTTAACCGAACGGCTGGATGCCCATATGGCAGGCGTGCGCCGCATCTTTAACGAGCTGATCGGTGATGACGAAAGTGAATCACCGGACGATGCGCTTTCCGAGCACTGGCGCGAGCTGTGGCAGGACGCGCTCCAGGAAGATGACACCACGCCGGTGCTGACGCACTTAACCGACGACGCGCGCCATCGCGTGGTGGCGCTGATCGCTGATTTCCGTCTTGAGCTGAACAAACGCGCCATCGGCCCGCGCGGTCGTCAGGTGCTGGATCACCTGATGCCGCACCTGCTGAGCGAGGTCTGCTCGCGGGCGGACGCGCCGGTGCCGCTGTCGCGCATGATGCCGCTGCTGAGCGGGATCATCACGCGTACCACCTATCTGGAACTTTTAAGCGAGTTTCCTGGGGCGCTGAAGCACCTGATTACGCTCTGCGCCGCGTCGCCGATGGTGGCCAACAAGCTCGCGCGTTACCCGCTGCTGCTGGATGAGCTGCTCGACCCGAACACGCTGTATCAGCCCACGGCGACGGATGCCTACCGGGACGAGCTGCGTCAGTATCTGCTGCGCGTGCCGGAAGAGGATGAAGAGCAACAGCTGGAGGCGCTGCGTCAGTTTAAGCAGGCGCAGATGCTGCGCGTGGCGGCGGCGGACATCGCCGGAACGCTGCCGGTGATGAAAGTGAGCGATCACTTAACCTGGCTGGCAGAGGCAATCATTGACGCGGTGGTCCATCAGGCGTGGGTGCAGATGGTGGCGCGCTACGGCCAGCCGAAACACCTGGCCGAACGTGAAGGACGCGGATTCGCGGTCGTGGGGTACGGCAAGCTTGGCGGCTGGGAGCTGGGCTATAGCTCCGATCTGGATTTAATCTTCCTGCACGACTGCCCGGTTGACGTGATGACCGACGGCGAGCGTGAAATTGACGGGCGTCAGTTCTACCTGCGCCTGGCGCAGCGCATCATGCACCTGTTCAGCACGCGCACCTCGTCGGGCATTTTGTATGAAGTGGATGCCCGTCTGCGTCCGTCCGGCGCGGCGGGCATGCTGGTGACCTCAACGGAATCCTTCGCCGATTACCAGAAGAATGAAGCCTGGACGTGGGAGCATCAGGCGCTGGTGCGCGCTCGCGTGGTGTACGGCGATCCGCAGCTCAAAACGCAGTTTGACGTCATCCGCAGGGAGGTTATGACCACCTTGCGTGATGGCAGCACGCTGCAAACGGAAGTGCGCGAAATGCGCGAGAAAATGCGCGCGCATCTCGGTAATAAACATCGCGATCGCTTTGATATTAAAGCCGACGAGGGCGGGATTACCGATATTGAGTTCATTACCCAGTATCTGGTGCTGCTGCACGCCCACGACAAGCCGAAGCTGACGCGCTGGTCCGATAACGTGCGCATTCTGGAGCTGCTGGCGCAAAATGACATCATGGACGAGCAGGAGGCGCAGGCTTTAACCCGCGCCTACACGACGCTTCGCGATGAGCTTCATCACCTGGCGCTGCAGGAGGAACCGGGGCACGTGGCGCTGGACAGTTTTGCTCATGAACGTGCTCAGGTAACGGCCAGCTGGCAGAAGTGGCTGGTGGAACCGTGCGTAACAAATCAAGTGTGATATTATCGCGCGCAAATTGTGAATCTTTCTGGAGTCAGGAATGAAAGTAACACTGCCAGAGTTTGAACGTGCTGGGGTAATGGTTGTTGGGGATGTGATGCTGGATCGCTACTGGTATGGGCCTACCAGCCGCATCTCTCCGGAAGCACCGGTACCGGTGGTTAAGGTCGACACCATTGAAGAGCGTCCCGGCGGCGCGGCAAACGTGGCGATGAACATTGCCTCTCTGGGCGCGCAGTCGCGTCTGGTGGGCCTGACCGGCATTGACGATGCGGCGCGCGCGCTGAGCAAGTCGCTGGCGGACGTGAACGTGAAGTGCGACTTCGTCTCTGTTCCGACCCACCCGACCATCACCAAGCTGCGCGTGCTGTCGCGCAACCAGCAGCTGATCCGCCTCGACTTTGAAGAAGGGTTCGAAGGCGTTGATCCTGAGCCGCTGCACGAGCGTATCAACCAGGCGCTGGGCAATATCGGCGCGCTGGTGCTGTCCGACTACGCCAAAGGCGCGCTGGCGAGCGTGAAGACGATGATTCAGCTGGCGCGTAAAGCCAACGTCCCGGTGCTGATCGACCCGAAAGGGACCGATTTTGAGCGCTATCGCGGCGCAACCCTGCTGACGCCAAACCTCTCCGAGTTTGAAGCGGTGGCGGGCAAGTGCAAAACCGAGGAAGAGCTGGTTGAGCGCGGCATGAAGATCATTGCTGATTTCGAGCTGTCTGCTTTGCTCGTCACCCGCTCCGAGCAGGGGATGACGCTGCTGCAGCCGGGCAAAGCGCCGCTGCATATGCCAACCCAGGCGCAGGAAGTGTACGACGTGACCGGTGCCGGTGATACGGTGATCGGCGTGCTGGCGGCGACGCTGGCAGCAGGAAACTCGCTGGAAGAGGCGTGCTACTTCGCTAACGCCGCGGCGGGCGTGGTCGTCGGTAAGCTCGGTACCTCAACCGTTTCGCCAATCGAGCTGGAAAACGCGGTACGCGGTCGTGCGGATACCGGTTTTGGCGTTATGACCGAAGACGAGCTGAAGGTGGCCGTCGCCGCCGCGCGTAAGCGTGGTGAAAAAGTGGTGATGACCAACGGCGTGTTCGACATTCTGCACGCGGGCCACGTTTCGTATCTGGCGAATGCGCGCAAGCTGGGCGATCGCCTGATTGTGGCGGTTAATAGCGATGCGTCGACGAAGCGCCTGAAGGGTGAAACGCGCCCGGTGAACCCGCTCGAACAGCGCATGATTGTGCTCGGCGCGCTGGAAGCCGTGGACTGGGTGGTGTCGTTTGAAGAAGATACCCCGCAGCGTCTGATTGCCGGCATTCTGCCGGACCTGCTGGTTAAAGGTGGGGATTACAAGCCGGAGCAGATCGCGGGTAGCGAAGAGGTCTGGGCGAACGGCGGCGAGGTGATGGTGCTCAACTTTGAGGACGGGTGCTCAACCACCAACATCATCAAGAAGATCCAGAAGGACAGTCAGTAAAAAAACGGGCCAGTTGGCCCGTTTTTTTCTCCCTCTCCCTGTGGGAGAGGGCTGGGGTGAGGGCATCAGGCCGCACTTATTCCTGGTCGTCCACCGGTGGAATAGCCGGTGCCGGCTTCACTTCTTCCGGCGCATTTCGGTTTTCCAGCTCGGTCAGACGCTGTTCCAGCAGCGCCAGCTTCTCGCGGGTGCGCAGCAGAACCTGGGTCTGCACGTCAAACTCTTCGCGGCTGACTAAATCAAGGCGAACCAACTGCGCCTGCAGCGTCTGGCGGATTTTCTTTTCTACGTCATCACCAAATTCACGAATGCCTTTTGGCATAGATTCATGAACCTGACGCGCGATCTGCTCAATTTTTTTCGGGTCAATCATTGGCGTTTCCCTTGATGGAAAAGTGTTAGTGTCCATTGTAGCGCGTCATGCCCGGGGTAAACAAAATTGTTTGATGCTTATGCATTGCCCAGGATAATCAATAGCGTTATAGTTATCTCGCTTATTCTCAGGGCGGGGCGAAATTCCCCACCGGCGGTAAATCAGCGTGACGCTGAAAGCCCGCGAGCGCTTTGGGTGAATACTCAAAGGTCAGCAGATCCGGTGTAATTCCGGGGCCGACGGTTAGAGTCCGGATGGGAGAGAGTAACGATCAAGTCGGGCATGGTCCCGCTCACGTTATCTTTTTGCCGCTTATACGGCGCTCCTAAGACTGCCCTGATTCTGGTAACCATAATGTTAATGAGGTTTTTTTACCATGAATCAGACGCTACTTTCCTCTTTTGGCACTTCAACTCAACGTGTTGAACATGCACTGGATGCACTGCGCGAAGGCCGCGGTGTGATGGTGCTTGACGATGAAAACCGTGAAAACGAAGGCGATATGATTTTCGCCGCCGAAAACATGACCGTTGAACAGATGGCGCTGACCATCCGTCACGGCAGCGGCATCGTATGCCTGTGTATTAATGAAGATCGTCGTAAGCAACTCGATCTGCCGATGATGGTCGAAAACAACACCAGCGCCTTTGGTACCGGTTTTACCGTGACCATTGAAGCGGCGCATGGTGTGACCACCGGTGTGTCTGCGGCTGACCGTCTGACCACCGTACGTGCAGCAATTGCTGATGGTGCGAAGCCATCCGATCTGCACCGTCCAGGCCACGTCTTCCCACTGCGTGCGCAGGCGGGCGGCGTGTTGACCCGCGGCGGCCACACCGAAGCGACGATCGACCTGGTGACGCTGGCTGGCTTCAAACCTGCTGGCGTGCTGTGCGAACTGACCAATGATGACGGCACCATGGCGCGCGCGCCGGAGTGCATCACCTTTGCCCGCCTGCACAACATGCCGGTGGTAACGATTGAAGATCTGGTTGAGTATCGCCAGGCGCACGAGCGCAAAGCCAGCTGATAATAAAAACGCCGGGAAGTCCCGGCGTTTTTTACCCGATTCCTGCGGTCTGCAGGAGAACCAGACTTAATCCCATCACCGACATTCCGCACAGCACGCCATAGCTGGGGTTGTTGTTAGGATCGATCTCCTTCGCCAGCGGCATCAGTTCATCCACCGAAAGCGCAACCATGATCCCGGCTACCGCGGCCATAATCTCTGCCATCACTACCGGAGAGACCAGGCTACCAAGGATCAGCCAGGCCAGTACGCCGCCAAGGATTTCGGCCATCCCGGAAATGCCCGCCCAGAACACCGCGGTGCGTTTCGATCCCGTTGCGGCATACACGGGGCCGGCGACGGCCAGTCCTTCAGGAATATTGTGTAAGGCGACCGCCAGCGCGATGCCAAAGCCCATCTCAAGATTGCTGCTGGCCGTCACGTAGGTAGCGACCCCTTCCGGGAAGTTGTGCAGGCTGATGCCAAGCGTTAACAGCACGGCGGTACGCTTGATATTGCGCGGCATGGGCGTCACGTTTTTCTGCATTAAATCCTGCGGATGCGCGTGCGGCAGCATCCGATCGAGGGCAAAGTATCCCAGCAGGCCAAAGACAAACATGCCGTAGCCCAGCAGCGGAGACATGCCTTCTGTGCCCAACGCGGCAGGCAGCATCTCCATCAGGGAGATGAGCAGCATGATCCCGGCAGCAAAGCCCAGTGAGAAGGCCAGTACGCGGTTAGAGGGCTTTTGGCCGAGCACGCCGAGGATCGCACCGATGAATGTCGCGGCACCTGCCAATATGGTCAGGATCAGGGGGACTGACATGCATTGCTCCTTATGATAATGATTCTCATTAATATAAATGATTCATTTCTGGCAAAGCGAGGGTTAAAACCTGGCTTTACACATTCCTTACATTCAAATTTCCTGATGATGATCTTCACGCTTATCTGCGTTCATCTTTGCCGGATTGCGCGTAATGTAGCACCATTAAATTGACACCTTCTGTAAGGATATCACCATGACTTCTTCCCGTATGCCAGCCCTGTTTTTAGGCCACGGTAGCCCTATGAACGTTCTGGAAGACAACGTCTATACCCGCGCCTGGCGTCATCTGGGCGAGACGTTGCCGCGTCCGAAAGCGATCGTGGTGGTATCTGCGCACTGGTTTACCCGTGGGACAGGCGTGACCGCCATGGAAGCGCCAAAAACTATTCATGATTTCGGCGGCTTCCCGCAGGCCCTGTACGACACGCATTATCCGGCCCCCGGCTCGCCTGAGCTGGCTCAAAAGCTGGTAGAGTTGCTGGCACCCGTCTCTGTGACGCTGGATAAAGAAGCCTGGGGCTTTGACCATGGCTCCTGGGGCGTGCTGATTAAAATGTATCCTGACGCGGATATCCCGATGGTGCAGTTGAGCATCGACAGCACTAAACCGGCGGCCTGGCATCTGGAGATGGGGCGTAAGCTGGCAACCCTGCGCGATGAAGGCATCATGCTGGTGGCGAGCGGCAACGTGGTGCATAACCTGCGTACCGCACGCTGGCACGGTGAGAACACGCCGTACCCGTGGGCAACCTCTTTTAACGACTACGTCAAAGCCAACCTGACCTGGCAAGGCCCGGCTGAGGAGCATCCGCTGGTGAACTATCTGGATCACGAAGGCGGTTCACTCTCTAACCCGACGCCGGAACACTTCCTGCCGCTGCTGTACGTGCTTGGCGCGTGGGATGGTCAGGAACCGGTGACGATCCCGGTCGACGGTATCGAGATGGGGAGTTTGAGTATGCTGTCGGTGCAGGTGGGATAATAAAAGCAAAACGGCAACCTCAGGTTGCCGTTTTTAGTGTTTGCACCCTCTCCCTGTGGGAAAGGGGCGGGGTGAGGGCATCAGGCTGCGGCCTATTCGACAAAAATGTGCGGATAAAACCGTGACAGATCCTGCGTGATCAGCGCGCGATCTTCGCGAATGCCAATCCCGGCCGGTTGATCGTTGATGAGCCAGCTGCCAATCAGGGTATAGCTGTCGCCAAACTTCGGCAGCTGATAGAACTCCTGGACGATCATCCCTTCTTCGCCGTATGGCCCTTCAACCGCTTCCAGCGTCTTGCCGTTTTCGATAATCGAGACGTTTGCGCCTTCGCGGGAGAAGATCGGCTTAACGACGTATTTCTCCATTTGCGGGTAATCATCTTCCGCAAAATAGGCTGGCAGCAGGTTCGGGTGGTTCGGGAACATCTCCCAGAGCATCGGCAGCAGGGCTTTGTTAGAGATAATGCTCTTCCAGGCCGGCTCCAGCCAGCGCACGCCAGCATCTTCCAGCTTGGTGGAAAACATCTCGCGCAGCATGTATTCCCACGGGTAGAGCTTGAACAGGTTGCTGATCACCTGGTCCTGCATATCCGTAAACTGACCTTTTTCACCCAGGCCGATATCCTCGATATAGAGGAACTCGGTCGCCACTTCCGCTTCGGCGGCGCAGTCCTGCAGATACTGAACCGTGCCACGGTCTTCTTCCGTGTCGCGGCAGCAGGCGAGATGGAGCAGGTTAAAGCCATGCTGTTCGCGCAGCTCGGCAAAACGCTCAATCAGCTTTTCCTGCAGGCTGTTAAACTGGTCGCTGCCTTCCGGCAGGTTTCCGGCATTGGCCTGGTCTTCCAGCCAGATCCACTGGAAGAACGCCGCTTCGTACAGAGAGGTTGGCGTATCGGCGTTGTTTTCCAGAAGCTTCGGTTCACCTTTGCCGTCCCACGCCAGATCGAGGCGAGAGTAAAGCGAAGGTTGATTCGTTTTCCACGACTGGCGCACAAAGCCCCAGGTGTGCTTCGGAATGCGGAACTTTGCCATAAGCTCGTCGCTGTCGATGACCTTTTCCACGACCTTCAGGCACATCTGGTGCAGCTCGGCCGTCACCTCTTCCAGTTTTTCCACCTGAGCCAGCGTGAGCTTGTAATAGGCGTCTTCACACCAGTACGGCTCGCCGTACATGGTGTGGAAGTTAAAACCGTACTCGGTGGCTTTTTCGCGCCAGTCCGGGCGCTCGGTGATACTGACTCGTTCCATGATCAGCCGCCCATTGAGCGAGTAGAGGAGGTGCCGGTCGCACTGCGCTGCATGCTGGTCTGCTTCGCCACAGATTCACCAAACCCGCCGCGGGTGATGGTGCTGGTGGTCGCTGGCTTCGGCGCCATCGCCGTTTTCGGAACGTTCACTGTGCGGCCTGGGGTCGCTGCGCCGTAGCCTTTGCCGCTGGCATCGGTATATTGACCGTAAGCCGGGCTGGCCGGGTTTTTCGAGCTAAACAGCGGCTGCTGCTGGTAGCCCGCACCGCCGCCCATCAGGCGACCCATCATGTAGCCTGCCATCAGCGGCATCCAGAAGCTGCCGCTGGACTGCGCCTGCGCCTGATTTTCAGGAGCGGTGCCTGCCTGAGCCGGTGCCTGCTGGCACTGACCTTCACCAAACTCCGCCACGCAGTCTTCGCGTGAGGCATATTTCGGTGCAGTACGTTCCGCTTCTTTCAGCGCGCTCGTATAAGCCGTTTTACATTCGGCGGCTTTGCCGGTTGCGGCGGAGCAGTCGTCTGCGTTTTGATACAGCGAAACCGTTTCGTCATTTTTCTCACAGCCTGCCAGCATAAAGACAGCCGTGACCGCCAGCGCAACAGGGGTGAGGTGACGCGCGTTCCAGCTCTTGCGGAACGAAGCGTGATTTATAGATTTTGTCCGTTTCATCTTTGTCTTCCAGGACCCAGTGGTAATAACGCTCAGGATAGAGGATGAGTGGTTGAAAATGAAGCGAAGAGGGGCGGAATCAGGGGGATCTTTACGTTGGCTTACGTTCGGATGTGATTCAGATGCGCCCTCTCCCTGTGGGAGAGGGGCGGGGTGAGGGCATCAGGCCGCGGTGGGCCTGATGACACTCTTAGTTACGGAACGGATTATTGCCTTTGCTGGCAGGCGCGGTGGTACGCGCGGCGGCCGGCTGTGCCGCAGGGGTGTTGCTGTTAGCGTTGAAGTTATCAACCGCGGCAACCTGCTCCGGGTTCTCCGGTGCAACGCTGTCCGGTGAAGTGGATACCGGCTTGCCCAGCGCGCTGTTCAGCATCTGCAGATCTTGCTCGTTCAGCGTACCCAGAGCCTGTTTGATGTTCAGCTGGTTAATCAGGTACTGGTAACGCGCGCTCGAGAGCTGCTGTTTCGCGTTGTACAGCGTGGTGGTCGCGTCGAGCACGTCAACGATAGTACGTGTACCGACCGAGTAGCCCGCTTCCATCGCATCCAGAGAGCTTTGCGCAGACACAACGGCCTGTTTATAGGCGTTGATGCTGCTGATCGAGGCGTTCACGTTGTTGAAGGAGGAACGCACGGTCTGCACCACGTTGCGGTGGGCGCTTTCCAGCTGCTCGCTCGCGCCAACAAAGTTGTACTGCGCCTGTTTCACCTGAGAGTTGACCTGACCGCCCTGGTACAGCGGCAGGGAGAAGCTCAGCCCTACTTTGTTCTGACCCATATTGCTGTCGTCATACTGGGACGTATTGGTTTTAGAGCCGCTGTAGGTCGTATCAGAGACGCCGGTAGACGCGCTCAGGCTCAGGGTTGGCAGATGGCCGTCCTGCGCCTGACGAATTTGCTCGCGGGCCAGGTCCTGGCTCAGACGCGCCTGCAGCAAACTCAGGTTGCGGTTTTCCGCCTCTTTCAGCAGGGCGTTAACGGCCTGCGGTTTATCCGTTTTAAAGCTGTCCACGTTCAGCGACGCCAGCTCAGGATAGTAATTCCCGGTGACCTGACGCAGGGATTCCAGCGCGTTGTCGAGGTTGTTACGCGCGGTCACTTCGTTAGCCAGCACGGTGTCGTACTGTGAACGGGCGTTCTGCACGTCGGTGATCGCGACCAGGCCCACGTTGAAGCGCTGGGTGGTTTGATCTAACTGGCGGTAAATCGCCTGTTTCTGCGCTTCGGTGTAGGAGAGTGCGTCAATCGCGCTCAGCACGTTGAAGTACGCCGTGGCGGTGTTCAGGATCAGCGTCTGCTGGTCGGTCTGATAGGTCACATCCTGGATACCCGCACTCTTTTCCTGCAGGGTCAGGGCGCGCCATTTGGACATATCAAACAGCGTCTGTGTCAATTGCAGTGAGGCGCTAGTAGCATTGGAATTTACGCCGTTAGCGTCGCGGAAACCGTTGCTGTAGGTATAATCTGCACCTAAACCTAACTGTGGCAGCAAGGGGCTACGCGCTTCGTTAATCTTTTCAAACGCAGCATCACGATCGGCCGCTGATTTACGTAAATCAGGGTTGCCCAGACGTGCCTGCTGGTAGACCTGTAACAGGTTTTCCGCCTGGCTCATTGCACTGAAGCCCGTCAGGCTCAGGCCGATAAGGATGGGGAGCAATTTCTTCATTTGCATTCCTTGTTGTGAAGCAGTATTAGCGCTGATCTAATTAAAAAATAATTGCCGATTCTAACAGAATCTTCCATACCAAAAGGTTGGCGTAACGTGCCATCTGGCGGTAATTTGCACCAATCTACCATATAGCCTTACAAACGGCAGCCAAACAGCCTTGAAATTCACAATTTCATCACCATTGCTACCAGGACTCGACTCATGCAAAAACCAGAAAAGTTGCCCGTGACATTCGCCAAAAACGATGTAGAAATTATTGCACGAGAAACGCTTTATAGCGGTTTTTTTTCAATGGATCTTTACCGTTTCAGGCATCGCCTGTTTAACGGGGAAATGAGCGGCGAAATCAGACGCGAAATTTTTGAGCGCGGTCATGCGGCAGTCTTGCTACCCTTTGACCCAGTGCGTGACGAAGTTGTGCTGGTGGAGCAGATCCGCATCGCCGCTTATGACGTCAGTGAGAGCCCGTGGCTGCTGGAGATGGTAGCCGGGATGATCGAAGAAGGTGAGACGGTTGAAGACGTCGCCCGGCGCGAGGCGCTGGAAGAGGCCGGACTGGTGGTGGGTCGCACCAAGCCGGTGCTGAGCTATCTGGCAAGCCCGGGCGGTACCAGCGAGCGCTTGTCCATTATGGTGGGCGAAGTGGACGCCACGACGGCGGAAGGGATCCACGGTCTGGCAGATGAAAACGAAGATATTCGGGTTCATGTGGTGAGCCGGGAACAGGCTTATCAGTGGGTAGAAGAGGGGAAAATCGACAACGCAGCGTCTGTCATCGCCCTGCAATGGCTGCAGCTGCATTATCAGACATTACGAAACGAGTGGAAAAAATGAAGCGCTATACGCCTGACTTCCCAGAAATGATGCGCCTGTGCGAAACCAATTTCGCACAGCTGCGCCGCCTGCTGCCGCGAAACGACGCACCCGGCGAAACGGTAAGCTATCAGGTGAGCAACGCGCAGTATCGGTTAACGATAACAGAATCAACGCGCTACACTACGCTGGTGGAGATTGAGCAAACGGCACCCAGCATTAGCTACTGGAGCCTGCCGTCGATGACGGTGCGCCTCTATCACGACGCGATGGTCGCTGAAGTGTGTTCAAGCCAGCAGATCTTTCGCTTCAAGGCGCGGTATGATTACCCGAATAAAAAGTTGCATCAACGCGACGAAAAGCATCAAATTAACCAGTTTTTAGCCGACTGGCTAAGATATTGTTTAGCACATGGAGCAATGGCGATTCCGGTTTGTTAGCGTCATAAACCTACCTAAGGACACCATTTGGAAAGCCTGTTGAACCTGACTGTTGCTGGTGGGGCGCCAGTCAGGATATTACAAATCACCGATACCCACCTTTTTGCCGAAAAGCATGAGACGCTACTGGGAGTAAACACCTGGGAGAGTTATCAGGCGGTGCTTAGCGCCATTCACGCTGAAAACCGTGCATGCGATCTGATTGTCGCAACGGGCGATCTGGCGCAGGATCAGTCCTCCGCGGCCTACCAGCATTTTGCTGAAGGCATCGCGAGCTTTAGCGTGCCTTGCGTCTGGCTGCCGGGAAACCATGACTTCCAGCCTGCCATGTTCAGTTCTCTTCAGGATGCGGGGATTTCTCCGGCGAAATGTGTTTTTGCGGGTGAACAGTGGCAGATCCTGCTGCTGGACAGCCAGGTATTTGGCGTCCCGCACGGTGAGTTAAGCGAGTTTCAGCTCGACTGGCTTGAGACCAAACTGGCTGCTGAACCTGAACGCCACACGCTGCTGTTGCTTCATCATCATCCTCTGCCGGCGGGCTGCAGCTGGCTCGATCAGCACAGTCTGCGCAACTCCGCGGCGCTGGATCGCGTGCTGGCGAAGTTCCCGCGGGTGAAAAATCTGCTGTGTGGGCATATTCATCAGGAACAGGATCTCGACTGGAACGGACGCCGCATGCTGGCGACACCGTCGACCTGCGTTCAGTTTAAGCCGCACTGCGCCAACTTTACCCTGGACACCATCGCGCCGGGCTGGCGCTGGCTGGAACTGCATGCCGACGGCACGCTGACTACGGAAGTCTGCCGTTTGACCGGTGCAAAATTCCGCCCGGATACCGCTTCAGAAGGCTATTGATGTCTACGCTCCTTTACCTGCACGGATTCAACAGCTCGCCGCGCTCCGCAAAAGCGACACAGTTTCGCCAGTGGCTGAGCGAGCATCACCCCGACGTTGAGATGATTATCCCGCAGCTGCCGCCTTACCCGGCAGAGGCCGCGGAGATGCTGGAATCTATCGTGCTTGCGCACGGCGGCGAAACCTTCGGTGTGGTCGGTTCATCCCTGGGCGGGTATTACGCTACCTGGCTCTCACAATGCTTCATGCTGCCCGCCGTTGTGGTTAATCCGGCGGTTCGGCCATTTGAGCTGCTGAGGGACTTTCTTGGCGAAAACGAGAACCCCTACACCGGCCAGCAATATGTGCTAGAGTCACGCCATATTTACGATCTCAAAGTTATGCAGGTCGACCCGCTTGAGGCGCCGGATCTCATCTGGCTGCTGCAACAGACGGGTGATGAAGTGCTGGATTACCGCCAGGCAGTGGCGTATTACGCCTCCTGCCGCCAGACTATAGAAGAGGGCGGAAACCATGCTTTCACGGGCTTTGAGAATCATTTCACCCAGATTGTCGATTTTCTTGGACTGCACAGCCACTGACAATCAATGCGAATTGCTAGTTTAAATCATGACGCAAACCTATAACGCTGATGCCATTGAGGTCCTCACCGGGCTTGAGCCGGTTCGCCGCCGCCCGGGGATGTACACCGATACGACGCGCCCAAACCATCTGGGCCAGGAAGTTATTGATAACAGTGTGGACGAAGCGCTGGCGGGCCATGCCAAACGCGTCGACGTTATCCTGCACGCCGATCAGTCGCTGGAAGTCATCGACGACGGGCGCGGCATGCCGGTGGATATCCACCCGGAAGAGGGCGTGCCTGCCGTTGAGCTGATCCTCTGTCGTCTGCACGCGGGCGGTAAGTTCTCAAACAAGAACTACCAGTTCTCCGGTGGTCTGCACGGCGTGGGCATTTCCGTCGTGAACGCCTTGTCCAAACGCGTGGAAGTGAACGTCCGTCGCGACGGCCAGGTCTATAACATCGCGTTTGAAAACGGCGATAAGGTGCAGGATCTGCAGGTTGTCGGCACGTGCGGTAAACGCAATACTGGCACCAGCGTCCACTTCTGGCCTGACGAAAGCTTCTTCGACAGCCCGCGCTTTTCCGTTTCTCGCCTGACGCACCTGCTAAAAGCCAAAGCGGTGCTGTGTCCGGGCGTGGAAATCACCTTTACCGATCACGTTAACAATACCGCACAAACCTGGTGCTACGCCGACGGTCTGAACGACTACCTGTGCGAAGCGGTAAACGGCCTGCCAACGCTGCCGGAAAAACCGTTTGTCGGTAACTTTAGCGGCGATACCGAAGCCGTGGACTGGGCGCTGCTGTGGCTACCGGAAGGCGGCGAGCTGCTGACCGAAAGCTACGTTAACCTGATCCCAACCATGCTTGGCGGTACCCACGTCAACGGCCTGCGTCAGGGGCTGCTGGACGCGATGCGCGAGTTCTGCGAATACCGCAATATCCTGCCGCGCGGCGTGAAGCTGTCGGCGGAAGATATCTGGGATCGCTGCGCCTACGTGCTCTCCGTGAAGATGCAGGATCCGCAGTTTGCCGGTCAGACCAAAGAGCGCCTGTCGTCACGTCAGTGCGCGGCGTTCGTCTCCGGCGTGGTGAAAGATGCGTTTACCCTGTGGCTGAACCAGAACGTTCAGGCGGCAGAGATGCTGGCCGAAATGGCCATTTCCAGCGCCCAGCGTCGTCTGCGCGCCGCGAAGAAGGTGGTGCGTAAAAAGCTGACCAGCGGCCCTGCGCTGCCGGGCAAGCTGGCGGACTGTACCGCGCAGGATCTCAACCGTACCGAGCTGTTCCTCGTGGAAGGGGACTCGGCGGGCGGATCGGCCAAGCAGGCGCGCGATCGTGAATATCAGGCGATCATGCCGCTCAAGGGTAAGATCCTGAATACCTGGGAGGTCTCTTCTGATGAAGTGCTGGCCTCGCAGGAAGTGCACGATATCTCGGTCGCGATCGGCATCGATCCGGACAGCGACGATCTGAGCCAGCTGCGCTACGGCAAGATCTGTATCCTCGCGGATGCGGACTCCGACGGTCTGCACATCGCCACGCTGCTGTGCGCGCTGTTCGTGAAGCATTTCAAAACGCTGGTGAAAAACGGTCACGTCCACGTGGCGCTGCCGCCGCTGTACCGTATCGACCTCGGCAAAGAGGTTTACTACGCGCTGACGGAAGAAGAGAAAGCGGGCGTGCTGGAACAGCTGAAGCGCAAGAAGGGCAAACCGAACGTGCAGCGCTTTAAAGGGCTGGGCGAGATGAACCCGATGCAGCTTCGCGAAACGACGCTGGATCCGAACACGCGCCGTCTGGTGCAGCTGACGATCAGCGACGAAGACGAACAGCAAACCAACGCCATGATGGATATGCTCCTTGCCAAGAAACGTTCGGAAGACCGACGTAACTGGCTGCAGGAGAAAGGCGATATGGCGGATATCGAGGCCTGATGCCCTCACCCTAACCCTCTCCCACAGGGAGAGGGAATGGATCGTAGGCCCGGTAAGCGCTAGCGCCACCGGGCTTTTTTACGTCAAAACTCCATCTTCACCGTAAACTGCACTTCGCGCGGATCGCCGATTTGGTTGCCCAGGTTGTTGGTCGCAATGGACGACGTGTAGTAGGTCTTATCAAACAGGTTTTTCACGTTCACCTGCAGCGTCACCGGATACTGTAGCTTCATCTTGTACGCCGCAAACGCATCCGCCACGAAATAGCCCGGCAGATAATAATCCGCACCGTTGGTTGCGGAACGACGGCTTACGCCGTGCCCGCCGCCGCCCAGCGTCAGCGTATTCCCGGCAATCGCATTGTGAATATCGTAGGTCAGGAACAGGGAGCCGGTATGGCGCGGCACGTTCGGCAGCGGTTTGCCCGCATAGTCCGGGTCTTCCAGCACCTTCGCGTCGGTATAGCCGTAGCTGGCGATAATGTTGGTGTTCTCGGTCAATGACCCGGCAAGATCCACTTCCACGCCCTGCGAGCGCACGCGGCCCGCGGTTTTGGCGACGGTTTCATCACCAATGCTTTCGGTGTAAAGCACGTTGCGCTTGTGGATATCAAACAGCGCAATATTGGCGGTAATGCCGTCGAACAGGTCAAACTTAGCGCCTATTTCATACGCGTTTGACGTTTCCGGCGGCAGGTCGCCAATGTAGCTCGCAATGGACGACTGCGGCATAAACGTCTGGGAATAGTTGGCAAAAAGCGAGACCGCCGGGGTGAGCTTATAAACAAGACCCAGCTTTGGCGTCCATTGGTCGTCACGGCTGTCGGTGTTCACGTTAAACGGACGTCCTTTCCCCGCGTACTGGGTGTAATACTGATAGCGCATTCCGGCGACGGCGATCCACTTATCGGTCAGGTACAGCGCGTCCTGCGCGTAGGCGGAGTAGCTCTCCTGCTTGATGGTTTGATCGCTGTCGGATGCCGAGACGGTGGTGCACTTGCCGAGGCTGCCGTAGCTCGGGTTGTAAATATTGAAATCCTTAACGTTCTTACAGCGGATCATGTCCGTACGCAGCAGATCGTAATTCTCATACGACACGCCGGTCAGGATCTCATTGTAAAAGCCCGCGATGTCCACGTTCCCCTGCAGATCCGCGCGCGTAGTGTGCATACGCTGGGTCGAGCCCTGGGTAGCATCCACGCGGCGGGTCAGGTTGCCGGTTTTTGAATCATAGGCCATCACGCGGGCTTGGTTATCGCTGTATTTATCCTGGCTGTAGCTGTAGTCGAACTTCGCGGTCCAATGGCTGTTGAGGCGATACTCCGCGTTGAGCTGAGCGAGATCGGACTGGCCGTCGGTCACGTTAAACGGTTCGTCGAAGCGGGTTTTGCGATCGACGTCGACGGCTTTTTTAGTGTTGAGATCGAAAATAGTTCCGCGATCGAACGGCGTTTTATAGTCGCGATGCGAATAGAGCACGGTCACGGTGGCATCGTCGCCGAACCAGGTGAGCGACGGAGCGATAAAGGTGCTGCGTTCGGTGCCGAAATTACGCCAGTAATCCTCGTCCTGATATTCGCCCGTCAGGCGATACGCCAGGCGCGTGCCGTCAATCGGGCCGGTAACATCGATCTGTCCGGTGCCGCCGCCAAAGCTGGAAGAGGTAGCGGAAAGGGAACCGCCGAAGGTTTTCTCCGGGCGTTTGGTGACGACGTTAATCAGGCCGCCCGGATCGAGAATGCCATAGAGCGTGGAGGCCGGGCCTTTCAGCACCTCCACGCGCTCGGTTGCGGCATTAAAGCTGCGCGGCAGCACGGTGCGCAGGCCGTTGGTCATGATCGAGCCGTCGCGGTTCGCGCCAAACCCGCGGCGCACGAAGGCATCCTGCGTACCGCCCAGGGTGTTGGTCTGCACCACGTTGCTGACGTTATAGAGCGCTTCATCCAGCGTGGTGGCATGCTGATCTTCCAGCACTTTGTCGCTGACGGTATTGACCACCTGCGGGATGTCCAGCATCGGCATGTTGGTTAACGTCGCGGTGGAGGTATTCAACGGCTGATAGCCATTCGTTGCCTCCGCCGTCGTATTTGGATCGGCGGTGACGGTAAGCGTTTCGCCGTCTGTAGCCGCGGTGTTATCTGCTGCCTGCACCAGCGGCGCCATAAACAGCAGTGAAAAGAGCGCGCGCTCTTTTACCCCAGAGAGTGAAGGTGTGAACGTAGCCATTACATCTGTTATCCCGAAATATCCCGCGAATGACGTTTCGCGGAAAAATATGTGAGTCATTGCCCTTTACGGTCTGTCCGTTAGCCACGGCGAGCATCGGACATGTAATTGAGAATCATTCAACCATGCGGGAATGTAGTAGTAAATGGAAAAAAGAAAAAAACGGCTACAGCGTAAAACCGGGAGTATAAGCGCAGCGGGATAATGATTAACTTATTGAATTAAATGATTTTGAAAGTCATTTCTTGTTCATTTCCCCTCAGGCTTATCCCTGGTTTTATCAGGGTGTTTCTTCTCTTGACTACTACATGGCGCAGCGTCAAACTCTCAAAAGAGAATGATTTTTATTTATATTTGTTGCGCTTTTTATTACGTTGGCATCCACGTGGCACACAACACAAAAAAACCGGGACTGGTTCTGGAGAACCTCTCTGCGGGCTATCAGAAAAAAATCATCGTTGATGATATCTCCCTTGCCATCCCTCAGCAGAAAATGACGGTGCTGGTAGGGGCGAACGGCTGCGGAAAATCCACGCTGCTGAGCACCATTGCGCGTTTGCTTCAGCCGCTTGGCGGCGCGGCA
Organism: Enterobacter asburiae; assembly: GCF_001521715.1. Taxonomy (NCBI): domain Bacteria; kingdom Pseudomonadati; phylum Pseudomonadota; class Gammaproteobacteria; order Enterobacterales; family Enterobacteriaceae; genus Enterobacter; species Enterobacter asburiae. The sequence continues at coordinate 4,229,670 of NZ_CP011863.1, forward strand.
ATTCTCGACGGCAAGGCGATCCACGAGCAGCCGACCAAAGCCGTCGCCCGCAAGCTGGGTATCCTGCCGCAGTCTCCGCTGCTCCCGGAAGGCTTGACCGTCTTTGAGCTGGTCTCGCGCGGGCGTTTTCCCTGGCAGAACTTTATGCGCCAGTGGAGCGACGAGGACGAGCTGGCGGTGGAAGAGGCCCTGCGCCTGACCGGCACGGCGGAGTTTGCTCATATTCCGGTGGAAAGCTTGTCCGGCGGCCAGCGTCAGCGCTGCTGGATCGCCATGGCGCTGGCGCAGCAAACGCCGTATATCCTGCTTGACGAGCCCACGACGTTTCTCGATCTCCGCTATCAGGTGGAGATCCTGGAACTGCTGCACACCCTGACCCGCCAGCACGGACGTACCGTGGTGGTGGTGCTGCACGATCTCAACTTTGCCGTGAACTACGGCGATTCGCTGGTCTTTTTACGCCAGGGAAAAGTTGAAGGCGTATTGCATGAGGGCGATGCCTGCACGCCGGAGCTGATCAAAGCGGTGTTTGATGTCGACGTGCATATGTCCATAAACCCGTTGACCGGCAAGCCGTTCTTTATGCCGTTTCGCCAGAGCACCGTTCAGCCATGATGCGCTCCTCTCTGGCCTTCCCGATCTTCGCATTGCTGCTGGCGCTGGGCGCGATTATGCACCTGGGTATCGGCGCACGCTTCATCCCCCCGCAGACGGTGGTGGAGGCATTCTTCCATTTCGATCCGCGCAATTTCGACCATAACGTCATTATCAAATTAAGACTGCTGCGCCTCTGCGCCGCGATGGTGACGGGCGCCGCCCTCGGCGTGGCGGGCGTGCTGCTGCAGTCCGTGATCCGCAACCCGCTCGGCGAGCCGCATATTCTGGGGCTCAACGCCGGGGCCGCGCTGGCGGTAGTGATTACCAGCGCGCTTGGGCTGTCGCTGCCGTTTGGCCGCCCGCTCGTTGCCGCCGCCGGTGCCGCCGCGCTGTTTTTGCTGGTGCTGATGTTCTCCTCGTCCGGTCGCACCGGGCTTACGCCGATGAAGGTCACGCTGTGCGGCGTGGCGATGTCGGCGTTTGCCTCGTCGATTACCGCAGCGGTGTTAATTCTCGATGAACAGACGCTGCTCGCCATGCGCACATGGCTGGCAGGGGACCTGGCCGGGATCAACGTGCAGACGCTCCGGAGCGCCCTTTGGGCTGCAGCAGCCGGTTTTGTTCTCGCCATCGGGCTGTCGCCCTCGCTCAACATGCTGGCGCTGGGAGACCGAATGGCGCAGGGGCTTGGCGTGTCGCTGCTGAAAACACGACTGCTCACCCTGCTGGCCATCGCGCTGCTCTGCGGTGCGGCCGTCTCAATTGCCGGGCCGATTGGCTTTATCGGCCTGGTCGTGCCGCAGCTCATTCGTCGTCTGGTGTCGGTCGATTTACGCGTGATGGTGCCGCTGTCTGCCCTGTGTGGCGCGCTGGTTCTGCTGCTGGCGGATATCGCCGCCCGCACGCTTTTTACGCCCTGGGAGCTGGCAGCCGGCATTATGACGGCCCTGGTCGGCGCGCCCGTGTTCATCTTTATGGCATCGAGGATGTTCAAATGAACCGGGCCGGATTCTGCGCGATCCGTATTGGCCGTGTATCGACGCTGGTTCGCCCGCGGGCGCTGGCGTGCCTGACCCTTTTAGCGCTGGTGGCGCTAAGCCTGCTGGGCTTTGGCCTGACGCACGGTTCTCTGCCTGTTCCCACCTCCGCCATCGGGCGCGCGCTGTTTTCTCCTGAGAGTCTGACGGCGGAGACGCGCTACATTGTGATGGATATCCGCCTGCCGCGCCTGCTGATGGCGGTGCTGTGCGGCGCGATGCTCGGCATGGCGGGGGCGGCAATGCAGTCCATCACCCGCAATGGCCTGGCTGACCCCGGGCTTATCGGCGTGAAGGAGGGCTGTAGCGCGGCGGTACTGCTGCTGATTTTTCAGTTCCCGGCGCTGGGCCTGGCCTGGCGTCCGCTGGTCGGCATGGCCGGCGGGCTGCTTACCGCGCTGTTAGTTATCGGCCTGGCGCGCGATATCTCGCGCCCGCGATTCATCCTGATCGGCATCGGCGTTTCATGGGCCTTTGCCGCGGCAATGGGCGTCTTTATGACCACGGCGGACGTGCGCGACGTGCAGACGGCGATGCTGTGGCTGGCGGGAAGCCTGCATGCGGCCAACTGGATGCTGGTGGGGTTGGCCGCTCTCTGGGCGGCCCCCGCGTTTGCGCTGCTGCTGTTTACCGCGCGGGCCGCGGACGTGGCGTTGCTCGGCAATCAGGCCGCTACGGGCCTTGGCGTACGCACAACCCGGCTGGCGCTGCTGCGGGTTCTCGCCCCGGTGGTGCTGACGGCGGCCTGCGTTTCCTGCGTGGGCAGTATAGGTTTCGTGGGGTTGATTGCCCCGCATATGGCGCGCCTGCTGCTGCGCGGTGGGCAAACCGCGCTCCTGACGGGAAGCGCCGTGCTGGGCGCGCTGCTGGTGCTGCTGGCGGATAACGTCGGACGTCTGGCATTCCTCCCGCTGCAGCTGCCGGCGGGAATTGTGATTTCATTGATTGGCGGACCGTTTTTCCTGCTGCTGCTCTGGCAGCGTCGGGACAGATTTTAGGGGACTAGGATGCGCGTACTATTTTCGATGCTGTTGCTGGTGGGGTTCGCGGTGGGTGCGGCGGAGCCGACGCAGACGTTTACTGACGATCTGAACCGAAAAGTGGTGGTGCCGGTTCATCCGAAACGGATTGTCTCTTTACACGATCTGGATATCACCATTCCGCTGATTGAGCTTGGCGTACCGCCGGTGGCAAGCCATGGCCGCACGCGGCCGGACGGCAGCCACTTTCTGCGCTCCAGCGGCATGTTGACCGGCGTCGACTTCGATAATTCCGACATTAAATTTATCGGCACGGCCGATATCGACATTGAAGCCATCGCCGCCGCAAAGCCTGACCTCATTATTACCGAGCCGACCCGCAACACCCCGGTGGAACAGCTGGCGAAAATTGCCCCGACGGTGAGCATCGATCATCTCGACGGCGGCGCGCCGGAGATCTACCGCAAGCTGGCTCAGCTGACGGGAACGCAGGCGCGGCTTAAGGTTCTGGAGCGGCGCTATCAGGAGCAGATTAAGGCGCTGAAGGCGACTATTGATACCCGCAAGGTGACCGTGTCCGTGATTCAGGCGAATCAGGGAAAGATTAACGCCATGCACAGCTACCACTCGCTGGGCCGCGTGCTGCGCGACGCCGGGTTCACCTTCCCGCCGCTGATTGAGAGCATCCCGGAAGGAGGGCGCATCGACGTCAGCGCCGAGCGCCTGCCGGAGCTGGATGCCGATTTCGTCTTCGCCACCTGGCGCGGGGATACGGGCGGGAAACCGCAGGACGAGCTGGCGGCGATGGATGCGGTCATGCCGGGCTGGTGTCAGTTCATGAATGCCTGCCGAACCGGGCACTACGTGCTGATCTCGCGTGAAGAGGCCATCTCGAATTCGTACGCCTCGTTAGGGCTGATGGCCGCGCAGGTACAGTCGCAGATTGCCGGGCGTCCGCTGCCGGAGGCGTCACGGTGATCCGCAAAGAGAAAGGGCGCGTGGATGTCTATGGCGACCGCTTTCGCGCGCGTGCGCATCAGCTGACGCCGCGTCTGCTGCAGGTTGCACGCTATATTCATGACAACCGCGAAGCGGTGATGGAACAGACCGCAATGGAGATCGCGACGCTGTTGAAAACCTCAGATGCCACGGTGGTCCGCGCCATTCAGGCGCTGGGTTTCGCCGGGCTGCGCGATCTCAAGCAAACGCTGGAGCAGTGGTTTGGTCCGGTGGTCACCTCCAGCGAAAAGATGTCCACCACGGTGAATACGCTCGCCAGCGACGTCAACGCGAGCATTGATTTCGTGCTGGAGGGGCATCAACACACCTGCGAGGTGTTATCCGAGCCCCACAACCGCTACGCGATGGCGCCTCCGGCATTCTGGCCGAGTACACCGCCAGGCTTTTCAGTCGTATGGGGTTACCCGCCACGCCGCTTAACCGTACCGGGATAGGGCTTGCCGAGCAGCTGATTGCGCTTCAGCGCGGCGACGTGCTGGTGATGATGGCGCAGAAATCCGCGCACCGGGAGGGGCAAACCACGCTGCGTGAAGCAAAACGTCTGGGCATTCCCACCATCCTGCTGACCAACGCCCTAGACTCACGCTTCAGCAAGGAGGCCAGCGTGGTGATCCACGTTCCGCGCGGCGGCGAAAAAGGCAAAATCCCGCTCCACGGCACGGTGCTGCTGTGTCTGGAAATGATTATTTTATCCGTGGCCTCCACCGAGCCGCAGCGCACTATCAAGTCGATGAAGCGCATCAACGAGTTACATCGTGGGTTAAAACCGGGGAAGAAAAGCAGCTGATTTCCCCGGCTCGCGGATCACGCTTTAGGAATACGCAGCGTCTGGCCAGGATAGATTTTATCCGGGCTGGAGAGCATCGGGCGGTTAGCCTCAAAAATCTTATTGTACTTGTTGGCATCGCCGTACACGGTTTTGGAGATAGCGCTCAGGGTATCGCCGGATTTCACCGTGTAGTAGGTGGCTTCATCTTTGGCATCTGTCGCGGTGATGTTGTTCTCCACCTCGCTGACGCCCGCGATGTTCCCGACGGCGACCTGGATTTTTTCTTTCTGCTCCTGGGTCAGCCCGTCACCCGTCACGCTGGCTTTGCCGTCGGTAACGTTAACCTGAACCTTATCTGAACCGGGAATATTGAGTTTTTTGAGATGCTCGGTGATTTTGTCACTCTGGCCTTTATGATCGGTCAGGTTATCCCATAGCTTTTCGCCTGCTTCTTTCACGAAGTTAAAAAGACCCATTCCATCCTCCTGTTAATCATGAAGTCAGAATAAGCATAGCAGTTGAGTTTTAAGCTGATAAAAAACCCGGTAGCGCTGACGCTCACCGGGCCTGAGTCTGTTCTCCCTCTCCCTGTGGGAGAGGGCGGGATGAGGGGAAACTTAAACCCCTTGCTCCAGAATGCGGATGTGGGTTTCCAGCACGTCACCCTTCACCGCGTCGCTCCACGCTTTCATGTGCGGGGTCTGCAGGTGCGCTTCAAGGTGCGCGACGGTTTCCCACTGCTCAACCATGATGATTGAGTCTGGCGCGGTCGCCTGGAAGCTGGCGTCAGTGGCGGCATCCACCATCGGCGCGTAGCCGTGGCAGCCTTCTTCTTTCAGTACGGTCGGGATAATTTTCACGAACTGATCCAGCACCGCCTGACGGTGATGTTGACCTGGACGAGTACGGATTTCTGCGATTACGGTAAGCATGTTTACTACTCCTTTAATTCCAGGCTACCAGTTAAGCAAAAATTTCCGCGAGATGCTTGCGATATTCTGCGATATAGCTCGGGACGTCAGGCATTTTAATCACGTCGTTGACGATAAAGGTCGGCAGCGGATCCATGCCCAGGAACTGGTTAGCCTTGTGTAACGGCAGGTACGCGCCGTCGACGCCCACGCCTTCGAAGAACTGATCTTTATCGGTGAAGGCTTCCAGCGGGGCGTTCCAGGTCAGCGAGAGCATATATTTTTTGCCCTGAATCAGGCCGCCCGAGCCGTATTTTTTGGAGGCGTCAGAGCGGGTGCGGCCATCGCTGGCATACAGCGAACCGTGACCTTCGGTGAACACGTCGTCCATGTATTTTTTTACGGTCCACGGCGCGCCCATCCACCAGCCTGGCATCTGCCAGATCACTACGTCAGCCCACAGGAAGTTCTGCACTTCGGCCTTCACGTCATAATTGCTGTCTGCACGCACGACCTTAACATCATGCCCGGCGTCGCGCAGGAAACCGTCCGCGACCTCGGTCAGGGTGTCATTCAGCTGGCCTTTAGAGTGCGCAAATTCTTTTGCACCGTTGATAATCAGAATGTTGCTCATTATTTGTCCTCGATGATGAGAGTATGGCGAGTATTCTACGCGCGAGGACGGTGCGGTAAAATGAGCAAAATGTGCAAAGTCTTTTGCGTTAAACGCAATAATCCCTACCAGCTGACCTTCACTTCAAAACCGCCTTCAGGCGCATTGCTCAGCGAAACGCGCATCCCGTGCAGAGCGGCGATGCGTTTTACAATGGATAACCCCAGCCCGCTGCCCGTCGCATCCTGACCCGGCGGACGATAAAAGCGCTCGCCGATGCGCGCCAGCGCGTCCGGTGAAATGCCGGGGCCGTTGTCGCGCACGGTAAAGCCACGCGCGTCCAGCGTCACGTCCACCGTACTGCCGCGCGGGCTGTAGCGAATCGCGTTATCCAGCAGGTTGCGCACCAGCAGGCTCAGGAGCAGCTGCTGGCCCGTGCGTGTAACCTCTGGTGCATGGATGTTCAGGCGAATATCAATGCCCGCCTGCTGCGCCGGATGCCAGATATCCAGCACGGCCGACTGCAGTAAGTCGGCCAGGATAATCGGTTCGACATCGTCAAGGTTATCCAGTGAATCCAGGCGCGACAGCGTGAGGAGTTGATCCACCAGCCGGGAGGCGCGGTCGATACCCGCATGTAGCTGCGAAAGGGCTTTGGACTGCGCCTCGGGATCGTCCTGATACAGCTGCGCCACGTCAGTTTGCACCTTCAGTGCCGCCAGCGGGCTGCGCAGCTCGTGGGCGGCATCGGACGTAAAGCGGCGCTCGCGGGTCATCATCTCCTGGGTGCGCGCGAAGAGATGATTCAGCGCGTCGAGCAGGGGACGCACCTCTGTGGGTACCCCTTCCGTCGGCAGTTTATCGGTAGCATCCGGCGAGCGGGAGCGCAGGGTCTGCGCCAGCTTTTTCAGCGGCTTCAGTTCACGGCTCAACAGCAGGATCAGCAACAGCAGCATTACAGGTAGCGCCACCAGCCAGGGGGTCAGCTGCGAGCTGACCACGTCCAGCGCCATCTCCTGGCGGTACTCCCACTCCTGGCCGACCACCACGCGGTACTTCCCGTCGGGTGAGGTCAGCCATAAAAAACGCCACTCGTCGTTGTCGCCCTGCAGCTGCCCGTTATCGAACCCGTCGCGGCGATAGTGGTACGGAATATCGCGTCCGTTTTCACCGTCGTTGAGGAGCATTTTGCCGTCGACGGCGTAAATGGCGAAAGCCAGCGCGTCGTCGTCCAGACGACCGTGCTTCACTTTTTTAGGGATGTCACGCATGCGTTCGGGAGCGCGGATCTCGTCCAGATCCATCGTCAGCAGCCGTTTAGCAAACAGCATCTGCTGGGTATCGAACAGCTTGTCGAGCTTGTGGGTCGTCTGCTGCCAGGCGACCACGCTGGCGGCAAACCAGGCCGTCAGAGAGAGCAGCAGGAAGAGAAGCGTCAGGCGCAGCTTCAGGCTAAGGCGTTGCGTCAGCTTCATGCGTCACCCAGGGTGTAGCCGATGCCGTGCACGGTGCGGATAAACTCGCTCCCAAGCTTGCGGCGCAGATGATGGACGTGAACCTCGATGGCATTGCTGGAGACGTCGTCGTCCCAGGTATAGAGTTTTTCCTCGATCATCTTTCGCGGCAGCACCCGACCGGCGTTACGCATTAACAGCTCCAGCAGCGCGAACTCTTTCGGCTTGAGCGTCAGCGGCTCACCGTTCAGCGTGGCGACGAGACGGGTCGGATCGAGCGTGACCTTCCCGTGACGCAGTTCGCTACGCGCCTGGCCGTGGCTGCGGCGGACCAGCGCCTCGAGGCGGGCACCCACTTCTATGAGCGCGAACGGCTTACAGAGATAATCATCCGCGCCCAGACGCAGCCCCTCGACGCGCTGGTTCAGCGCATCCCGCGCCGTCAGAATTAATACCGGCTCGCTGCGCCCGCTTTCGCGCCACGCGCGCAGGATCTCCAGACCGTCAATTTCCGGCAGCGTCAGATCCAGCACCACGGCATCATAGGGAGCAGAAGAAAGCGCGGCCTGACCGGTTTTTCCGTCGGTAAACCAGTCCACGCTAAAGCCCATTTTGCTTAACCCCGCCTTGATACCGTCGCCGATTAACCTGTCGTCTTCTACCAGTAAAATGCGCATGTTCCCCCCTTGATGCCGTCAGTAAACCCTCTGTAAGCGCCTGCTGTACAGCAATAATAATTAAATTTTTCCCTTAAGAAGTTGTTAAGGATTATCCTGTTAAATGGATTGCGAAACGACATTAAAGGGAGAGATGAAGATGAAAAAATTCGCTGCAATTGCTGCCATCATGATGATGACCACCGCGCCGGTCTTTGCTGCTCAGGGCGGTTTTACTGGCCCATCGGCCACACAGACACAGACCCAGACGCAAACTCAGCAGGGCGGTTTTGTCGATAACAACGCTAACCTCACCACCGCGGCAAAAGTGAAAGACCTGAAGGACGATGCCTGGGTGAAGCTGCGCGGGAACATCACCGAGCGCCTGTCCGATGACCGCTACACCTTCCGCGATGAGTCCGGCACGGTCGTAGTTGAGATTGACCACAAGCGCTGGAACGGCGTGACCGTCACTCCGCAGGATAAAGTTGAACTGCAGGGTAAAGTCGATAAAGACTGGAACGGGTTTGAAATCGACGTGAAGCAGGTTATTAAGCTGAACAAATAACCCGAAAAGGGCCGCCTGTGCGGCCCTTTTTCTTTGTGACTCAATTCATCAGATGAGGTAGTATCTGCGGCAATATTGCCTGAAACCCTTCGGTTTCTGAGTTGAGGAATCACACGTAATGAGCGATATGGCAGAGCGCCTCGCGCTACATGAATTCACGGAAAACGCCTACCTGAACTACTCCATGTACGTCATCATGGACAGGGCGTTGCCGTTTATCGGGGATGGCCTGAAGCCCGTTCAGCGCCGCATCGTCTATGCGATGTCCGAACTGGGGCTGAACGCCACCGCCAAGTTTAAGAAATCCGCCCGTACCGTCGGTGACGTACTGGGTAAATACCATCCGCACGGCGACAGCGCCTGTTATGAAGCGATGGTGCTGATGGCGCAGCCGTTCTCTTACCGCTACCCGCTGGTGGACGGGCAGGGGAACTGGGGTGCGCCGGACGATCCGAAATCCTTCGCGGCGATGCGTTATACCGAATCCCGTCTCTCTAAATATGCCGAAGTGCTGCTGGGCGAGCTGGGTCAGGGAACCGTTGACTGGGTGCCAAACTTCGACGGTACGATGCAGGAGCCGAAGATGCTGCCTGCGCGTCTGCCGAACATCCTGCTGAACGGTACCACCGGTATCGCGGTCGGTATGGCGACGGACATTCCGCCGCACAACCTGCGTGAAGTGGCGAAAGCCGCCATTACCCTCATCGAGCAGCCGAAAGCGACGCTCGACGAGCTGCTGGATATCGTGCAGGGGCCAGATTTCCCGACCGAAGCCGAGATCATCACCTCGCGCGCGGAAATCCGCAAAATCTACCAGAACGGTCGCGGCTCCGTGCGCATGCGCGCGGTGTGGAATAAAGAGGACGGCGCCGTGGTGATCACCGCGCTGCCGCATCAGGTTTCCGGTGCCAAAGTGCTGGAGCAGATCGCCTCCCAGATGCGCAATAAAAAGCTGCCGATGGTGGACGACCTGCGCGACGAATCGGATCACGAGAACCCGACCCGCCTGGTGATCGTGCCACGTTCCAACCGCGTGGACATGGAGCAGGTGATGAACCACCTGTTCGCCACCACCGATCTGGAAAAAAGCTACCGCGTCAACCTGAACATGATTGGCCTCGACGGACGCCCGGCGGTGAAAAACCTGCTGGAGATCCTCACCGAATGGCTGACCTTCCGCCGCGATACTGTCCGTCGTCGTCTGAACCATCGTCTGGAGAAAGTGCTTAAGCGCCTTCATATCCTTGAAGGTTTGCTGGTGGCGTTCCTCAATATCGATGAAGTGATTGAGATCATCCGTACCGAGGACGAGCCGAAGCCGGCGCTGATGTCGCGCTTTGGCATCAGCGAAACCCAGGCCGAAGCGATCCTCGAACTGAAGCTGCGCCATCTCGCCAAACTGGAAGAGATGAAGATCCGCGGCGAGCAGAACGAGCTGGAAAAAGAGCGCGATCAGCTGCAGGCGATCCTCGCGTCCGAGCGCAAGATGAACACCCTGCTGAAGAAAGAGCTGCAGGCCGATGCCGACGCCTTCGGCGACGACCGTCGTTCTCCGCTGCACGAGCGCGAAGAAGCGAAGGCGATGAACGAGCACGACATGCAGCCGTCCGAGCCGGTCACCATTGTTCTGTCGCAGAGCGGCTGGGTGCGCAGCGCCAAAGGCCACGATATCGACGCGCCGGGCCTGAGCTACAAAGCGGGCGACAGCTTCAAAGCGGCGGTGAAAGGCAAGAGCAACCAGCCGGTGGCGTTTATCGACTCCACCGGCCGCAGCTACGCCATCGACCCGATCACGCTGCCTTCCGCGCGCGGGCAGGGCGAGCCGCTCACCGGCAAGCTGACGCTGCCGCCGGGGGCGACGGTTGACCATATGCTGATGGAAGCCGATGACCAGAAGCTGCTGCTGGCGTCCGATGCGGGCTACGGCTTTATCTGTACCTTTAACGACCTGGTCTCCCGTAACCGTGCCGGTAAGGCGCTGATAAGCCTGCCGGACAACGCCCACGTGATGGCGCCGCTGGTGATTGAGAACGAAAGCGACATGCTGCTGGCGATCACTACCGCCGGACGTATGCTGATGTTCCCGGTCAGCGATCTGCCGGAGCTGTCTAAAGGCAAGGGCAACAAGATCATCAACATCCCGTCGGCGGAAGCCGCGAAAGGCGAAGATGGCCTGGCGCACCTCTTCCTCCTGCCGCCGCAGAGCACGCTGACCATTCACGTCGGCAAGCGTAAGATCAAGCTTCGTCCGGAAGAGCTGCAGAAAGTGGTGGGTGAGCGCGGTCGCCGCGGCTCGCTGATGCGCGGCCTGCAGCGCATCGACCGCGTGGAGATTGACTCTCCTGCACGCAGCACCGCGGGTGACAGCGAAGAGTAATGTCGTGATATCCCCCTCTGCCCGGAGGGGGAGTTTCAATAAAATTTCCCGTAAAATCGTTGTTAATTCGTGCGTTGCGATTAACAATACGCGCTCGTAATAAAGTCCTTACCTGGCCACAGGTGAAGTATAATTGTCAGCTGTTGGGGCTTCAGAGGTCGCTATGCTATATATTGTTCGTCTTATTCTTACCGTTATCTACTGCATTCTGGTCTGTATTTTCGGCTGCATCTATTGCCTGTTCAGTCCGCGTAATCCTAAGCATGTTGCCACCTTCGGCCATATGTTCGGGCGTCTTGCGCCGCTGTTTGGCCTGAAGGTTGAGAAACGTCTGCCTGAAGGGGCGGAGAATTTCGGTAACGCCATCTATATCGCTAACCATCAGAACAATTACGATATGGTGACCGCCGCAAATATCGTTTTACCGCCGACCGTGACGGTAGGGAAAAAAAGCCTGCTGTGGATCCCGTTTTTTGGCCAGCTGTACTGGCTGACCGGTAACCTGCTGATTGACCGTAACAACCGGGCGAAAGCGCACAGCACCATTGCGGAAGTGGTGAATCATTTTAAAAAGCGCAAAATCTCAATCTGGATGTTCCCGGAAGGAACGCGCAGCCGCGGCCGCGGCCTGCTGCCGTTTAAAACCGGGGCGTTTCATGCCGCAATTGCGGCAGGTGTTCCAATTATTCCTGTGTGCGTTTCCAATACTTCGAATAAGATTAATCTTAACCGCCTGAATAACGGGCTGGTGATTGTTGAAATGCTGCCACCCGTCGATACCAGCAAATACGGTAAAGACCAGGTGCGCGAGCTGGCAGCGCACTGCCGTGAGCTGATGGCTCAGCATATTGCGCAGCTCGACAAAGAAGTCGCAGAGAGAGAAGCCGCCGGTAAGATTTAATCCGGCGTTGAAGGGAAAACGAATTCCCGCGTTGTTAGTCGTTTCAGATGGAGCTTATATGTCACTCAGTCGGCGTCAGTTTATTCAGGCTTCCGGGATCGCCCTTTGTGCGGGTGCGATGCCGCTGACAGCCAGCGCCGCCGGGCAGCAACAGCCGCTGCCTATTCCGCCATTAATTGAATCCCGTCGCGGTCAGCCGCTTTTCCTGACGCTGCAGCGCAGCCACTGGTCCTTCACCCAGGGGACGCGCGCGCCTGTCTGGGGCATTAACGGACGTTATCTTGGGCCGACCATACGCGTGTGGAATGGCGATGACGTTAAGCTCATCTACAGTAACCGTACCCCTGAAAATGTCGCCATGACCATCAGCGGCCTACAGGTGCCTGGCCCGTTGATTGGCGGCGCGGCGCGAATGATGTCACCCAGCGCCGACTGGGCGCCGGTTCTGCCGATTCGCCAGAGCGCAGCAACCCTGTGGTATCACGCCAACACGCCTAACCGCATGGCGCAGCAGGTCTATAACGGCCTGGCCGGAATGTGGCTGGTGGAAGATGAGGTCAGCAAATCCCTGCCGATCCCGAACCACTACGGTGTGGATGATTTCCCGATTATCATCCAGGACAAACGTCTGGATAATTTCGGTACGCCGGAATACAGCGAGCCGGGCAGCGGTGGCTTCGTCGGCGATACGCTGCTGGTCAACGGCGCGCAAAGCCCGTACGTCGAGGTCTCGCGCGGCTGGGTGCGCCTTCGCCTGCTCAACGCCTCTAACTCGCGCCGCTATCAGCTGCAAATAAGCGATGGCCGTCCGCTGCACGTGATTTCCGGCGACCAGGGCTTTTTGCCGGCGCCGGTTTCCGTCAAACAGCTGGCGCTCTCGCCGGGTGAACGTCGCGAAATTCTCGTGGACATGACCAACGGGGATGAAGTGTCGCTAACCTGCGGTGAAGCGGCGAGCATTGTTGACCGTATTCGCGGGTTCTTTGAACCGTCAAGCATACTTGTCTCGACCCTGGTGCTGACCCTGCGTCCAACCGGTCTGCTGCCGCTGGTGACCGATAGCCTGCCAATGCGCCTGCTGCCGCAGGAGATCATGAGCGGCTCGCCGGTGCGCAGCCGTGATATCAGCCTGGGCGACGATCCGGGGATCAACGGCGCGCTGTGGGACGTCAACCGCATCGACATTACCGCGCAGCAGGGCACCTGGGAGCGCTGGACGGTCCGTTCAGATATGCCGCAGTCGTTCCATATTGAAGGGGTGGCATTCCTGATCCGCAACGTCAACGGCGCGATGCCGTTCCCGGAAGACCGCGGCTGGAAAGATACCGTCTGGGTGGACGGTCAGGTTGAACTGCTTGTCTATTACGGTCAGCCTTCGTGGCCGCACTTCCCGTTCCTGTTCCACAGCCAGACGCTGGAGATGATGGACAGGGGCTCCGTGGGGCAGATGCTGATCAACCCCGCACCTTAACCCCAACATTCCCGGTTCGCCGGGAATGGTTTATGCCCGCCAGAAAAAGCGCGAGAACAGAATCAGCACCGGGTAAATTTCCAGACGCCCTAAGATCATCGCCGCGCACATCAGCAGTTTTGCCCCCTCTGTTAACGTGCCAAACGTCGACGCCGTCTCCCCAAACCCCAGCCCCATGTTGTTGATGCAGGCGGCAACCGTTGCGAATGAGGTAAACAGGTCGTAGCCCATCAGATTGAGCGACCAGACAAAAAAGCCCGTGATCATGACGTAGAGAAAAAAGAAGCTCCATACCGAGCGCAGGACGCGTTCATTCACCACGCTTTTGCCCACCTTAATGCTCAGCAGCGCTCTCGGATGCGCCAGCTGGTTCATCTCCTGAATACTCTGCTTGAACATAATGAGAAAACGCAGGGCTTTGATCCCGCCGCAGGTCGAGCCTACGCAGCCGCCAAAAAAGCTGGCGCTCAACAGCAGGAAAATGGTGTGTGCGGGCCATTGGGCATAGTCGGCGGTCGAAAGGCCGTTATCGGTCATCATCGAACTGGCAAGGAAGAAGGCGTGCACCAGGCTATCCGTGGCGTTGTACATCCCTGCATGCCAGACCTGCCAGGCGGTGATGACAATAATCACCGCGGCGGCGCTCAGAAAGAATTTAACCTCCGGGCTGCGGCGAATCGGTTTCAGGGTGCGTCTGACAATGGCGACGTACCAGAGGGTGAAGTTGAACGCGGAGAGCAGTGAAAACGCCCCGGCGACCAGCTCAATCGCGTGGCTGTCATAAAACCCAATGCTCTCGCTGCGGGTGGAGAACCCGCCCAACGACACGGTCGACAGCCCGTGACAGAGGGCGTCAAAAAATGACATTCCCGCCAGCCAGTAGGCCAGGGTGCAGGCCACGCCCAGCGCGAAGTAGGTCACCCACAGCGTGCGCGCGGTATCGGCAAGGCGGGGAGTCAGACGTTCCTCCTTGAACGGCCCCGGCATCTCTGACTGATAGAGCTTCATGCCGCCGATGCCCAGCAGCGGCAGGACCGCGACGGCCAGCACGATGACGCCTAACCCGCCAATGAAATTCAGCTGTGCGCGGTAATAAAGGTACGACTTAGGCAGGGCGCTGACGTCCCCGATTACCGTTGCCCCGGTGGTGGTGATCCCGGAAACCCCTTCAAAGAGCGCGTCGGCAAAGGAGAGCTGTAGCCCGTCATCCATCCAGAGCGGCATGGCGCTAATGAATGAAAACAGCAGCCAGAACAGCACGATAATCACAAACCCGTCGCGGGTGCGAAGCTGTATGCCGGCGTGACGGGTTGCCCGCCAGGTTAACCCTCCGAGAGTAAAAAAGGTTAAAAAGGTGGTCAGAAAGGCAAAGTAGGTTCGCTCTTTATTCAGCAGGGCGATAACCATCGGCGGCAGCATGGAAAGGCTGTACAGCAGAACCAGAAAACCGCAGAGGTGAAGGACAACCCGCAGCTGGGATACATGTAACGAATCGTTGGGCTTCACGACAGAGCTCCGCGCAATAACACGTTCCGGGGCAAATCACCGGAAAATATAGTGAATATTATGATTCAAAATTATCAGGGCGCCGTATTTTAACGACTTCCACGAATATCTGCCTGCTTCATGCATCCTTTTCTTCAAATCTGGCGGATGAACAGCGTATAATCCCGCTCCTTTTGTCTATTTTTTCTTCGGAAGCATTATGAGCGCAATTTCCCTGATCCAGCCGGATCGTGACCTCTTCTCCTGGCCCCAGTACTGGGCGGCCTGCTTTGGACCGGCACCGTTCCTGCCGATGTCCCGGGAAGAGATGGACCAACTGGGCTGGGACAGCTGCGACATCATTCTGGTCACGGGCGATGCCTACGTTGACCATCCGAGCTTCGGTATGGCCATCTGTGGCCGTATGCTTGAGGCGCAGGGCTTCCGCGTGGGGATCATCTCCCAGCCTGACTGGAACAGCAAAGACGACTTTATGCGTCTGGGTAAACCGAACCTGTTCTTCGGCGTCACCGCAGGCAACATGGACTCGATGATCAACCGCTATACCGCCGACCGCAAGCTGCGTCATGACGACGCCTACACGCCGGATAACGTGGCGGGTAAACGCCCCGACCGCGCAACCCTGGTCTATACCCAGCGCTGTAAAGAAGCCTGGAAAGACGTGCCGGTGATCCTGGGCGGCATCGAGGCAAGCCTGCGCCGCACCGCCCACTACGACTACTGGTCAGATACCGTTCGCCGCTCGGTGCTGGTGGATTCCAAAGCCGACATGCTGATTTACGGTAACGGCGAGCGTCCGCTGGTGGAAGTGGCGCACCGTCTGTCGCAGGGTGAACCGGTGAGCAGCATCCGCGACGTGCGCAATACCGCCATTATGGTGAAAGAGGCGCTGCCGGGCTGGAGCGGGGTGGATTCCCGCATCATTGATATGCCGGGCAAAATCGACCCGATCCCGCACCCGTACGGCGAAGATCTGCCGTGTGCCGATAACAAGCCGGTTGAGCCGAAAAAAGCGGAAGCGAAGGCTATCGTTGTGCAGCCGCCGCGCCCGAAACCGTGGGAAAAGACCTACGTGCTGCTGCCGTCCTACGAGAAGGTGAAAGCCGACAAGGTGCTCTACGCGCACGCGTCCCGTATTCTGCACCATGAAACCAACCCGGGCTGCGCCCGCGCGCTGATGCAGAAGCACGGCGAGCGCTTTATCTGGATTAACCCGCCGGCGATCCCGCTCTCCACCGAAGAGATGGACAGCGTCTTTGCGCTGCCGTACAAGCGCGTTCCGCACCCGGCGTACGGCAACGCCCGTATCCCGGCGTATGAGATGATCCGCTTCTCGATCAACATCATGCGCGGCTGCTTCGGCGGCTGTTCCTTCTGCTCCATTACCGAGCACGAAGGGCGTATTATCCAGAGCCGCTCTGAAGATTCGATCATCAATGAGATCGAAGCGATTCGCGACTCGGTTCCGGGCTTTACCGGCGTGATTTCCGACCTTGGCGGCCCAACCGCGAACATGTACATGCTGCGCTGCAAATCGCCGCGCGCGGAGCAAACCTGCCGTCGCCTCTCCTGCGTCTATCCGAGCATTTGCGAGCATATGGACACTAACCACGAGCCGACGATCAATCTCTACCGCCGCGCGCGCGACCTGAAGGGCATCAAAAAGATCCTGATCGCGTCCGGGGTACGTTACGACATCGCCGTGGAAGATCCGCGCTACATCAAAGAGCTGGCGACGCACCACGTCGGCGGCTATCTGAAGATTGCGCCGGAGCACACCGAGGAAGGCCCGCTGTCGAAAATGATGAAGCCGGGCATGGGCAGCTACGATCGCTTTAAAGAGCTGTTCGATACCTATTCGAAGCAGGCGGGTAAAGAGCAGTATCTTATCCCATACTTCATCTCCGCCCACCCGGGCACGCGCGATGAGGACATGGTGAACCTGGCGCTGTGGCTGAAGCAGCGTCGCTTCCGCCTGGATCAGGTGCAGAACTTCTATCCGTCACCGCTCGCCAACTCGACGACCATGTATTACACCGGCAAGAACCCGCTGAGTAAGATTGGTTATAAGAGTGAAGAGGTGGTGGTGCCGAAAGGGGATAAACAGCGTCGTCTGCATAAAGCGCTGCTGCGTTACCACGATCCGAAAAACTGGCCGCTGATCCGTCAGGCGCTGGAAGAGATGGGTAAAAAACACCTGATCGGCTCGCGTCGCGACTGCCTGGTACCGGCCCCGACGCTGGATGAGATGCGCGAAGCGCGTCGCCAGAACCGCAATACGCGCCCGGCGCTCACCAAGCACACGCCGATTGTGCATCAGCGTTCAAACGGTAATTCGAGTGTGAAGAAGCCCGTGAAGCGCAAAGCGTAAATAAAAAACCCCGGCAAGCCGGGGTTTTTTATGTAGACACGTAGACCGGGTATGGCGAAGCCGCCACCCGGCTTTTTTACGCACTTAACCGCCAAACTGGTCCGGGTCCGGCCCAAGCCGCTTGCCCTTATCCAGCTTCGCAATCTCACCCAGCTCGTCTTTGTCCAGACGGAAATCCCAGACGTCGAAGTTCTCGGCGATGCGCGACGGCGTGACCGATTTCGGGATCACCACCAGGCCGTTGTCCAGATGCCAGCGAATGACGATTTGCGCCGGGGTTTTACCGTATTTATCCGCCAGCTCACGGATAATCTTTTGATCGAATACCCCTTCGCCGCCCTGCGCCAGCGGGCTCCAGGACTCGGTCTGGATCTTATGCGTGGCGTTCCAGGCATGAAGCTGGCGCTGCTGCATTAGCGGGTGCAGCTCAATCTGGTTAATCACTGGCGCAACGCCAGTCTCGTCAATCAGCCGCTGCAGGTGATGAACCTGGAAGTTACAGACGCCGATGCTTTTCACCAGCCCCTCTTTCTGCAGGTCAATCATCCCTTTCCAGGCGTCAACGTAATGGTCGATAGCCGGAACCGGCCAGTGCATCAGCCAGAGATCGACGAAATCGAGCTGGAGTTTCTCCAGGCTCTCCTCCAGCGCTTCGCGGGGGCGTTTTTGATCGTCGTTCCACAGTTTTGTGGTGATGAATAACTCATCGCGGGGGACGCCGGCGCTGGCCAGTGCGGTCCCCACGCCGTCCTCGTTTTTGTACGCGGCGGCGGTATCAATGGACCGATAGCCGACTTCCAGGGCTTTATGAATGGCGGAGACGACCTCGTCGTTACCGGCTTTCCATACACCTAGCCCCAGCTGGGGCATCACGTTGCCGTCCTGCAGCTTGATTACGGTTTGGTTTGCCATTTTTCCTCCTTCAGGTGCGCATCGCCGGAGGGTTCCTCCGGCGATGGGGTGTGCATTAAGTCTGGACGAAATGTCAAAAAACGAAAGTCGGGAGGGCAAAAACGCTTAGCGTGCCGCTTCGTAGATGCGACGGCTGACGTCCAGCGTAATGTCGCCGTGCTCGCCCAGGTGGGTCATGCCGTGTTCTTCGAGTTTCGCCAGCAGAGCAGGGATGGAGCTGCCGTCCAGACCGTAGCCAGAGAGACGCGTTGGCACGCCCAGACCTTCAAAGAAGCTCCGGGTCGCTTCGATCGCGGCATCAATACGCGCATCGTCAGAACCCTCGGTGATGTTCCACACGCGCTCGGCGTACTGCAGCAGCTTGGCGCGCTTGGTGTCCCGCTTTTCGTTCCACAGGGCAGGCAGCACAACGGCCAGCGTTTGCGCGTGGTCCAGACCGTGCATCGCCGTCAGCTCGTGGCCCAGCATGTGGGTTGCCCAGTCCTGCGGTACTCCAGCGCCGATCAGGCCGTTCAGCGCCTGCGTTGCCGCCCACATGACGTTGGCACGCACGTCGTAGTTTTCCGGCTCTTGCAGCGCTTTCGGACCTTCTTCTACGAGCGTCAGCAGAATGCCTTCCGCGAAACGATCCTGAATTTTGGCATTCACCGGATACGTGACGTACTGCTCAACGGTATGAACAAAGGCATCGACCACGCCGTTTGCCACCTGACGCGCAGGCAGGGTGTAGGTGTAAACCGGATCCAGGATCGCGAACACAGGCTGAACGTGTTCGTTCATAAAGGCCTGCTTGTCGCCGGTCGTTTTACGGGAGATCACCGCGCCCTTGTTGGATTCAGAGCCCGTCGCTGGCAGGGTCAGCACGGAGCCCATCGGGATGGCGCTTTTAATGTCGCTGCCGCGGGTTTCCAGGATGTGCCACGGATCGATGCCGTCAGCGTAGTGCGCTGCCGCCGCGATGAATTTGGTGCCGTCAAGCACGGAGCCGCCGCCGACGGCCAGCAGGAAGGTGATGTTCTCTTCGCGGGCGATTTTCACCGCGTTCATCAGCGTTTCGTAAGACGGGTTTGGCTCGATGCCGCCGAACTCACGCACGTCCAGACCGTCCAGGGCGCTGTAAACCTGATCCAGCACGCCGGTTTTTTTCACGCTGCCGCCACCGTAGGTGATCAGTACGCGGGCGTCAGCAGGGATCTGCGCGCGCAGATCGGCGATAGCGTCTTTACCAAACAGAATGCGGGTTGGGGTGTGAAGATTAAAGTTGTTCATTGCTCGTTCCCTTTAGTGGGTGAAAAACCGTGGTGGCGCAGAGGGCGACCTGATGCTGCACATTGTGGCCGTCCGGGGCTATCCTCTCAATGCACATTCCTGCCGATGTCTTGCCCATTTCTACAGAGCGCTGGAGAAAGCGCGGAAAAGCACGCACACTGTCAACGTCGGAAACCGTACCCGGAGTAACGTAATATGAACC
Source organism: Enterobacter asburiae (assembly GCF_001521715.1). Lineage (NCBI taxonomy): Bacteria > Pseudomonadati > Pseudomonadota > Gammaproteobacteria > Enterobacterales > Enterobacteriaceae > Enterobacter > Enterobacter asburiae. The sequence continues at coordinate 4,249,284 of NZ_CP011863.1, forward strand.
GTGAAGCGATCTGCCATCAGCTCACTGCGCAGATTAAAAAACTGATAGATAAAGAAAATGGCGTCAGCGATCTGCTTCCTGACATTCGCCTGCTTTATGGAACGCAGCCCGGGACGCGCACGCCGGTCATGTACCAGCCGGGCATCGTTTTTCTCTTCTCGGGCCATAAAATTGGCTATATCAACGAGCGCGTGTTCCGCTACGACACCAATGAATATCTGCTTCTGACGGTACCTTTACCCTTCGAATGTGAAACCTTCGCGACAGAGGCCGTTCCGCTGGCCGGTATTCGCGTCAACGTCGATATTCTTCAGCTGCAGGAGCTGCTGATGGAGATTGGAGAAGATGAGTTCTTCCAGCCGTCTATGGCATCGAGCGGGATTAACTCGGCGACGCTGTCGGAAGAGATCCTCTGCGCCATTGAGCGTCTGCTGGACGTGATGGAAAGACCGCTGGACGCGCGTATTCTGGGCAAGCAGATCGTCCGCGAAATTCTCTACCATGTGCTGCTGGGCCCGGGCGGCGGGGCGTTACTGGCTCTTGTGAGCCGACAGACCCACTTCAGCCTGATAAGCCGCGTGCTCAAGCGCATTGAAAGCCAGTACACGGAAAACCTCAGCGTCGACCAGCTGGCGGCGGAAGCGAACATGAGCGTCTCGGCGTTTCATCATAACTTCAAGTCGGTGACCAGCACCTCGCCGCTGCAGTACCTTAAAACCTACCGGCTGCATAAGGCGCGGATGCTGATGATCCACGACGGCATGAAGGCCAGCGCGGCGGCGATGCGGGTGGGTTACGAAAGTGCGTCGCAGTTCAGTCGTGAGTTTAAGCGCTATTTCGGCGTCACGCCGGGAGAGGATGCATCACGCATCCGAACCATGCAGGGAGCTTAAGCTTTTTCCCCACTCCCCTATGGGGATAGGGTGAGGGGATCAGGCGCTGCAGTACTTCTTCTTAATTACCACCGCGATGGTTCCCACCAGTCCTGCCACCAGCAGGAACATCGGCAGCACCATCAGGAAGGTCATCACCTGATCTTCATGGTGTTTCACAAAGGGGATCATATTCAGCGCATAGCCGAGCGTGGTGACCACACCCACCCACAGCAGAGCGCTCAGCCAGTTGAAGAACTGGAAGCGGCGGTTTGACAGACCGGAAATGCCCGCCATCGTAGGCAGAAGCGTGCGAACAAACGCGAGGAAACGCCCCGCCAGCAGGGCCAGCAGGCCATGCCTGTCGAACATGCAGGTCGCACGCTGATGATATTTATGCGGTAACTGCGCCAGCCAGCCTTTTACGACGCGGGTATTCCCAAGCCAGCGGCCCTGCAGATAGCTCAGCCAGCAGCCCAGGCTGGCTGCGGAGGTGAGAATAACCATCGTTGGCGTGAAGTCCATGACGCCTTTCCCGATTAATGCCCCGGCAAGTAAAAGCAGGCTGTCACCGGGTAAAAACGAGGCTGGCAGTAATCCATTTTCCAGAAACAGAGTTGCGAACATCACGAGGTAAACGATACCAACGATGTGAGGATCCGCCAGCGCGGCAAAGTCGTGATGCCAGAGCGCCGCGATAATATCTTGAATAACAGCCATGGACTTTCCTGTGGAACAGCAGATATAGAGCTATTGTACTCCCTTATTCGCCCGTCGGGTTTGATCCCGGGCGCAACTCATGCAGACTTTTCTCATTGCCGTGTCCACAAAAGCGTCCAGAGAGTACATTTTCAGCCAGCACTCTACACGATACGCTCGAACCCTGCTGCTAAATCGGCAATCAGATCGTCAACATTTTCTAAACCGATATGCAGTCGAATCAGGGTGCCGCTGAAGTCCACTTCTCCGCCGGGGCGCAGAGCCGCAACCTGTTCCGGCTGGTTAGGCAGGATCAGGGATTCAAAACCGCCCCAGGAGTAGGCCATGCTGAAGAGGGTAAAATTATCCAGATAGCTCGCCAGCTCGTCGTTATTTAGCCGCTTTTTCAGTACGAACGAGAACAAACCGCTGCTGCCCGTAAAGTCACGCTGCCAGAATTCGTGGCCTTTACTGCCCGGTAACGCAGGATGATTCACGCGCTCAACCTGCGGATGCTGCGCCAGCCATTCGGCCACCTTCAGGCTGCTTTCATGGTGCTGACGCAGGCGAACGCCCAGCGTGCGGATACCGCGGCTGGTCATGTAGGCCGTGTCTGCATCCACCATCTGGCCCATCAGGTAGGCATTTTCACGCAGCTGATCCCAGCAGCGCGCGTTGGAGACCGCAGTGCCAATCATGCCGTCAGAGTGGCCTATCAGGTATTTCGTCGCCGCCTGAATCGAGATATCAATGTCGAACCTCAGGGCTTTAAACAGCACGCCCGCCGCCCAGGTGTTGTCGATCATCACGATCGCCTCTGGGGCTTTGCTGCGCACGGCCTTCACGATAGCCGGCACGTCGTGAACTTCCATGGTGAGCGAGCCCGGAGATTCCAGGAACACAATGCGCGTGTTTGGCTGAATAAGTTCGGCAATGCCTTCACCAATCAGCGGGTCGAACCAGCCGGTCGTTACGCCGAGCTTGCTGAGGATTTTGGTGCAGAAGTCCTGGCTGGGCTCGTAGGCGGTGTTGGTCATCAGGATATGGTCGCCCTGTTCCACAAAAGCCAGAATGGTGTTGGCCACCGCAGCCGCCCCGCAGGGGAACAGCGCGCAGCCCGCGCCGCCTTCCAGCTCGCACATCGCCTCCTGCAGCGAAAAATGGGTTAGCGTGCCGCGACGGCCATAAAACAGCCCGCCTTTCGCGCGGTTGCGCGTGGCAATTTTTTTCTCCTCAACGGTATCAAACACCAGCGAGGAGGCTCGTTGAATCACGCTGTTGACCGATCCCTGCGTATATTTTTTGCTGCGTCCTGCCTGTACCAGCGTGGTATCAAGATGCTTCTTTGTCATGTTCGCTAACCCTGTTTTTATACGTCTGGACGTCCAGACTACCACGATTGGAAAAAACTGCACCCCGCGGCTTATCGAATAAACAGAAAATATTAGCAAAAATTCGCATAAGAAATTTTTACTGCGTAAGCGCAAGGAAAGTGAGCGAAAATTACGGCACCATGCAAATACTAATGAGAACTACTATCAATTCGACGACGTTTTGATATTATTACGCTCAGATTTTGTGATTTGCGTCCTGGAGATACAGAGTGGGTAATAATTTGATGCAGACGGATCTCTCCGTTTGGGGCATGTATCAGCATGCTGACATCGTGGTTAAGATTGTGATGATCGGCCTGATTCTGGCGTCCGTTGTCACCTGGGCTATCTTCTTCAGCAAGAGCGCCGAGCTGCTTTCGCAGAAGCGCCGCCTTAAGCGGGAACAGCAGCAGCTGGCAGAAGCCCGCTCTCTGGATCAGGCTGCAGACATGACCTCATCCTTCCACGCGAAAAGCCTGACCACCCTGTTAGTGAATGAAGCACAGAACGAGCTGGAACTCTCCGCTGGCAGTGAAGATAACGAAGGTATCAAAGAGCGTACCGGTTTCCGCCTGGAGCGTCGCGTTGCGGCCGTTGGCCGACACATGGGACGCGGCAATGGTTATCTGGCAACCATCGGCGCGATCTCACCGTTCATCGGTCTTTTCGGTACGGTCTGGGGCATCATGAACAGCTTTATCGGTATCGCGCAGACCCAAACCACCAACCTGGCGGTCGTGGCGCCGGGTATCGCAGAAGCGCTGCTGGCGACGGCAATCGGTCTGGTTGCCGCTATCCCGGCGGTGGTTATCTACAACATCTTCGCGCGTATGATTGGCAGCTACAAAGCCACGCTGGGTGACGTTGCCGCGCAGGTTCTGCTGCTGCAAAGCCGCGATCTCGACCTGAACGCCAGCTCGGTTAAGCCGGTGCACGCGGCGTCTAAACTGCGCGCAGGTTAAGAGTATGGCGATGCGTCTAAACGAAAATCTGGACGATAACGGCGAAATGCATGAAATCAACGTGACGCCGTTTATCGACGTTATGCTGGTTCTGTTGATTATCTTCATGGTAGCCGCGCCGCTGGCGACGGTTGATGTGAAGGTCAATCTGCCTGCCTCTTCCAGCCAGCCCCAGCCGCGCCCGGAGAAGCCTATCTACCTGTCGGTGAAGGCGGATAAATCCATGTTCCTCGGGAACGACCCGGTGACGGCCGACTCGGTCATCCCGGCGCTGGAGCAGCTTACGGGCGGTAAGAAAGACACAACGGTCTTCTTCCGTGCGGATAAAACCGTTGATTATGAAACCATGATGAAGGTAATGGACACGCTGCATCAGGCGGGTTACCTGAAGATTGGACTGGTCGGCGAAGAGAAAGCGGCCTCGAAGTGATAAAGAAGCTGGCGAAAGCCGGCTTTTTTTATGCCTGTCGGTTTATGCGTTTTTGCTATCCGTCGGTGCGGTAGAGGGGGTTGCCAGCGCGTCCTCATCCAGCGCCACGCAGGTGACGTTTGAGGTACGATACTCACCGTCGGACAGCTTGCGCGTCAGACGCAGGGTGGCGATTTCTCTGGCAAGCAGATACTGATAATTGGCCTCAAGACGTCCGAGAAGCTTCTCTTTCAGCTCGGGACGCTGTTCTATGATGGCGTTCATCACGGCACCGTAAATCTCTTCTTTGACCTGTAGCGGATAAATTTCACGGCGATTCTGCCATTTCAGACGAACCAGCGTCGCCGGGATCGATACCAGGTCTTGTGTAATACGCGTCATCTCGTCATTTTTTGTGTTTCTCAGCGCGTCGAGATTTTGCTTTAAGATAAATTCATCACTTTTTTTATCATCTAAAGTCAAATAAACGTCGTTGTTTTTAACTTCTTTCACGTTAATCTTCCCCCAGGCTATAAAAAATTGGGTTGTTTTTTTCGCGCGTAATTAAATTAAGCCAAATTTCATTGCCCGCTTCATTAATTTCTTCGGTTTTCTCGGCCATTATTTGACTTAGTTTCTGGGCATCTATTTCACCCTCGGCCTGGAGGTCATTCAGCAGGTGGACAAAGGCTTCAATTTTTATGGCGCGAAATAAGCGGTCTTTTATATGGCGATCGTGCTCTTCCAGCAACATATTTCGGGATTTGCCAGTTCGGGAAACACCAATTAATATATCGGGCTCGAAATCAGAGAGCTTTCTTTTCCCCTGAGTGAAACTGGCCTCTTTTACTGCTTCCGTCGGTTGCTGTTCCACAGGCGTAATGTGGTACTTAGCCGGGACGAGATAGTCGGGCAGCATTTTTAATTTCCTTTATTTTCAACAGGGTGGGGTTGGTAAAGGCGTGAGATTCGTTGACAATATCATGAGGCAAATTTAAAATCAAAAAAAATGGAGCCTACCCATGAACAGCATCTTTTTTACGGTCATCACATTACTATTACTGACCGCTGGTGTGCTTTTATTGATGCAGGAATTCAATAAAACAAAAGTGTCGAAAGACACCAGTGAACCCCCGCAACCTGAACTGATGACAAAAGAGGAAGGGGAAGACCATTTCTCTGTATTGATGAACTCCGTTACGCCTGTCTGGTACTGGCGGGTGAACCACGAATATATCGACTTTTTACACGCGACAATTAAGCGCATGAAAATGTCGGAAATTAATGACACGCCCGGACTGTTTGAGGCGCAGCGTCGCTGTAGCGATCTGAATTCAGCAGTCTATAAATATTATGACAATATTAAAAAGCGCTGCCTTAACGGCGAGAAGGTCTCTTATTCCGATCTGGACGTATTAAATTTGCGTCAGTGTTTTCGTGAGTTCAGTCTGGAAGCCTATCCTGAACTGGTGGGGCTTGTCTGGCCGGAGTATGCACGTCCCGAGGTTAACCCAGACAACGTCTGAATGACGTACCGTTGAGTTATTGCAAACAGCCAGCGCCGTTGAGATATACTGGGCGCTGGTTTCTTTTGCAAACAGGACTTTATGGAACGCTTTTTTGAAAATGCCATGTACGCCTCTCGCTGGATACTGGCCCCCGTCTATTTTGGCCTCTCGCTGGCACTTATCGCGCTGACGATTAAGTTCTTTCAGGAAATCTGGCATGTTCTGCCGAACATTTTTTCTATTGCCGAAGCGGATCTGATTCTGGTTCTGCTGTCGCTGGTGGATATGACCCTGGTGGGCGGGCTGCTGGTGATGGTGATGTTCTCCGGCTACGAGAATTTTGTCTCCCAGCTCGATATCGACGAGCGTAAAGAGAAGCTCAGCTGGCTGGGCAAAATGGATGCTTCGTCGCTGAAGAATAAAGTGGCCGCGTCGATTGTGGCGATCTCCTCTATCCACCTGCTTCGCGTGTTTATGGACGCGAAGAACGTGCCGGATAACAAACTGATGTGGTACGTCATCATCCACCTGACGTTTGTGCTGTCTGCGTTTGTGATGGGGTATCTGGATAAGATCAGTAAGAAGTAATTTCCCCTCACCCTAGCCCTCTCCCACAGGGAGAGGGAATAGTTAGCTCCCTCTCCCTGTGGGAGAGGGCCGGGGTGAGGGCATCAGACCGCACTATTTATCCGACGACGCCTGCCACAGATTCAACTCCCCATCCGCAACATGCTGGTCAATCCGCTTGAGTTCGTCCTCCGTAAAGCGCAGGTTTTCCAGCGCCTGAACATTCTCTTCCAGCTGTTCCGGGCGGCTTGCGCCAATCAGCACGGACGTCACGCGCGCATCCTTCAGTAGCCAGCTTAGCGCCATCTGCGCCATGGTTTGACCACGCGCCTGCGCCATCTCATTCAGCAGGCGAAGGCTGCTCAGGTTGGCGTCGGTCAGCATCTTCTGCGTCAGGCCGCGCGCTTTATTCCCTTCGCGCTGCATGCGTGAACCTTCAGGAATACCGTTCAGGTATTTTCCGGTCAGCAGCCCCTGCGCCAGCGGGGTGAAGGCGATACACCCCGTACCGTTTGCTTCCAGCGCATCCAGCAAACCGGTCTTATCGACCCAGCGGTTAAGCAGGTTATAGGACGGCTGGTGGATCAGCAGCGGGATCTTCCACTCGCGCAGCAGCTCGGCCATTTTCTGCGTGCGATCGGTCGAGTAGGAGGAAATGCCGACATACAGCGCTTTGCCGCTCTGCACGGCGTGGGCCAGCGCAGAGGCCGTCTCTTCCATCGGCGTGTTTTCATCCACGCGGTGGGAGTAGAAAATATCCACGTAGTCGACGCCCAGACGCTTCAGGCTCTGGTCGAGGCTGGCGAGCAGATACTTACGCGAACCGCCTGAACCGTAGGGCCCTGGCCACATGTCGTAACCCGCCTTGGTGGAGATAATCAGCTCGTCGCGGTACGCGGCAAAGTCCTCACGCAGCAGGCGGCCGAAATTCTCTTCCGCGCTGCCCGCCGGCGGGCCGTAGTTATTGGCGAGATCGAAATGGGTGATGCCGAGGTCGAAGGCTTTTCGCAGCAGCGCGCGCTGGGCGTCAAGAGGCTGGACGTGGCCGAAGCTATGCCACAGTCCCAGCGACAGCGCGGGCAGGCGCAGGCCACTTTTACCGCAATAACGATATTGCATACTCTCATAGCGGCCGTGGTAAGGGTGCCAGGACATGATGTCTCCTTTCTTATTGATGAATTTTTCGAAACAACGTTTTCATTCTGAACTTACCACATCACAAATTACATCACTAAGCGCGGGCTTAATGGTTAACGACAGCTGTGCGACCAGTGAAGCCACGCTAATTAAAAATGATCACAAAACGTTATAATTTCCCTCTTTCCTGCCGATAACGAGAGTAGTACTCGCCTCTGGGCGAACTCACCCTCACGGCAAGGAAGACTTATGAATATGCTCCGTAATTTCACGATCCGTTTCGTCATGCTGACGATTCTCGGGATCTTTTGTTTAATGTGGGCGGGCGTTGGGTTGTACAGCACCTGGTCCCTTTCTCGCGTTTCAGATGGCAATGAAGTCGACCGCCAGCTGGTTAAACAGATGACGGTACTCAGCCAGGGAAACGATCAATATTTCCGCTTTGTGACCCGTCTGAGCCGCGCAATGGAAGTCAAAGCCGCAGGCGGCACGCCGGATTTGGCCTCCGCCCAACAGGCGCTGGATAACATGGGCAAGAAACTGGCCGAGATGAAAGCGATCTCCCCAGGCCCGATGGATGAGCAGATCTCTTCCCGGGTGATCGGCTCCTGGCAGGCGCTGCTCGAACAGGGCGTAACGCCGCAAATGCAGCAGGCGAAGCAGGGGGCTCTGGAGGGGTATCGCCAGCAGGCCAACAACGTCACGCCGCCGCTGAGCCGTGCGTTCGGCGCGGCCGCCGAGGAGTTCAACAATGCCGCCGCGAAGTCGCTCGACAGCACCCGCGTGGTGGTGGACGGCCTGACAAGCATGACCCGCACGGTGATTATCGTCGCCACGATTATCGGCCTGCTGATCCTGCTCTTCACCGACCGTTACCTGGTGGCGATGCTGGTCAAACCGCTGGCTCGCATTCGCCAGCAGTTCCGCCAGATTGCCCAGGGCGATCTCAGCCAGCCCATTGAGCCGTTCGGTCGTAACTGCGTGGGACAGCTGGTGCCGCTGCTGAGCGCTATGCAGGACAGCCTGCGCGAAGCGGTCAGCACGATTCGCTCCGGCAGTGAAAACATCTGGCGCGGCGCGACGGAAATCTCCAGCGGTAACAACGACCTCTCTTCCCGTACCGAAGAGCAGGCGGCTGCGCTGGAAGAGACGGCAGCCAGCATGGAACAGCTGACCGCCACGGTGAAACTGAACGCGGAAAGCGCGCGTCAGGCCAGCCAGCTGGCCGATGTGGCCTCAACTACCGCCAGCCGCGGCGGCTCGCTGGTGGAAGAGGTGGTGACCACCATGAGCGGAATTTCGGAAAGCTCGAAGAAAATTGCTGAAATCACCAACGTGATCAACAGCATTGCCTTCCAGACCAATATCCTGGCACTCAATGCGGCGGTTGAAGCGGCGCGCGCGGGTGAGCAGGGGCGTGGTTTCGCGGTGGTGGCAGGCGAAGTTCGCAACCTGGCAAGCCGCAGCGCCAACGCGGCCAAAGAGATTGAGGGGCTGATTACCGACTCCGTTTCCCGCGTAGAGCAGGGGGCGCAGCTGGTGAGCGACACCGGCACCACCATGGATGCGATTTTGCGCGACGTGACGGAAGTGACGACCATCATGAAGCAAATCGCTTCCGCCTCTGAGGAGCAAAGCAAGGGCATTTCGCAGGTCGGGATTGCCATTACCCAGATGGACGGCGTTACCCAGCAAAACGCCTCGCTGGTTGAAGAGGTTTCTGCCGCGGCGGCCGCGCTGGAGCGCCAGACCGAAGATCTTCAGCGCTCGGTGCAGAAGTTCCGCCTGACGGCATAACGCAACGTATAAGGCCGCTTTGTGCGGCCTTATATTATTAACGCCTTCCCCATTCAGCCCCTTCTGAAACTGCTATTCTTTTGCTAACCCCCCTGACGTTCTGGGCTCTCTTCTTCGAGGTGTTGCTATGAACAGATCGTTATCTGTCATTCCTGTCCTTTCTTTCATTCTTCTGATGCTGTTCTCGGTTTCTGCCAGTGCGACCCAGCAGGCGCAGGAGCGGCGCGTGGCGCGTGATGTCAGGCAGGAAACCCGCGACGCGTCGCGGCAGGTGAAGCAGACCTGCGTGGCGAACAATAACCAGAGTAATCACGACTGTCGTCAGGACAAGCGTCAGATGAAACAGTCTGGAAGACAAAAAGCGCGGGACATTAAGTATTAATGCGGTTAACGGAAACTATCCAGGGATGAGACACGAACAATACGCGGAGGGCGTCATCGGGAGTGTGATTCATGCCGGGCAAACGCAGCGCTGCCCGGCTGTATTTATCAGTGCGTCGCTTCACCAATCAGCGCGCCCGTGCCCGCACCAACGGCTGCACCTTTCAGCACGCTCTTGCCGGTAACCGCTGCGGCACCTGCGCCCACGGCAGCCCCTACCGCGCCGCCCTTACGCGCGGCTTTACCTTTGCCGCCATTTTTGAACATGGCACCGGTGCCTGCGCCCACGACGGCGCCGCCAACGGTCGATTTCAGATCTTTGCCCGTGGCCGCACCAATGGCCGCGCCTGCTACGGCGCCAGCGGCAGTTTTGTCGATGGCCATTCCCGAGGTGGAAAAAATGAGGGCGCTGATAACCAGCGTTGTTTTAATAAGTTTCATAACAGATCCTTTGTGACTGCTGTCGGTTGAGACGTCATTTCTCACTCTCAGACGCGAGAAAAACGTCCAGATAGTGCCAGCAATAGGGGCTCAACCTTTAAGCTAATCATGCCCTGGGCAGGGATCTCAGTTGCCGGGCGGGGATCCGCCCGGCGGAACATTACGCCTGACGCTTATCTTCCGTATTGATATCGAAGTCGCTCGCCGCGTGGCGCTCGTGGAGCTGCTCGTTCAGCTCGCCGCTGGTGCGGTTAACGATGCGGCCGCGCTTAACGGCATGGCGATTCGCCACGTCTTTCGCCCAGCGCTGGACGTTGGTGTACTTCCCGGCGTCGAGGAACTCGGCGGCGTTATAGACGCTGCCCAACGCCACGCAGCCGAACCACGGCCAGATGGCGATATCCGCGATGGTGTACTCCTCACCCGCTACGTAGCGACCGCGCGCCAGCTGTTTATCCAGCACGTCGAACAGGCGTTTGGCTTCCATGGTGAAGCGGTCAATCGCGTACTCAATTTTTACCGGGGCATAGTTGTAGAAGTGGCCAAAACCGCCGCCGAGGAACGGCGCCGCGCCCTGCAGCCAGAACAGCCAGTTCAGGGTCTCGGTGCGTCCCGCCGGATCTTTTGGCAGGAAGTGACCGAATTTCTCTGCCAGATAGAGCAGGATATTGCCGGATTCAAAGACGCGCGTTGGCGGGGTCGTGGAGTGGTCACGCAGCGCCGGTATTTTCGAGTTCGGGTTCACGTCTACAAACCCGCTGGAGAACTGATCGCCCTCGCCGATGCGGATCAACCATGCGTCGTATTCCGCGCCCGTCACGCCCAGCGCCAGCAGCTCTTCGAGCATGATCGTTACTTTCTGGCCGTTCGGTGTCCCGAGAGAGTAAAGCTGCAGCGGGTGGGAGCCTACGGGCAGATCTTTCTCATGGGTCGCGCCGGAAATAGGGCGGTTAATATTGGCGAACGCGCCGCCGCCGTTCTTTTTCCATTCCCACACTTTTGGTGGCTGATACGTGTTGTCTGACATGTTGGCCTGCCTTTTGAGTGATGTGTTGAGGCAGTGTAGCAGGAGATTTGTGAAGCGTTTAACGTTGCGAGCGCAATCAATTAACCGCTATTCCTTCCGGCGCTTATATATAACAAATCTGGCATAAGCTTAATCGAAAATCGCATTTTCATAATTAATGCGTAAACCGATAAAGCTGAATATGATGCTTCAACATAAATAAAAGATGCAGTAATAAAAACTTTATAAGGCAAGGAGTTAGTGAGATGCGCAAGCTTCTGTTATCGGCAGTGGTGGTTTCGCTCGCGTTAGGCCTGGCTGGCTGTGATGATGCGAAAAATAAAGAGACAAACAGTGCGGCTGCGGCAAAAAACGATGCGCCAAAAGAGGGCGGTTCGCTAATTATTGGAATTACCTCCGGCGACCCGTTAGCCGTTAATCCGCTCTATGCCAGTGACCGCACAACCTTAACGATCATGCAGGCGCTCTATGCCCCGCTGTACAGCTTTAATAACGGCAACATTGAGTGGGGCCTGGCGGAAAGCCTGACGCCTTCCGCCGACAACCTGAGCTATACCCTGACGTTAAAACCCAACCTGAAATGGCAGGATGGCCAGCCGCTGACGGCGGACGACGTGGTCTTCACCTTCAACAAGCTGCTGGATGCCAAACAGCACAGCTTCTTCCGCAGCATGTTCACCTACGGCGACAAGCCGGTACAGGTGAGCAAGGTGGATGAGCGCACCGTTAAGTTCACATTGCCGCAGGTCAGCGCGGCCTTTACCGGCACCCTGGTACAGATCTACCCGATCCCGCAGCACGTGTTCGCCGGTGAAGGCGACCTGGAAAAGAGCAGCAAAAACGATGCGCCGGTCGGCTCCGGGCCGTTCAAATTTAAGGAGTACCGCGCCGGGCAGTATTACGCCCTGACCCGTTTTGACGATTACTGGAACGGCAAAGCGAAGCTTGATTCGGTCACCTACCGTTTCGCTAAAGACAGCAACGCCGCTAACCTTGCGCTGCAAAACGGTGAAATCAACCTTAAAATGGTTGACCCGCAGGATGTGAACCGCCTGAAAAATACCGGTAAGTTTGACTTCGTGGTCTATCCGGAAGGCCGTCTGGCCTATATGACGTTCAACCAAAACGTGCCGGTGATGAAGAGCAAAGCGCTGCGCCAGGCCATCGCGTATGCCATCAACAAAGACGAGCTCACCCAGACCGCGTTTACCTCGCTGGACTACGCTAAACCGGCAACGTCGTTCCTGACGCCAGATACGCTTTACAAGACGGATGACGTTGAACAGTACAAATTCGATCTGCAAAAAGCCAAAGACCTGCTGAAGACGTCCGGCGCGCCGGACAACCTCAAGCTGCGCCTGGCGTATGTGAACACCAACAAAACCCAGGAGAGCATGGCGCTCTACATTCAGCAGGCGCTGAAGGGCATTGGGGTGAACGTGGAACTGATGCCGCTGGACTCCAACGCGATGTCTCAGCGCAGCCTCGATATGAACAATACCGCGTGGGAGCTGAACCTGGGCGGCTACATCATGGGCTCCGAGCCGGACGGTTACAAATCGCTGTTCATGAGCAACGAAGCCTATAACTACGCGCACTACAAAAATCCGCAGTTTGATGCCCTGTGGGATAAAGGCGCAGTGGAAACCGACGCCGCGAAACGTGCCGATATCTACAAGCAAATTCAGCAGACCGTGGCGAACGATATGACCTACTACCCGATCGCCTACACCAATGCGACCGTCGCGGTGGACAAGCGCTTCGGCGGCACCCAGGAAGCGGAGCCGAAACCGGTCTATCTGTTCCAGGATCTGTCAAAAATCTATCAGAAATAAGTAATTGCCCCGGCCGTCAGGTCGGGGCCTTGGTAAGGGCATGTCGTGAACACACTCCTCACGCGTCGGCTGCTGCAGCTGCTGCCGATGCTGTTTTTTATTTCACTGGTGGCGTTTCTGCTGGTCAAACTCGCGCCCGGCGATCCGGTGGCGGCGTACATTACGCCGCGCATGGATCCGGAAGATATCGAGCGTATTCGCCAGAGCCTGGGGCTGGATAAGCCGCTGGTCACACAGTACGTCCTGTGGCTGAAAAACGTCCTGCGGGGCGATCTCGGCTATTCGCTGATCTACCACCGTCCGGTGCTGGAGATGATCGGCGAACGCATTCCGGCCACGCTTGGGCTGATGGGGGCGTCGCTGCTGATGGCGATCGTGCTGGCGATCCCGCTGGGGCTGCTGGCGGGCGCATTTAAGCACCGCTGGCTGGATCATCTCCTCAATTTATTCGCCTATATCGGCATTTCTGTTCCGATTTTCTGGTTCGGCATCCTGCTCATCACCGTTTTTGCCGTGCAGCTTAACTGGTTCCCCAGCATGGGAATGCGCACCATCGGCATGGAGGACAACGGGCTGGATCTGCTGCGTCACGGCGTGCTGCCGTGTATTGCCCTCACGTTCTACAACCTCTCCAGCTACGTGCGCTATATCCGCTCCAACACCATCTCGCAGCTCTCGGCCGACTACGTGCAGACCCAGCTTGCCTACGGCGCCACGCGTTCCAGTATTCTGTTCCACCACGTGCTGAAAAACGTGCTGCTGCCGGTGATTACCCTGTTCGGCCTGTCGTTCGGAGAGCTGATTGTGGGGGCCTATGTGACGGAAAGCGTCTTCTCCTGGCCGGGGATGGGGCTGCTCGGGATCCAGTCGATCGCCTCGCTGGACTACCCGCTAATTATGGCGATCATCATGCTCTCGTCGATTATGCTGATCGTCGGTAACCTGATCGCCGACGTGCTTTATCGCTTCGCCGATCCCCGCATTCGTACGCTGAGGTAGCCCGGATGAGCAGACGCTGGCAGCAGGTTCGTCACCAGCTGCGCCGCAACCGTCCGGCGCAGTTCTCTCTGTTTGTGCTTTTTATTTTCGTTGTCGCCGCGCTCTGTGCGGGCTTAAGCCCGTACGATCCGGATCGGATGGCGCTCGGCGCGCGCACGTTGCCGCCGGATGCCGCGCACTGGTTCGGCACCGACGAATACGGCCGCGACTACTTCACCCGCGCGCTGTATGGCGGCCAGATCTCCCTGATGGTCGGTTTTCTGGCGATGCTCTTTTCCACGCTGATCGGCACGGTAGTGGGAACGGTGAGCGGCTATTTTGGCGGCTGGCTGGATAACCTGATGATGCGCGCCGTGGATATCCTGATGGCCATTCCGGCCTTCTTCCTGCTGCTGGTAGTGAATGCTTACCTCAAGCCGGGCGTGGATAACATCATTCTGATTATCAGCCTTCTGACGTGGATGAACATGTCGCGTCTGGTGCGTGCTGAAACCCTGTCGGTGAAAGAGCGCGAGTACGTGCTTTATGCCCGCGCGTCGGGAGAGCATCCGCTGCGCATTATCGCGCGCCACATCATTCCCGGCGTGCTGCCGACCATTATCGTGGCGGCCACGCTCAATATCGCCTCGGCCATTCTGATGGAGTCAACCCTGAGCTTTTTAGGGCTGGGCGTGCAGGCGCCCGCGGCGTCGTGGGGAAGCATGCTTAACAACGCCCAGTCTTATATTGGCGAAGCGTCGTGGCTGGCGATGTTCCCCGGCATTCTGATCCTGCTGACGGTGTTCAGCTTTAACGTGCTGGGCGATGTGTTCCGTACCGCCTTTGAGCCGGGAGCGAATCGCGATGAATAACCTATTAGCGCTTGAGAACCTGCAAACCACGTTCCGCACCCGCGAGGGCGAGGTTCACGCGGTGCGCGGCGTGAGCTTTCAGGTTCAGCCGGGGGAACTTGTCGGCATCGTCGGCGAGTCGGGCTGCGGGAAAAGCGTCACCTGCAAGTCGATTATCCAGCTTCTGGGGAGCAACGGACGGATAACCGGCGGCAGCATCCGCTTCCAGAATGAGGACCTGGCGCAGAAAACGCCCGCGCAGATGCGCGCCATTCGCGGCAACGAGATCGCGATGATTTTTCAGGATCCGATGACCGCCCTGAACCCGGTGTTGACCATCGGCAAGCAGATGGCTGAGATCCTGATGCGCAACAAAGGACTCAGCAAAAAAGCGGCCAAAGCGGCGGCCATCGTCATGCTGGAACAGGTGGGCATTGCCGAGGCGGAACGGCGATACGACCAGTATCCCCACGAGTTCAGCGGCGGGATGCGCCAGAGGGTGATGATCGCGATTGCGCTCTCCTGCAATCCGAAGCTTCTTATTGCCGATGAGCCGACCACCGCGCTGGACGTGACCATTCAGGCGCAGATCCTGCGCCTGCTAAAAAGTCTGCAGCAGCAGACCCGGACCGCGATTCTGCTGATCACCCACGATCTCGGCGTGGTGGCGCAGGTCTGCAGCCGCGTGGTGGTGATGTACGGCGGGCTGGTGATGGAAGAGGGGAGCGTGGAGGACATTTTTTATCGCCCTGCGCATCCTTACACCCAGGGGCTGCTGGCCTCGCTGCCGCGTCCGGATGAGGTGAATCAGCGTTTATCGCCCATTGAAGGTTCGCCGCCCGGCCTGCTTAACCCGCCGCCGGGCTGTCCGTTCGCGGAACGCTGCCCGAAGCGCATGCCCCAGTGTGAACGCCAGCCCGCATTTTACGCTGCAGGAGAGGGCCATCGCGCCGCCTGCTGGCTATGGGCCGATAAGGAGATTCAGGTATGAGTGAACAACAGGCGCCATTAGTGAGCGTTCGCGATCTGCGCAAGCACTATCCGCTCAACGGCGGTTTGCTGCGTAAAGGCGTGGCCGTGAAGGCGGTTGACGGCGTGAGCTTTGATATCCAGCCCGGCGAAACGTTTGGCCTGGTGGGGGAGTCCGGCTGCGGAAAATCCACCCTTGGGCGCGCCATCCTGCGCCTTTTCGATATTACCTCTGGCGAGATCCACTTTGCCGGGCAGGCGATTGCCCACGCCCGTGAAAAAGAGCTCAAGCCGCTGCGTAAGCGGATGCAGGCGATTTTTCAGGATCCTTACTCCTCGCTCAACCCCGGAATGACGGTGCGACAGCTGGTGGCCGAACCGATGCAGATCCACGGCTACAGCCGCGAAGAACAGCGGGAACGTACGGAAACGCTGCTCTACAAAGTGGGGCTCAAGCACGAACACCTTGAACGGTTCCCGCATGAGTTCAGCGGCGGCCAGCGTCAGCGCATCAGTATTGCCCGCGCGTTGTCCGTGCATCCTGAATTTGTGCTGTGCGATGAGCCGCTCTCGGCGCTGGACGTCTCGGTGCAGGCGCAGGTGGTGAATATTCTGCAGGATCTGCAGCAGGAGCTGGGGCTAACCTATCTGTTCATCGCCCACGATCTCTCCATGGTGCGGCATATCTCCAGCCGCATTGGGGTGATGTATCTCGGTAAACTGGTGGAGGTAGCCCCGGCGAATGAACTGTATCAGCGTCCGGCGCATCCTTACACCCGCGCGCTGCTGGCGGCGGTTCCCCAGCCCGATCCGCGCATCCGCAATCTCGAAGACGCCACCCTGCGCGGCGACATTCCTGGCCCCACGTCCGCGCTGCCGGGCTGTAAGTTCTGCAGCCGCTGCCCGCACGCGATGCCGGTTTGCCAGACTCAGGAGCCAGCCATGCAGGAGATTGCGCCAGGGCATTTCGCGGCGTGCTGGTTGTTTAACATGTAGTTAATGCGCTGCGCAGGTGTATGATAAATGTCCCTCTGTCAGGTTAATTACAACGTGCAGACGACGACAACCTTTAAAAAAATTGCCGCCTGCCTGTTTTAGGTTGGATACATGCGTAAAGGAAAGTTAAGCAGTGATGCGCCATTCGGGACATTGTTAGGCTATGCGCCCGGTGGCGTGGCGATTTACTCTTCAAATTACGGCAGTCTGGACCCGCGCAGCTACCCGGAAGACGCGGATTTCCGCAGCTATATCGGCAACGAATACATGGGCCACAAGTGGCAGTGCGTTGAGTTTGCCCGCCGTTTCCTGTTTCTCAACTATGGCTTTGTGTTTACCGACGTCGGCATGGCGTGGGAAATCTTCTCCCTGCGCTTTTTGCGTCAGGTGGTGAACGATAACATTCTGCCCCTTCAGGCCTTTGCCAACGGTTCAAAACGCGCGCCGCGCGCCGGAGCGCTGCTGATCTGGCAAAAGGGCGGCGAGTTTCACGAGACCGGCCACGTGGCGGTGATCACCCAGCTTCTGGACGATAAGGTGCGTATTGCGGAGCAGAACGTGATTCACTCCCCGCTGCCGCTCGGGCAGCAGTGGACGCGCGAGCTGCGTCTGAGCGTGGAGAACGGGTGTTACACGATCCATGACACCTTCAACGACACGGAGATCCTCGGCTGGATGATCCAGACCGACGACGCGGAACACAGCATTCCCCAGCCGGAAATCGACGGCGAACTGCTGAAAATCAGCGGCGCGCGGCTGAAAAACAAGCGTCAGTTCGACGGAAAATGGCTTAACGAAAATGACGCGCTGCAGCAGGCGTATATCCGCGCCAACGGCCATGTGATCAACAAAGATCCCTGCCAGTACTTCACCATTACCGAAAGCGCCGAGCAGGAGCTGATCAAGGCCACCAACGAACTGCACCTGATGTACCTGCACGCGACGGACAAGGTGCTGAAAGACGACAGCCTGCTGGCGCTTTTCGACATCCCGAAAATCCTCTGGCCGCGCCTGCGCCTCTCCTGGCAGTGGCGTCGCCACCATATGATCACCGGTCGTATGGATTTCTGCATGGATGAGCGCGGCATTAAGGTCTACGAGTACAACGCCGACTCCGCGTCCTGCCATACCGAGGGCGGGCTGATTCTCGAAGAGTGGGTGAAAAACGGCTATCGCGGCAACGGGCATAACCCGGCGGAAGGGCTGCTGGAAGAGCTGACCGGCGCCTGGAAGCACAGCCACGCGCGGCCGTTTGTGCACATCATGCAGGACAACGATGTCGAAGAGGACTATCACGCGCTCTTTATTCAGCGTTCGCTGATGCAGGCCGGGTTCGAGACCAAAATCCTGCACGGGCTGGAGGCGCTCAGCTGGGATGCCGCCGGGCAGCTGATTGACGACGAAGGTCGCCACGTCAACTGCGTGTGGAAAACCTGGGCGTGGGAAACGGCGATAGAGCAGATCCGCGAGGTCAGCGAAACCGAATACGCCGCCGTGCCGATCCGCACCGGACATCCCGAGGGCGAGGTGCGACTGATTGACGTCCTGCTGCGCCCGGAGGTGCTGGTCTTCGAACCGCTGTGGACCGTGATTCCCGGCAACAAGGCGATTCTTCCGGTCCTGTGGCAGCTGTTCCCGAACCACCGCTACCTGCTCGACACCGATTTTGAGGTTAACGAACTGCTGAAGCAGACCGGCTATGCCGTCAAGCCGATTGCCGGACGCTGCGGCAGCAATATCGATCTCATCAGCGCCCAGGACGAACTGCTGGATAAATCCAGCGGCAAGTTTGTCGACCGTAAGAATATCTACCAGCAGCTGTGGTGCCTGCCGAAGGTTGACGGCAAGTACATACAGGTCTGCACCTTCACCGTGGGCGGAAACTACGGCGGAACCTGTCTGCGCGGCGATGACTCGCTGGTGGTGAAAAAAGAGAGCGATATCGAGCCGCTGATTGTGGTTAAAGATAAGTAGTTCACACCCGCCATAAAAGCCCCCGCAGGGTATTCTGCGGGGCTTTTCGTTACTGTTCTTCCTCTTCCTGCTGCTCGTTGATCTTCAGATCGATGATGCGGCCAATCTGATCGTGGTACACCGTCAGCAGGTTGTACTGGCTCATCTCGGAGATGATCTGCGGTGAAACATTAAAGCTGCGGGCCAGCTCCTCCTGGTGAAAATAGCCCGGCTGGCGCCGCATCACGTGGGCGCCAGCCGGTTGTACTGGTACCATAAAATCAGCAGCCAGCCGTTGAGCGCGGCAAACAGCAAGTAGATCAACACCGTATTAAAGGACGCGATAATCACGCTCCAGCGGTGGTCGCTCTCATCGGTTAGCTGCATCCACAGCCGGGCGTACAGGAAAAACAGAAATCCTCCCCACGCCGCCAGCGTTAACGCGGCATCGAAAAGACGCGGCAAGAGCCGATGCTCGGTCAAAATTAAGGTATTTTCGTTCATTAAATGCTCCCTTTTCCCCGATCCGGACTGATCCAGCGCGCGCGGGCGCGCTGACGTTTAAGCATGACTTTTGGAAATGCGACGAGGGTGGTGAACAGGCCAATCATCCAGTACACCATCGGGAACCAGATCACCCAGAAAAGCGAGCTGGCCACTTTTCGTTCATAGCGCCGCTCGATGTACAAGCTGACCAGGAACTGCAGCAGGCACATCACGCCCAGCAGCAGCCCGGTAAACTCCGGTGGAAAAAGGCTCTCCACGGTCAGCCTGGCGGGAACAGGCGCAACCTGACTGAGGAGGAACAGCAGCACCGTCATCGCGTACGCGAAGGCCCACAGCGTTGACAGCGCGTACTCCAGAAACAGCGGCCACATGCGGTGATGCTCCCAGCGCACAATCCTGCGGAGGTTGACCAGAAACACCTCCGCGCCCCCCTGGGCCCAGCGCAGACGCTGTTTCCACAGGCCTCTCAGCGTCTCTGGCATCAGGATCCAGCACAGCGCCCGCGGCTCAAAAAAGATATCCCAGTGGCGCAGCTGAAGCTTCCAGCTGATGTCGATGTCTTCGGTGATCATGTCCGGGCTCCAGTACCCGACGTCCGCCAGCGCCTGTCGGCGAAACGCGGCGATGACGCCGGAGACGGTAAAGACCCGGCCATAGATCCGCTGCGTCCGCTTGATGAGCCCAATAATGGAAGAGAACTCGCCCACCTGAATGCGGCCAATCAGCGTGGAGCGCGTGCGAATGCGCGGGTTCCCGGTAACCGCCCCGACGTGGGGGTACTGAATCAGCGGGGCCACCAGATAAGCGGCGGTATCGCGATCGAGCAGGGCGTCGCCGTCAATGCAGACCAGCAGATCGCCCCGCGCCGCCGCGGCTCCGGCTTTGAGCGCCAGCGCTTTCCCCTGGTTTTCCGCGAGGTTAATCACCCGCAGGCGCGGCTGTTCCTGCGCCAGCTCCTGCAGCACCTGCGCGGTGTTGTCAGAAGATCCGTCGTTGATGGCAATAACTTCTATATTTTCATACCGCTGATCCAGCGCGGCGCTGATGGTCTCCCGGGCATTCCTTCCCTCGTTGAAACAGGGGATAAGAATGGAGATGAGCGGTTCACCGGCGAGCGTCGGGGCGGGCGTGTCTTTATCCCAAGACCAGTGGCGTTCAAGCTGAAACCAGAAATAGAGGCCGCCGGTGATCCAAAGCACCGACATGAACAGCGGCCAGAAGAACACAAAATCCAGAATCAGTTCGCCGGTAAAGAGGGCGGCCACGCCTAACGGCAACCCGAATACCAGACATAAAATAGAGAAGGCGATAATGCGATCAGTCATTGTCAGGATACCAGTACGAAGAAAATTCAGGCCTGATGCGTGAGATATCAGGTTGATTGTTGAGAAAGTCGTCGGGGTAGTAACCGTAGTTTTTAATGCCGTTCAGCTGGAGCACGCGCATCCACTGCGCAAGTTGGCTATCGGCAACGGCGCGCTGCGGTTTCTGGTCCCAGTCCCTGGCCTGCAGCTCGAAAATCGTTTTATCGAGCGCGCCGGGGCGTGCGGCGACCGCTTTAACCAGACGCGTCAGCCAGGCATCGCTCTCGTCTGCCGGAACGGACTCCATCAGCGGCATGGCCATCGGCACCGTCCAGTCATACTCCGCCAGGAAATCATCAAGATTCTGCGCAAACCACGCTTCGCTTTCGGGCTGCAGAATGGGTAAGGCGAACATATTGCGGGCGGTTTTTATCTGCGGGCCACGGATATGCTTCACCGCCAGGCTCAGGGCGTGGGTAAACCCGATAAGCGTCTGGCTTTTCTGGCGCGTGGTGCTCTGACCGGCATCATCCACGTCCGTCAGCGCCGCATCGTCATGGAACAAAATCCCGTTGAAGCTGGCATAGCGGGCCAGATCTTCATAGATGTCCGTCACCTGCTGGCGCACCTGCGGGTCCCACGGGGAAAGCCGGATGTAGGGCTCGGTGGCTTCGCGCAGCTCGCCGGTTTGACGATCCCGGCGCTGCACGCGCGGCAGGGAAGGATCGAGATCGAACGAGAGCACCGGCATCCACGCGAAGACTTTCACGCCCGCGCGGGTTTGCAGCTGCCAGGCGACAAAATTAAAAAGATCTGCCCGGACCGGCAGACGACGGTTGGGGAAATAGAGCGCCTTGATCCTGCCGTCGCCCTGCGGGTCGGCAAACGCCTGCAGGAAAACATGGCTGATCTTCATGTCGTAGACCCGCTGGATCAGCCTGTTGATGTTTTGGGTCTGCTGGGCAGGATCGGGATCGTAAACGTAGTCGAGATCGACGTGCATGACGCGCACGGGATCGCGCTCCTGAACCTGGCTGACCGTACTGGCAAACGCCTTGAGAGAGGGATTCCCGGCGATCAGCAGGCGGGGGATGTTGCCCAGATCCTGCACGTTCCCCAGCCCGTCCTCGAGGGTAAAGGCCAGCCGGTAACCCTGCTGTCTGGCGATAGCGAGCGACGTACCGCTGGCGGCGCCGTAGGGCCAGACCCAGGCGCGCGGCGCTTTGCCCGTCACCTGCGTGATTTTTTCAGTCACTTTGCGAACGTCATCGCCGATCCGCTGGCTGAACTGCTGGTCGGTTTCATAGCTACCCGTCGCTTTGTCATAAAAGCGGTTGGCGATCGCCGGTTCCCGGCTGCCCTGCGGGTTGGCCGGAATGCCGTAATGCGAGGCCCAGGTATGCGATCCGATCTCAATCAGCGGGGACTGGCTAAGCTCGCGCACCATGTCCCACGTTGCGAAGCGATCCCGGGGCGTCATCAGACCGCCGAAGTTAACTTTTTGATTTGCCGGCGTATCCACCCAACTGCCCACCGGCGCCCACAGCGCAGGAACGTTCCACGCCTGAAGCAGCGGCCAGACGCGGGTGTAAAAGCTGCTGTAGCCGTCGTCAAAGCTGAGCAGAACGGCTTTTGGCGGCAGCGTTTTTTTCCCGTCATGCGCGTCAAGAATGTCCTGTACGCTGATGGCGTGGTAGCCGTTGTGCAGAAGCCAGCTTATCTGCTCGTTTAACGCGCTGGTGCGAACGGAGAGATAGCGTTGATCGGCGGCATCGTCTTCGACGTCGTGGTAGGCCAGGACCAGAAACTGGTTCTCCGGCCAGGGTTTACTCGCCTCCAGCTGCGGCCGATCTTTGGGCGCAATGAACGAGATCGCCTGCGCGCAGACGCTCGCGCTGAGGCAGAGCCAGCCGAGGAGTATCAGGCTCACGGAAAAACGTGTGTTCAGCATATTCATCCTTAAAAGCGTAAAGTCGCGTCAAACGTGACGGAGAGGTTGCTCTCGCGTTTGCCGTCGTAAGGGCGTTTATCCCAGTTCAGCATCACGCCGGTATCAATAACGTTGTTCCACTGAACGCGCTGTCCGTAACCCAGCAGGGCGATGGCGCCTGCGGACTGATTTTTCTGCCAGTAGCTGCCGCCTCCTGCCACAAACTGCTGGCTCCAGAGGGTGTCGTAATGGCGGTACATCTCATGGTCAACGGCCAGGGCCGCCGTCACGGACAGATCCCGCGCCGGGTTGTAGTAGAGCGTGTCCCGCAGGCTGTTTTTGCTGGCGGCGATCCCCGGCTCGAGATCCAGCGTCAGGGAGGGGGCCTGCCAGAGACGCTCCTTGCCAGTGAGGATGTATTCCTGGCGACGGTTACGATCGGAGAAGCGGCTAAGGGCGGCGCTGAACTGGTACTCACGCCGCTCGTTTTGATACCAGCGCACCTCGCCTTCACCCCGATTGGCGCTAATTCCGTTGCGTAACGCCCGAAGGGGCGTGGTGCGCGACAGGCGTTCCAGGCTGCCGCTGACCTGCCAGCTATCGGTCACAAAGTACGTTGTTGCGAGGCGAGCGCCCGGCTTGTTTTCACCGTGATAGCGGTTGCTGGAAAGCTCGGCTTCGAGCTGGAGGTCGCGTGGCCGCCACTCGACGCCGCCCAAAAGGTGGCGGCTGGTGCCTTTGCCCTCATCGAAATTACTCTGCGCGTAGCGGGTGCCTGCAAACAGCCGCCAGCTATCCGCTACGGGTGGGCCATAGAGCGTGGCGTCCCAGCTCAGGTCGTGCGTCCCGCTGACGGGGCTATCCGAGTGCAAACCCTTGCTCGCGTTGAGGCGCAGTTCGGACATGTGGTGGACCGTTCTGAGCCTGTCGAGACGCCTGGCGCTGCGATCGTTGGGCGCGCGAGCCAGCACGTCGTCGGCCAGTAAATCCATCTGTCGCCACTCCTGCAGATCCATCGCGACGTAGGCCTGCTGTTGCTCTAGCTCTGTGTTGGACGGCTCCAGCGCCTCCGCCTTTTTCAGCTTTTGCTCGGCCGCGCGCGGCAGGCCCCGCGCCTGAAGCAGGGTGGCGTAGTCAATCTGTAATCCCTGATTGCCCGGCGCCGTTGTCGCCAGACGGTGCACCAGCGTTTCGGCTTCCGGCAGGGCATTCGTCGCCAGCAAATAGTTAAAGCGGAGCGACTGTCCGGTAAGCCACCTGTCGTTCGGCTGAGGGGTAGGGGAGCCGAAATCGTAGCGGGTCCAGGGGACGTCGCGGGTCTGGCGCTCTACGTACTGGCGGGCGGACTGATACTGTCCCGTATCCAGCCAGGCGTAGAAAAGCGCGTGCTCCTCGTCCTCAGGGTCGGAAGCGTATTGCGGGTAGCGTTGCAGAAGCGCGTAGGCGGCGGCCGCGTTTTGCTCCTGCAGATACGCGGAGATGACCCAGCCGATTGCCCAGCCCGGCACCGGATGCTGGGCTGCCGTAAGATCCTGATATTCGCTAATCACCTGTGGGTAATCAGCACGGGCGTACAGCGCGCCAAGCCTGTCGATACGCGCAAGGACGACGTCTTCCGCCGCCTGCGGTTCGTTTTGCCAGCGAGCAAGCAGGGCGTAGTAACGATTCAGCGCAGATTGCGCAAGCTGCAGGCGCTCCTTTTCTGTTCTGCCGGGCACATCGGCAAGGCGAACCCGTTCGGCGGCGGCATTACGCTCAAGACGACGACGCTCCGCGGGAGACACCGTCACGCTTTGTGAAAGCTGGAGCGCGGGGGTATTCACCCGGTTATCCGTAAGCGCGTCGATCAGCTCGCTGAGGAGCGCTTTATTCTCAGGAGCGACATTTAGCGCGCGGGTGTCTGCCAGCAGCCGATCCCAGCTTTTTCCCTGGCGTAACCAGACATACGAGAGCGTCTGAAGATGCGCCTGAGAGGGATTTTCCGCCACCAGCCGTCGGGCTTCCTGTAGGGCAAGCGTGTCCATGCGGGCATCGGCCAGGGTTTTGATGTAGCCGATACGATAATCGTCGTTATCCGGCGCAAGGCTACGCGCCTCTTTCCAGCGCGCCAGGGCCGGCTGCCACGCTTTTTTATTCCGCCAGGACTGCGCGACGGCAGCAACGCCGCGGGCGGGCAGCGGCATATAAATGCCGTAACGCTGCCAGACCTGAATAACCTCGTCATCATGACCCGCCCAGGCTGCAACCTGTAACCAGTCCGCAACGTTTTCTGGCGTCAGGGCATGCTGCTGCTGATAACGCTGAAGATAATCGAGAAACGGCGTGTAATTACCGTTACGCGCCTGTTGAATCTGTTGCTCATAAACGGATTCAGTCCCCTGAGCCAGAACAGGAAAGAGGAATAACAGAAACAATAATGTTGGGGTGCGATAAAAGAATAACGTATTGAAGCGAAGTGAACTTTCCATATCTATTTGCCATTTGTTTATCATGAATCCATTGCATAACACGGCCGCCTTTAAACTCAGGGGTTAAAGGCCATAAATGAGAACATTAAATCTGAATGCAGTGATGTTACGGGGTACTTACCTAAAGGTAATTATGGATCCTTATCTCAGTGGACTGGGTGAAAGCTAATGTACACCTGATATGTTGCCGGATAAATATGTTGAAAAGCCGGTGTGTAGT
This sequence comes from Enterobacter asburiae, assembly GCF_001521715.1. Taxonomy (NCBI): domain Bacteria; kingdom Pseudomonadati; phylum Pseudomonadota; class Gammaproteobacteria; order Enterobacterales; family Enterobacteriaceae; genus Enterobacter; species Enterobacter asburiae. Next base: position 4,274,468 of record NZ_CP011863.1, read on the forward strand.
TTTGAGATAATTCTGGATAGAGCGCTTTGTGACGTTTTTATTGAATTAGGTGTTTATTTTTAAATTGTTGAAATTTATAAGTTTTATTTTTTGTTGTGACAGCTCTGTATATATTTTCAATGGGGTTTGCCTGCTTCAATTAAAGTACTTTCTGGTGCATGTTTGGGAAGTTTCATGACAAAAACTCTTAATGTTTAGAGAAGTGACTTTTCTGCGATTGTTTTTTATTTATAATTAATGGCAGCCATTGAATGATAGTCTACAGGAAGTCTTGCTCATCAATGTCTGTATTGAGGGATATCCAAAGCCGGAATACATTTATCGTTAATATAACAGCGCTATAAAACGAAGGCGGCCTTCTTTGCGAGGGATCGTGCTTGCTTTAATCTAAAAGGGATGGTTAGTGGCAACTTCAATTGTTTTAGTGACTCAGGATCGCTACCTTGTCAGAGGGATGCGGATATTTTTTCCAGATATTATCCTGCTCGACTCGATTGACAGAAACATATTTGATAACGGTGCAGATGAATATTCTGTATTGATTGATAGCCGTTCTCCGCTCCGTTTATATGATTACCTGATACGCCATCCGGCCAGAACGAAAAAAACAATCTGCTGCGTTATGCTTGATATGCGACACCGCGAGGAGAATCTGCTCAGTATGAAGTTATTTATGAACACGTCGCTCACCGCGCCGGATATGGCCTCGCTGTTTAATCTGGTGCTCAATATGAAGGGCAGGCGCCTGACCACGAAGTGGCTGCTTAATTTACGGCTTAGCACGCACGAAGCGATCATGCTGCGGTTGCTGCGGGCAGGGATGCCGATGGAAGCCATCGCCGATGAGCTGAATACGTCGGTGAAAAGCCTCTATCGCAAACGAACGGCACTCTCGGAACGCCTGGGGGCGGAGAACTTCAACGAGGCGTGTTTGTTTATCTTTAAAAACAAACTGCTGGACGCAGGTGGGAACGATCCCTAGGTTGGGGAGAAACCAAAAGCATAGAACTGACTTGCGGGCGGTATTCTGAGTTGGTGATGCTGCCAACTTACTGATTTAGTGTATGATGGTGTTTTTGAGGTGCTCCAGTGGCTTCTGTTTCTATCAGCTGTCCCTCCTGTTCAGCTACTGACGGGGTGGTGCGTAACGGTAAAAGTACTGCCGGACATCAGCGCTATCTCTGCTCTCACTGCCGTAAAACATGGCAGTTACAGTTCACATACACCGCCTCTCAACCCGGTACGCACCAGAAAATCATTGATATGGCCATGAATGGCGTTGGATGCCGGGCAACCGCCCGCATTATGGGCGTTGGCCTCAACACGATTTTACGTCACTTAAAAAACTCAGGCCGCAGTCGGTAACCTCGCGCATACAGCCGGGCAGTGACGTCATCGTCTGCGCGGAAATGGACGAACAGTGGGGCTACGTCGGGGCTAAATCGCGCCAGCGCTGGCTGTTTTACGCGTATGACAGGCTCCGGAAGACGGTTGTTGCGCACGTATTCGGTGAACGCACTATGGCGACGCTGGGGCGTCTTATGAGCCTGCTGTCACCCTTTGACGTGGTGATATGGATGACGGATGGCTGGCCGCTGTATGAATCCCGCCTGAAGGGAAAGCTGCACGTAATCAGCAAGCGATATACGCAGCGAATTGAGCGGCATAACCTGAATCTGAGGCAGCACCTGGCACGGCTGGGACGGAAGTCGCTGTCGTTCTCAAAATCGGTGGAGCTGCATGATAAAGTCATCGGGCATTATCTGAACATAAAACACTATCAATAATTTGGAGTCATTACCTTCTGAGTTTTAAGAAAACTGGACGGTGACGACATCCTTGTTTTACCTATGGATTTACTCTGGCTCAAAACGAGAGAAAGGACGATGTAATGGACATGGTTGAAGAGACTGGTTGGAAATTTTTCTGATGCTACATGATGAGCAAGAATTGTTAGATTACCTCACTGAGAATTACAGTGACCGTAAATCTCCGGCAAAGAAAGAATGGACCTTCCAGGAGCATTTCAATCTCATACCTGAAGATCTTGAGGACATGCTGCTTGACCTTTTCATCCGGTACGGAATTGAGTACAGCAACTTTGTGATGGACCATTATTTTGAACCGGAGCTGTTTTGGTTTCAGTTTCGGCTCAGAAAAAAATTCCGCGATCGGCAGTACAAACCGCTATCTACCGGCGGATGTAAGGTGGCAGAAAATGAGCGGGTGGCGGTTGGATTTTGGGGGAGAGGAAACGCGTATTATAATGAAAAACGAATGGTATCTTCTGCTCTTCAACCCCGTTTATGAACTGCCAGAGGCTAAGCCATGTGTTTTATCCTGAGCGGGTGATACCAGAAGGAGACTCCTGGAAGTGATTGAAAATTTAAAAGGACGTTAGAAATGAATAAATATCTGTCTGGTCTGTGTGTTGTTTCTTTTTTTTATTTTTCTTCAATAGGTTACGCGCACTCTGCGGGGTAAAATAAAGTTCAGGTTAGTATCAAACCCAGCAGCGGTAATAGAGGATATATCCCGGTAATTTCTGATGCAGATGAAATCGAGCCTTCTGATTTCAGGGAGTCGGATCTACAGGAGATGCAGAATAGCCTGAGTAAGATGAAGTCCGACATCCGCAAAGTCGATGAGCTAAGGAAGGTGCGAACAAGTCCCTGATATGAGATCATGTTTGTCATCTGGAGCCATGGAACAGGGTTCATCATGAGTCATCAACTTACCTTCGCCGACAGTGAATTCAGCAGTAAGCGCCGTCAGACCAGAAAAGAGATTTTCTTGTCCCGCATGGAGCAGATTCTGCCATGGCAAAACATGGTGGAAGTCATCGAGCCGTTTTACCCCAAGGCTGGTAATGGCCGGCGACCTTATCCGCTGGAAACCATGCTACGCATTCACTGCATGCAGCATTGGTACAACCTGAGCGATGGCGCGATGGAAGATGCTCTGTACGAAATCGCCTCCATGCGTCTGTTTGCCCGGTTATCCCTGGATAGCGCCTTGCCGGACCGCACCACCATCATGAATTTCCGCCACCTGCTGGAGCAGCATCAACTGGCCCGCCAATTGTTCAAGACCATCAATCGCTGGCTGGCCGAAGCAGGCGTCATGATGACTCAAGGCACCTTGGTCGATGCCACCATCATTGAGGCACCCAGCTCGACCAAGAACAAAGAGCAGCAACGCGATCCGGAGATGCATCAGACCAAGAAAGGCAATCAGTGGCACTTTGGCATGAAGGCCCACATTGGTGTCGATGCCAAGAGTGGCCTGACCCACAGCCTAGTCACCACCGCGGCCAACGAGCATGACCTCAATCAGCTGGGTAATCTGCTGCATGGAGAGGAGCAATTTGTCTCAGCCGATGCCGGCTACCAAGGGGCGCCACAGCGCGAGGAGCTGGCCGAGGTGGATGTGGACTGGCTGATCGCCGAGCGCCCCGGCAAGGTAAGAACCTTGAAACAGCATCCACGCAAGAACAAAACGGCCATCAACATCGAATACATGAAAGCCAGCATCCGGGCCAAGGTGGAGCACCCATTTCGCATCATCAAGCGACAGTTCGGCTTCGTGAAAGCCAGATACAAGGGGTTGCTGAAAAACGATAACCAACTGGCGATGTTATTCACGCTGGCCAACCTGTTTCGGGCGGACCAAATGATACGTCAGTGGGAGAGATCTCACTAAAAACTGGGGATAACACCTTAAATGGCGAAGAAACGGTCTAAATAGGCTGATTCAAGGCATTTACGGGAGAAAAAATCGGCTCAAACATGAAGAAATGAAATGACTGAGTCAGCCGAGAAGAATTTCCCCGCTTATTCGCACCTTCCCTAACTCAGAAGGTTTTACAGCTTGAGAGAAAGAATTCTGAGCAGGAGAGTAAGATCGAGCGATTGCAAAGAAGCCTTGATGACATGAAGCGGAGCAACGACAACCTTTCAAATCAGGTCAGCAATTTATCCGGCAAAATTAAGTGATAAAAAAGAGCCACCGCCTGTATTAACTTACCGGGCTATTAGCGTAAGCGTGCCTGCTTTAAAGCCACGCTTATCAGCGCCCAGAAATCGGCCGTAGCCATATAGCAAAAACCCAGCCATAGGCTGGGTTTTCTAAATAGTGGTGCCCGGACTCGGAATCGAACCAAGGACACGGGGATTTTCAATCCCCTGCTCTACCGACTGAGCTATCCGGGCAACGGGGCGCATTAAACCCGATCTGCCCCCTGCCGTCAACGAAAAATGTTGTTTTCGTTACAGACTGCGCAATCTCTCACCATTTTGCCGCATCCTTAAGCGAAAAAGTGCGTCCAGAGCGCGGAGAGCGGCATGGCGAGCAGCAGTGCGGGCAGCATGTTCACCACGGCAAACATCTTAATCCCACAGATGCGCAGCCCGGTAGCCAGCAGCAGCAGGCCGCCGACGGCGGTAAAGTCTGCCATCATCGCCGGCGTGGTGAGCGGGAGAATCAACGTGGCGCAGGTGGCGAGTGCCAGCTGAATTAGCAGCATCGGCACGCAAATCGCGGCAACGGCAATGCCGAGCGTGGTGGCAAAAATAGTGGCCGTAAAGAAATCAAGAAACGCCTTCGCAATCAAAATGCTTGGGTCGCCCGTCATTCCCTCCTGCATTGAACCGAAAATCCCGGTGCCGCTGGCGCAAAACAGAATGATGATGGCGACGTAGTTCTGAATAAACGACTCGTGCGTACCGTGTTTCGCCTTGCCGCCCGGTCGGGCAATCAGGTTTTTGGCTTTACTCACCGCGCTGTTAATGCCTTTTTCCAGATAGCAGAACTCGCCAATCAGCGCGCCGAGCAGGGTGGCCAGCACCATCACCGGCAGGTTGGCGCATTTGATGACTAAAAGAATACCGATCCCTAACGATGCCAGGCCGAATATCGAGGGCATGGAGGTGCGAATACGCTCCGGCAACCGCTGGCTCAGCACGGCGCCGAGTACGCCGCCCAGCAATACGGCGCCTGCATTAATAAATGGCCCGATAACCAAAGTTAACTCCTGTTATTTAATCATTGATATTGCATTATTATGGCACGTCAGGGCTGCGCGGGCCTTAGCTTTGGTTGATTTCGTGCATACTGATTCCTTCTTGCACCTCAAAATAAAAGGTGACATTATTGCGCGAATTTTCTCCTCCCTGTCTCACCGCCCGGTGAGGGTAACTGCGCCTATGAAAACCATGAAAATTGCCGTCAGCCGCGAGCTGCTTTCCACCGTGTCTACGCACCGCGAAAAGGTGACGCTGGACAGCACTGATTTTACCGATGTGGCGGCCGTGGTCATCACAACAGCTGAAAGTCGCAGCGGCATTCTTGCACTGCTGAAACGCACGGGCTTTCAGCTACCGGTGTTTATTTTCTCGCAGGAGCCAACGGACGTACCTGACGGCGCCAGCGCGGTTATATCGGGTAAAGCTCAGGAGTTTCTGGAATTGGAGAGCGCTGCCAGCCGCTACGAAGAGAACCTGCTGCCGCCCTTTTTCGACACCCTGAGCCAGTATGTGGAAATGGGCAACAGCACTTTCGCCTGTCCGGGCCACCAGCACGGGGCCTTTTTCAAAAAGCATCCGGCAGGGCGACAGTTCTATGATTTCTTCGGTGAGAACGTGTTTCGCGCCGACATGTGCAACGCCGACGTGAAGCTGGGCGATCTGCTGATCCACGAAGGGTCCGCCAAACACGCGCAAAAGTTCGCGGCAAAAGTGTTCAATGCGGACAAAACCTACTTCGTGCTGAACGGCACGTCAGCGGCAAACAAGGTGGTGACCAACGCGCTGCTGACCCGCGGCGACCTGGTGCTGTTCGACCGCAATAACCACAAATCTAACCACCACGGGGCGCTGATCCAGGCGGGCGCCACGCCGGTTTATCTTGAGGCCGCGCGTAATCCGTTTGGCTTTATTGGCGGAATTGACGATCACTGCTTTGACGATGCCTATCTGCGGGATCTTATCCGTGAGGCGGCGCCGGAAAAGGCCGACGAGGCGCGTCCGTTCCGCCTGGCGATCATTCAGCTTGGCACCTACGACGGGACGATCTACAACGCCCGCCAGGTGATCGACAAGATCGGTCATCTGTGCGACTACATCCTCTTTGACTCCGCATGGGTGGGCTACGAGCAGTTTATTCCTATGATGGCGGAAACGTCCCCGCTCTTGCTGGAATTGAACGAGAACGATCCGGGGATTTTCGTGACCCAGTCGGTGCACAAACAGCAGGCCGGGTTCTCGCAAACGTCGCAGATCCATAAAAAGGATAACCACATTCGCGGTCAGGCGCGTTTCTGCCCGCACAAGCGGCTGAACAATGCGTTTATGCTGCACGCCTCCACCAGCCCGTTTTATCCGCTGTTCGCCGCGCTGGATGTGAATGCCAAGATCCACGAAGGGGAAAGCGGACGCAGGCTGTGGGCGGAGTGCGTCGAGCTGGGGATTGAGGCGCGCAAGGCAATCATTGCGAATTGCCATATGATCAAACCGTTTATCCCGCCGGTGGTGGCGGGCCGGCCGTGGCAGGATCATCCGACTCACGCCATCGCCAGCGAGCTGCGCTTCTTCAGCTTTGAGCCCGGGCTAAATGGCACGGGTTTGAGGGCTATGCCCGCGAGCAGTACTTTGTCGACCCGTGCAAGCTCCTGCTGACCACGCCGGGTATCGATGCTGAAACCGGGGAGTACACGGATTTCGGGATCCCGGCGACGATTCTGGCGCACTACCTGCGCGAAAACGGCATCGTGCCGGAGAAATGCGACCTCAACTCGATCCTGTTCCTGCTGACGCCTGCCGAAAGCAGCGAGAAGCTGGCGCAGCTGGTGGCGATGCTGGGCCAGTTTGAACAGCATATTGAAGACGACACGCCGCTGGCGGACGTGCTGCCGACGATCTTCCAGAAATACCCGGTGCGCTACCGGGATTACACCCTCCGCCAGCTGTGTCAGGAGATGCACGATCTCTACGTCAGCTTTGACGTAAAGGATCTGCAGAAGGCGATGTTCCGCAAGGAGAGCCTGCCGGAGGTGGTGATGAACCCGCAGGATGCAAACCGGGCCTATATTCGCGGTGACGTGGAGCTGGTTCGCATACGGGATGCCGCAGGGCGCATTGCTGCCGAAGGGGCGCTGCCCTATCCGCCAGGCGTGCTGTGCGTGGTGCCGGGTGAGGTCTGGGGCGGGGCGGCACAGCGTTACTTCCTGGCGCTGGAGGAGGGCGTCAACCTGCTGCCGGGCTTCTCGCCGGAGCTGCAGGGGGTTTACAGCGAGAAGGATGCCGACGGGATTAAGCGGCTGTATGGGTATGTATTAAGATAGTGCGGGCTGTTGCCCTCACCCTAACCCTCTCCCACAGGGAGAGGGAACGTTTCATCAAACCGCACTACGCTTGTACATCCTCCTCGGATGCCCAATCTTGCCGTACAGCATCTCCACCGTCAGAAAACCCGCCTCTACACAGTGTTCCAGATAGCGCCGGGTGGTGGTTTTGCTTAACCCCGTTTCGCTCACCACCTCATCCACGGTAAAGCAGTGCGTTGCCTTGTCGTTGAACAGCGTCTGCACCCGCGCCAGCGTATTTTCCTCAATGCCTTTACTGCCGTTGTCCAGGCGGTAGTTTTTCGCCTGGAGCTGATACAGCGAATCCACGTTCTGCTGGTCGACAATCTTCCAGACCCGCTGCTGTTCTGCAAACTGCACGAACCGCTCCAGCGACTGGCTGAGCCGCTTCCAGGAGACGGGTTTGAGGATGTAGTCGAACGCGCCGTTGCGAATCGCCTGGCTGCAGGTGTCCATATCGCTGGCGGCAGTAATAAAAATCACCGAGCAGTTGGCGCGGGCCAGCATGGGGTTATTGATAAGCGAGATACCTTTGCCGTCCGGCAGGTAGTTATCCAGCAGCATCAGCTGCGGCTGTTTGCTTTCAAGCTCTGCCTGGGCCGCAGCCAGCGACGAGGCAATGCCTACCAGCCTCAGACGCGGATGTTTGCCTATCAGCTCCGCGTGCAGTTGCGCCAGTTCGTTCTCGTCTTCAACAATCAGTACGTCGATAAGTTCATGTTGCATAGTCGGTGTCTTCCAGTTGCCGGGCGGTTCCCGTGGCCGGGATAAACAAGGAGAAAATGGCGCCGCGCGGGGTATTATCGGCAACTTCTATCGCGCCGCCAGCCTGTGTGACGTAGCTTTCGATCAGATACAGGCCAATCCCATGATCGCCGCGCGTTTTGGTGGTGATGCCGCGTTCAAAGATCCGGTCACGGATCGCCGGTGTAATGCCAACGCCCTGGTCGGCGACTTCAATAATCAGCTCCTGTTCGCTGAGTTTTATCAGCACTTCTACCGGCGCGTGGGGAAGCGGCGACCGCTGTGTCGCTTCGATGGCGTTATCCAGCAGGTTGCCAATAATTGAAATCAGCTCTTGCTCCCCAAGGGGCAGGAAGGGTTTGTCCAGCCGACAGCCCGGGTCGAAACACAGCTCGACGCCTTTCTCCCGTGCGCGGGCGGCTTTCCCCAGCAGCAGGCCGCACAGGGTCGGGGAACTGAAGCGCGAAGAGATAAAGTCCAGCAGCTCCTGGGCATGCTCCGACTGCGCCTGAATGTAGCCAATCGCTTCCTCGTAGCGGCCCATGTGCAGCAGGCCGGAGAGGGTGGTCATCCTGTTTAACTGCTCGTGGCGCATAATGCGCAGGTTATCGACATAGCGTTTTACCTGGCTGAGCTGGGCGCTCAGCGAGTCGATCTCGTTGCGATCGCGGAAGGTAATCACCCAGCCCTGCAGCGCCCCCTCAAGCATGATGTGCACCCGGCTGGCAATCACCGTGAGATCGTTAAAACGGCAAATCTCGTCATGGGTATCTTTCGCCAGCATCGTCTGCGTGTCGAAGAACGGGACCGGATCGATCACCTGGCTTATCAGCTGTCCGCGCAGCTCGCGGGCCGGCTGGCTCAGACCCAGCAGCTTGCGCGCCGCCTGGTTGATGACTTCAATCCGCCGCCGATCGTCAATGGCAATCACGCCTTCATAAATAGACTCCATCATCGCCTTCTGCTGGCGCACCAGCAGGCCTATCTCGCGCGGCTCAAGGGAGAAGATCTGCTTCTTGATGCTGCGGGTAAAGAACCAGGAGAAGATAAAGAGAGCGATCAGCAGCAGCACGGCGGCAATCAGGATATTGACCACTTTACTGACGGTAATGGTATCAAGGTAGCTGGTGAGATAGCCTACCGAAACGATGCCGACCACCTGTCCGGCAGCGTTGAAGATAGGGGCTTTACTGCGTAGCGAAATGCCCAGCCCGCCTTTGCGAATGGTGGTGGTGCTTTTCCCCTGCAATACGGCTTCATTGTCTCCGCCAACCAGGGTTGTGCCCACTCTGTCGGCAAAGACGGAGTGAAAAAGATGCTGCCCTTTATTATCACCAATCACGGCTTTGTTGAATAAATCAGATTTCGGGTAAGTCTCCCCCGTAGCGGGTTGTGTTTTCAGGCAATACGCACGCTTTCAGGCATACCTGCTTTCGTCATTTTGTTCAGCGCTCGTACCAGGGCCATAGCCTCCGCAACCTGACCATCGTAGTCACGCAGCGTCAGTGAACCCCCGAACAGCTGTTTTACCCGGTACATCGCCGTTTCCGCTATCGAGCGACGGTTGTAATCTGTTGTCCATTTCCACCGCGCATTACTCCCGGTCATTCGCTGATTAGCCACTGCACGGTTACGGTCTGCATATTCACCGGGCCAGTAACCCGCACCTTTTCGGGGAGGGATAAGCGCGCTGATTTTCTTACGCCGCAGTTCATCGTGACATAGCCGGGTATCGTAAGCGCCATCGGCGGCGGCTGACCTGATTTTCCGGTGGGTTTGCCGGATTAACCCGGGGAAGGCCTCTGAGTCCGTAACGTTGTTCAGCGACAGGTCAGCGCAGATGATTTCATGTGTTTTACTGTCAACGGCGAGATGCAGCTTACGCCAGATACGGCGGCGTTCCTGGCCATGCTTTTTGACTTTCCACTCGCCTTCACCGAAGACCTTCAGCCCGGTGGAATCAATTACCAGGTGTGCGATTTCACCCCGGGTGGGCGTTTTGAAACTGACATTAACCGACTTTGCCCGCCTGCTGACACAGCTGTAATCCGGGCAGCGTAGCGGAACGTTCATCAGAGAAAAAATGGAATCAATAAAGCCCTGCGCAGCCCGCAGGGTCAGCCTGAATACGCGTTTAATGACCAGCACAGTAGTGATGGCAAGGTCAGAATAGCGCTGAGGTCTGCCTCGTGAAGAAGGTGTTGCTGACTCATACCAGGCCTGAATAGCTTCATCATCCAGCCAGAAAGTTATGGAGCCACGGTTGATGAGGGCTTTATTGTAGGTGGGCCAGTTGGTGATTTTGAACTTTTGCTTTGCCACGGAACGGTCTGCGTTGTCGGGAAGATACGTGATCTGATCCTTCAACTCAGCAAAAGTTCGATTTATTCAACAAAGCCACCAATCACAATAAAGCTGGCGTCGCTGTGCGCAGAAATCTTCTGCATAAAATCATGGATGGCGGAGATATTCTTTTGTTCAACTTCATTACGCAATGTCGGAATAAGCGCAATCTCTTCAGCCTGTATTTTGGCACGCGTACTCATTTCCTGATAAAGCTGTTTCCCGACGTCGGCATAATAATATCCGCCCAGCAGCGCGAAAAGCACTGAGAAAAAGGCAACCAGCGAAATAAACAGCTTAATCTGGAAAGAGACTTTCATAACTATCACGCGAGGTAGCAGCAAAGATCGCCAATATATCATCTTTTTTCGCGCTGACGCCCGCTTTGCCGAAAACTTGTGATCCCTTGCACAGCGGGCGCTGTAAAAGAGTTATCCTGAAGGCTACCGTGCTTCGGGCTACACGAACAAATGTTATTTGTTTGTTCAATTCGGAAAAGAAACCATAAAAACCACGACAATAAATAAGGTATAAATCACATTAAATAAAAGAAACCATTAAAACCATAGCTGCCATTAAAACTTCGCTTTTAATATGCCATTCCTCACATAAAGTAAGCCTTTGTGACTCTAAGCTGAATGCACAAAATAACCAAGGGGCTTATTATGAGCACAACTGACGATTCTTTCTCTGTTACCCACGACCCGATTGAAATTCAGCGACCTTCGCTCAAAGAGCGCTGGTGGCATATTATGGATACCTGGAAAGTTGGGATTATTCCTCTGCCGCTGTTCGTTCTGGCGGGCGCGCTGATTGCTATTGATTGCCTGGGCGGAAAACTGCCGAGCGATATCGTGGTCATGGTGGCAACGCTGGCCTTCTTCGGCTTTGCCTGCGGCGAGTTTGGCAAACGCCTTCCGATTGTCGGCAAGCTCGGCGCGGCGGCGATTTGCGCCACCTTTATCCCTTCCGCGCTGGTCTATTATGGCCTGCTGCCGGACGTGGTGGTCGAGTCCACCACCAAGTTCTACAAATCCACCAACATTCTCTATCTCTACATCTGCTGCATTATCGTCGGCAGCATCATGAGCATGAACCGCACGGTGCTGATTCAGGGCTTCCTGCGCATCTTCTTCCCGATGCTGTGCGGCGAAATCGTCGGCATGCTGGTGGGGATGGGCGTGGGCCTGGCGCTGGGTCTTGAGCCGTTCCAGATCTTCTTCTTTATCATTCTGCCGATTATGGCGGGCGGCGTCGGGGAAGGGGCGATCCCGCTTTCCATCGGCTATGCCACCCTGCTGCACATGGACCAGGGCGTGGCGCTCGGCCGCGTGCTGCCGATGGTAATGCTCGGCGGTCTGACGGCAATCATCATCTCCGGCTGCCTGAACCAGCTCGGTAAACGCTTCCCGCACCTGACCGGTGAAGGTCAGCTGATGCCTAACCGCGCGAATGCCGATGCTACGGTCTCTCAGCCTGCGTTTTCCGGCAAAGCGGACGTCACCACTATCGCCTCCGGCGCGCTGCTGGCGGTGCTGCTCTACATGCTGGGAATGCTTGGCCACAAGCTGATTGGCCTGCCCGCACCGGTCGGCATGCTGTTTATGGCGGTACTGGTGAAGCTCTGCAACGGCGCCTCTCCGCGCCTGCTGGAAGGCTCTCAGGTGGTGTACAAATTCTTCCAGACCTCCGTGACCTATCCAATCCTCTTCGCCGTCGGCGTGGCTATCACCCCGTGGCATGAACTGGTGGCGGCGTTCACCGTCAGCAACCTGCTGGTGATTGTCAGCACCGTTTCTGCACTGGTCGCCACCGGCTTCTTCGTCGGCAAAAAGATTGGTATGCACCCGATTGATGTCGCCATCGTCTCCTGCTGCCAGAGCGGCCAGGGCGGTACCGGCGACGTGGCGATCCTGACCGCAGGCAACCGCATGAGCCTGATGCCGTTCGCCCAGATTGCTACCCGTATCGGCGGGGCGATTAACGTCTCTGTCTCACTGCTGATTCTGGGCAACTTCCTCGTTTAAGTTTTCAGGAAAGAACAATGAAACTCGCAAGCTTTTTATACCAGGGAAAACGCAGCTACGGCATCGTCCAGGCCGACGGCGTGATTGATTTAGGCCGCCGTCTCGGCGACCGCTACAGCGACCTTAAGGCGCTGCTGCAGGGCAACGGGCTGGCGCAGGCCACCCGCTACCTGAACGACGCCGTGGACGTGCCGATGAGCGCCATCACCTTCTTACCGGTGATCGAGCAGCCGGAAAAGATCCTCTGCGTGGGCATGAACTACGCCGACAAGCGCAAGGAGTTTGACCAGCATAACCCGGCGCCGACGCTGTTTGTCCGCTTCCCCGATTCACAGACCGGCCACAACGAGCCGGTGCTGAAGCCGCGCCACTCCAGCGAATTCGACTACGAAGGCGAGCTGGCGGTGATTATCGGTAAAGGCGGGGAGAACATCAGCCGCGATGACGCCCTGCGCCACGTGGCGGGCTACAGCTGCTACATGGACGGCTCCGCCCGCGACTGGCAGCACACCTGGTTTACCGCCGGTAAAAACTGGCGCAAAACCGGCGCGTTTGGGCCGTGGATGGCGACGGCGGACGAGATCCCGGATCCGCACCAGCTGGCGATCCGCACCTGGCTGAACGGCCGCATGGTGCAGGAAGACAACACCAGCAGCATGATCCACAAGGTTGCGGAGCTGATCGAGTACATCAGCACTTTCACCCGCCTCAGCCCGGGCGACGTGATCATCACCGGATCTCCGGGCGGGGTGGGTAAAAAGCGCAATCCGCCGCTATTTATGAAGGAAGGGGATCGCATTGAGGTGGAGATCGAGCATATCGGTCATCTGAGCAACGTGATCGTGGAAGCGCCAGCCGTCGGGCTTGCGGCAGCACATTAAGTAAGGCGGCAGCATGCACTCGCAACCCATCGATTTTCGCCACACCGTCGTGGCGAAACACCCGGAACGCTTAAGCCAGATCCGCTACCTGCTGGCAGACAGCGGCCTTGGCCTGGACAACGACATCACGCTGTTTGTCGAAGCCTGGTCCGGCTCGCAGCTGGTGGGTTGCGCAGGGCTTGCTGCCAACGTCATTAAATGCGTGGCGGTTAACGAGCAGCTTCGCGGCGAGAACCTCAGCGCGCGGCTGCTTGCAGAGGTGGAAAATGCGGCGCTGGAGTGCGGCCATTTTCATCTCTTCCTCTGCACCCGTCCGTGCAACCGGGAGCGCTTTGCCCGCAGCGGCTTCTGGCCGATTGCCCAGAGCGGGAACAACGCGGTGCTGATGGAGAACACCCCGCAGGGGATCGAACGCTACTGCCGTTCCCTGCGCGCGAAGCGCAAGTGCGGGGAGAACATTGGCGCGATAGTGATGAACGCCAATCCGTTCACCCTCGGCCACCGCCATCTGGTTGAGCAGGCGGCGCAGCGGTGCGACGCCCTGCACCTGTTCGTGGTGCGTGAAGACGCCTCGTTCTTCCCGTTCAGCGCGCGCCTCGAGATGGTGCGCGCGGGCGTGGCGCATCTGCCGAACGTGGTAGTGCATGAAGGCTCGCAGTACATCATCTCCCGCGCCACCTTCCCGGCCTACTTCCTGAAGGAGACCGGCAAAGTGCAGCAGGCGTGGAGCGAGATCGACGTGCTGATCTTCCGGGACTTTATTGCCCCGGCGCTGGGCATTACGCACCGCTTCATCGGCTCGGAGCCGTTTTGCGATATCACCCGCCAGTACAACCAGACGCTGCACGACCTGCTGGCCTCGCATATCGAGGTGGTGGAAATGCCGCGCATCAAGGCCACCGGCAACGCTATTTCAGCGTCCGAAGTGCGCCGCTTACTGAAGACACAGCAGTTTTCCCGGATCCGGGAGATTGTCCCGGACTCCACCTTCGCGCATCTCGAAACGCATTACCGTGCGAGTGCGGAAGTCGCTTAACTACCAGGAATTTATCATGAAAATTGTAAGGGAGGCGCTGGCCGGAACGCAGGAGTCCAGCGACCTGATGGTGAAAATCGCTCCCGCTCACGGCGAGCTGGAGATAGTCATCCACAGTGAAGTGATTAAGCAGTTTGGCGAGCAGATTCGCCAGGTGGTCAACGACACGTTGCGCGCCATGAACGTGCACCAGGGATTAATCATTATTGAAGACAAAGGGGCGCTGGACTGTGTTATCCGCGCCCGCCTGCAAAGCGCGCTGATGCGTGCCGCCGATGAACAGGCCATCAACTGGGGGGCGCTGAAATGAGCAAACTCCGCCGCAGTATGCTGTTCCTGCCGGGCGCCAACGCCGCCATGCTCTCAACCGCCTTTATCTACCGTCCCGACTCCATCATGTTTGATCTTGAGGACGCCGTCGCCCTGCGCGAGAAGGATACCGCGCGCATGCTGGTGTTCCACGCGCTGCAGCACCCGATGTATCAGGATATTGAAACCGTGGTGCGCATTAACCCGCTCAGCACGCCGTTTGGCCTGCTGGATCTGGAGGCCGCCGTGCGGGCCGGCGTGGACGTGATCCGCCTGCCGAAAACCGACACGCCGGACGATATCTACGAGCTGGAAGGCCACCTCGAACGTATCGAAAGCGAGTGCGGCCGCGAGGTCGGCTCCACCCGCGTGATGGCGGCGATTGAATCGGCCATTGGCGTCATCAACGCCGTGGCGATTGCCCGCAGCTCTCCGCGCCTCATCGGGATTGCGCTGGCCGCCTTTGACTACGTGATGGACATGCAGACCGAGCGCGGCGACGGCACCGAGCTGTTCTACGCCCGCTGCGCCGTGCTGCACGCCGCCCGCGCGGCGGGCATCGACGCCTTCGACGTGGTGTGGTCAGACGTTAACGACGAGGCAGGGTTCCTGCGCGAGGTCGATTTGATCCGCAAGATGGGCTTTAACGGCAAATCGCTGATTAACCCGCGCCAGATTGACCTGCTGCACAACGCCTACGCCCCGACGCAGGATGAGGTGGATCACGCCAAAAGGGTGATTGAGGCGGCAGAAGAGGGCGAGCGTAACGGCCTGGGCGTGGTGTCGCTCAACGGCAAAATGGTGGATGCACCGATTATTAACCACGCGCAGGTGGTGCTGGAGCGCGCGGCGGCCTCCGGCGTGCGTCGGTAAGGATAAAATAATGAATCAGACAGAACTTCTTCACGTGAATTTTCCCCATCTGCGGGACTTCAAACCCTTTGATACCGCCCACAGCGCCACGCCGTGGCTGGCGGACAGCGACGCGAAGCACAGCCGCAAGCTCTGCGCCTCTGTTGAAGAGGCGGTTAAGCGTTGCGGCCTGCAGGACGGGATGACCATCTCCTTCCACCACGCGTTTCGCGAAGGCGACCGGGTGATCAACACCGTCGTGGCGCTGCTGGCGCGAATGGGTTTTAAAAACTTAACGCTAGCCTCCAGCTCGCTGATGACCTGCAACGACGCGCTGATCGAGCATATCGAAAGCGGCGTCATCACCCGGATATACACCTCGGGCATGCGCGGCAGGCTGGCGGATGCCATCTCCCACGGGCTGATGGACGAGCCGGTGCAAATCCACTCCCACGGCGGGCGCGTGAAGCTGCTCCAGGACGGCGAGCTGAACATCGACGTGGCGTTTCTCGGCGTGCCGTGCAGCGATGAGTTTGGCAACGCCAACGGCACGCACGGTAAATCGTGCTGCGGATCCCTGGGTTATGCGATGGTGGACGCGCACTTTGCCCGCAAGGTGGTGCTGCTGACGGAAGAACTGGTGCCGTTCCCCAATATGCCCGCCAGCCTGGTGCAGGACCAGGTGGACTACATCGTGCTGGTTGAAAGCGTTGGCGACCCGGCGAAAATCAGCGTTGGCGCGGCGCGCGTCACCAGCAACCCGCGCGAGCTGATGATCGCCCGCTATGCGGCGGACGTCATTGAACACTCCGGCTACTTCAAACCTGGCTTCTCGATGCAGACCGGCTCCGGCGCGGCGGCGACCGCCTGCACGCGCTTTATGGAAGAGAAGATGGAGCGCAGCGGCGTGAAGGCGCGCTTTGCGCTTGGCGGCATCACCGGCAGCCTGGTGGATCTGCACGAGAAGGGGCTCATCGAAAAGCTGCTCGATACCCAGTGCTTTGACGACCAGGCGGCGGCCTCGCTGGCGCGCAACCCGAACCACGTGGAGATCTCCACCAACGTTTACGCCAACCCTGGCAGCAAGGCGGCAAGCTGCGACCAGCTCGACGTGGTGATCCTCAGCGCGCTGGAAATCGACGTTGATTTCAACGTCAACGTTATCACCGGCTCCGACGGCGTGATGCGCGGGGCGTCCGGCGGACACTGCGACGTGGCCGCCGCGGCAAACCTGACCATCGTCGTCGCGCCGCTGCTGCGCAGCCGCATTCCAACGGTAGTGAAGCGCGTCACCACGCGCCTCACGCCGGGCGAAAGCATCGACGTGCTGGTCACCGACCACGGCATTGCGGTCAACCCGGCGCGCCCGGAGATCCGCGAGCGGCTGCTGGAAGCCGGGCTCAAAGTTGTGGATATCAGCGCGCTTTACGAGCGGGCGATTTCCCTGACGGGCGTACCGAAACCGATTGAATTTACCGACAAAATCGTCGGGGTGATCCGCTACCGCGACGGCAGCGTGATCGACACCGTACGACAGGTGAAGGAGGAAGTGTGACTTTAGCGACACCCGTGCGGGCGGGTGTCAGCCTGGATGAACTGCTGGCGGCGAAAGAGCGCCGCGCAGCGCGCCAGGCTGACATGCTTGCGCACTATCAACAACCGGTGATTTCCCTCACGCTGGTCACGCCAGGGGAAATCAAAGACAGCCTGCGCTATCGCAATACCATGGGCGTGGCGCTGCAAATGTGCGACCAGCTGCTGTGGGAAAACCGCTGGCCGGTGCTGGACCGCCAGGTGCTGTGGCTCCCGACCGGGCCAGAAGCCCTGTGGTGCGTGGCCCATCCGGCGGCGGAAATCAAAGCGCACTGTGCGGATCTGGAGCAGACGCACCCGCTCGGCAGGCTGTGGGATCTGGACGTGATCTGCCCTCAGTACGGCCACGTCGGGCGTCAGTCGCTGGGGGCAAACCTCAGACGCTGCCTGATCTGCGACGAGCCCGCTCACGCCTGCTCCCGTTCGCGAAAGCATCCTGTTGAGGCGGTAGTTTCCCGCGTGGAGAAGACGATCGATGACTGGTTTGCTCGCGACTAAATCTCGTCCGGCTGACGTGCCCGCGCTTGCCGAAGCGGCGCTGTGGCAGGAGCTGGAGCTGACGCCCAAGCCGGGGCTGGTGGACAAGCTCAATAACGGTTCCCATCGCGATATGGACCACGCGCTGTTCGTCCGCAGCATTGCGGCGATTACGCCGTGGTTTTCGCGTTTTGCCGAGCTGGGTAGTGCGCATGCGGATAAACCCGCTGACGCACAGCTTCGTATTATCCGCCCGATGGGGATGGCCTGCGAGCAGGCGATGTACGCCGCGACGAACGGAGTGAACACCCACAAGGGCGGGATTTTTGCCCTGGGTTTACTGTGCTTCGCCGCCGGGCGTGTGAAAAATATCTCCGCAAGCAGCCTCTGCTGTGAGGTGAGTAACATCTGCAGCGGGCTGGTATCGCGGGAGCTGGCCGCGCGCAGCGGACAGGCGACGGCGGGCGAGCGGCAGTTTCAGCAGTACGGCTTAACCGGCGCGCGCGGAGAGGCGGAAAGCGGCTTTGCGACGGCGCGTAGGGCGCTGGCGCAGTGGAACGGACAGTCGCTCCACGGCCTGCTGTTGCGCCTGATGGCGGTCAATCAGGACAGCAATCTTGTGTCGCGCGGCGGCATTGAAGGGCTGCGCTACGTTCAGGGCTACGCGCGGGAATTACTGGCTAACGGCTGGGATCGCGAGGCGCTGCTTAAGATGGATAAGGCATTGATTGAACGCAATCTGAGCCCGGGCGGCAGCGCGGATTTGCTGTCGGTGGGGTGGGTGCTGTCTGCAATAAAATAGCCGGGTGGCGGCTTCGCCTTACCCGGCCTACGGTCTGGTTTTGTAGGCCCGGTAAGCGCAGCGCCACCGGGCACAACAATCAATGCGCAATAGGCTGTGCACCGTGCGGCTCGCGCACGTGCTTGTACTTGAACAGTGCGATGAACGCGAAGAACAGCACCAGCGAGTATGCCGCGAAGATCAGCCACACGGGCTGCCAGTTGGTGATGCCGTTGGTGGTGTACATCTCAACCACTTTACCGCTTACCACTCCGCCCAGAATACAGCCGAAGCCGTTGGTCATCATCAGGAACATGCCCTGCGCGCTGGCGCGGATTTCAGGCTTCACCTCTTTTTCCACAAACACCGAACCGGAGATGTTGAAGAAGTCGAAGGCGCAGCCGTAAACGATCATCGACAGCACCAGCAGCACGGTGCCGAACGCGCTCGGGTCACCGTAGGCGAACAGGCCGAAGCGCAGCATCCATGCCGCGATACTGATCAGCATGACGTTTTTGATGCCGTAGCGGCTCAGGAAGAACGGGATGGTCAGAATGAACAGCGTCTCAGAGATCTGAGAGATGGACATCATCACCGACGCATGTTCAACGATAAAGCTGCCGGAGAACAGCGGGTTGTTATCGAAGCTGTGCAGGAAGGTGTTGCCGAACATGTTGGTGATCTGCAGCTCTGCGCCCAGCAGCATGGAGAAGATAAAGAAGATCGCCATGCGTTTGTTTTTAAACAGCGCGAACGCGTCCAGGCCGAGCATGGTGCTCCAGCTCTGGTTTTTCTGCTGGTTAGAAACCGGAATGGTTGGCAGCGTCAGGGTGAAGATCGCCAGCACCACGGAGAGCGCCGCACCGATATAGAGCTGCATATGGCTCAGTTCGAAGCCAGCGAAGCTCACGCCCCACATTGCCATGATAAAGCCGATGGTGCCCCAGATACGGATTGGCGGGAAATCGGTCACGATATCCATATCCGCGGACTTCAGGCGGTAGTAGGAGATGGTGTTGATCAGGCCAAGCGTTGGCATATAGGCCAGCGAGTTAAGCAGGATCACCATGAACATCGCCCCCGGCGTGGTCACCTGGGCTGCCATAAACAGCGTCCCCGCGCCCACCAGATGGCAAAGCATGTACAGCCATTTCGCACTCAACCATTTATCCGCCACGATACCCAGCAGCGTTGGCATGAAGACAGCCGCAATACCGAGCGAGCTGTAAACGGCACCGATTGACGCACCGTCGAACTTGAGCGTTACAAACATATAGGAGCCGAGTGTAGTCAGCCAGCTACCCCACAGGCAGAACTGCAGAAACGACAAAATTTTAAGCTGCAGCTTAAGGTTCATGTTACTTTCCTCACAAGTGAGCGGGAGATATGTTGTTTTGGGAACATTCAGGGTTGTTATTTGATGCAATTCTATCAGTTGGCAACAATATGTTTTGTTACCTCCCGCAAAAAAATGCAATCCACATTAATTTGCAGTTTGGATTGTGATGCAAATAACATTTTCGTATGGGTGTTCACGTTCCCTCTCCCTTTTGGGGAGAGGGTTAGGGTGAGGGGGCGATTTTTAGCGACGACGATAGTTCTTCTGCGCCGTATTCACCTTATACAGATAGCGACGGGATTCCGCAGACGGGTGGCGGGTGGTGAGGGTTGAGTAGACATCCCCCGGCGCCATGCTGTTGATGATGTTTGCGGCCTGCACTTTGTCATTCGAAAAGACGCGCAGCACGCTGCCCGCACCGCCGTTATAGGCGGTGATCACCGCATAGCGGCGCGACGTTGGGTTATCAATTCCGCCCAGGTAGACATTGTTCAGCATCGCCAGGTAGGCCGTGCCGGTATCAATGTTGCTCTGCGGATCGAACAGATAGCTGCGGCTCGGCGTGCCGGATTTCCCCTGCGCGCGGAAGACGTCTTTACCGGCGCTGTGCTGCACTACCTGCATCAGCCCCAGGGCGTCGGAACGGCTTACCGCGTACGGGTTGAACGATGATTCGGTCTGCATAATCGCCAGGATCAGCGACTCATCCACGCCGTACTTGCGCGAGGCCTGACGCACCATCCCAATGTACTTATGCGCACGCTTGTCGAGGTGGTTCGGGACGAGGTTGATGGTGACGCTGTAGATAATCTTCAGACCGTTAGAGCGGCTTTTCAGGCGCGTCTGCAGTAGGTAGTCGGCAAATTTCGTGGCGCGACCTTCCCAGCGGATCGGCTGGCCGGTCTGATCGACAACCTGGCCGTACAGGAACGGCTCTTTCGAGATCGTGATATCGTCGGCATCGGAGTAGAGATCGATAGATCCCGGATCGTCACCCATCAGCAGGGTTTTGATAATCGCCTGACGGAGTCGTGCCGCAGGGTCGGTTCCTGCGATGGTCTCAACCGTGATCGTACCCTCATCAAAGTTGATGTGGCTTCGGGTCTGATAGGCGTCGGTGTACTTAACGTAGTCCTTAGGTCCGGCAATAAGAACTTCGTTAAATCCCCATATATTCTCGATGTTGTGGGCAAACTGCCCCATCAAAATGTCAAAACCGTTGGTGTCCTTGATCCAGGCTTCGTTGTAATCTTCGCCTTTTTTTGACGAACACGAGACAAGCAACGGCGCAACAAGGGCTAGCGCTAAAAGTTTTTTCATCATTCCGGGAGTGCGTGTTGTGTTTGCTTTAACGGCGGGGTTTCCCCCGCACGCTGTTATTTTTCCGGTGGCGTATAGCCTTCGATGTGCACGTCTTTACCTTCGAACAGGAAGCTCACCATCTCCTGCTCCAGCAGCTTGCGGTGCTCCGGGTTCATCATGCTGAGTTTTTTCTCGTTGATCAGCATGGTCTGCTTTTTCTGCCACTGTCCCCAGGCTTCTTTGGAGATTTCATTGTAGATGCGTTTACCCAGGTCGCCCGGATAAAGCTGGAAATCCTGGCCTTCAGCGTCACGCTGCAGGAAAGTACAAAAAATCGTTCTGGCCATACTCATTCCTCTTTTTCTTGTCGATGCTAAACCATTGCACCGGCACGTAATTGCTGTAACAGGCGCTCCACGGGAGCCGCCAGTCCGACTGATGGCGGTTGCGCTAAGTTATACCAGAGAGCGGTGCCTTCATCCATGCACGAGACAAATGACGACACGGGAAGCCACATGGGGACAATATCCAGGTGGAAATGGCTGAACGTATGGCGAAACGCGGTCAGCTGCGTCAGGTTATCGGCAGCAATCCCGCGCTGTTTAAGCCATTCACGCAGCAAGTCTTCATTTTCAAACTGTGGGAAGCAGTATAGACCACCCCACAGGCCGCTCGGTGGACGCTGGGCGAGGAATACCTCGTCGCCGTGCTGCATCAGCAGCATATAGCCGGTGCGCTCCGGCAGCGTCTGTTTGGGTTTCTTACCCGGATATTGCGCCCACGAATGGTTGGCATACGCCACGCAGAGATTATTCACCGGGCAGAGTTCGCATTTTGGTTTTGAGCGCGTGCAGACCATCGCGCCGAGATCCATCATCGCCTGGTTGAAACGCTCGACGCCGTTGGACGGGGTGACCGCTTCACTTATTTCCCAAAGACGTTTTTCAACGTCCTTCTTCCCCGGCCAGCCGTCGACGGCGTAGCAGCGTGCCAGCACGCGCTTCACGTTGCCGTCGAGGATCGGGAAATGCTTGCCTAAAGACAGGGAGAGAATGGCGCCTGCGGTTGAACGTCCTACGCCGGGAAGATCGGCCACCTCATCGAAGGTTTCCGGGAATTTCCCGTTGTGGCGCGTCGCGACCTGCTGTGCGGCCTTGTGAAGGTTACGCGCGCGGGCGTAATAGCCAAGACCGGTCCACAGATGAAGGACCTCGTCCAGCGGGGCGTTGGCCAGATCGGTCACCGTCGGGAAGCGCGCCATAAAACGCTCGAAGTAAGGAATGACCGTGGCGACCTGCGTTTGTTGCAACATCACCTCGGAGAGCCATACTTTGTAAGGCGTTTTTTCAATTTGCCAGGGCAGGGTTTTACGCCCGTATTTGTCGTACCAGTCCAGCACCTGGGCTGAAAATTGAGAGGCTTGCATGGTCATCGATTCGCATAATCAGGGACGCAGATTGCAGCACAGCGTCAATCTGCTGTAAACCGGATCTTTCCCATGCTTGCATAGAAGCCTTAACTTTGGATAATGCCCGTTTCCCGAACATTCTCACAAGCAGACAACTCTTTTATGAAAAACGACGTCATTTCACCGGAATTTGATGAAAACGGTCGCCCGCTGCGCCGTATTCGCAGCTTTGTCCGCCGTCAGGGTCGCCTGACAAAAGGGCAGCAACATGCGCTGGACAACTACTGGCCGGTGATGGGCGTTGAGTTCAGCGAGCAGCCTCTGGACTTTACCGAGCTGTTTGGCCGCGAAGCACCCGTCACGCTGGAGATCGGTTTTGGTATGGGCACCTCGCTGGTGACCATGGCGAAAGCGCGACCGGAGCAGAACTTCCTCGGTATCGAAGTTCACTCTCCGGGCGTGGGGGCATGCCTGGCAACGGCCCATGAAGAGGGTGTTGAGAACCTGCGCGTGATGTGTCACGACGCGGTGGAAGTGCTGCATAAAATGATTCCTGACAATTCTTTAACCATGGTTCAGCTCTTTTTCCCTGACCCGTGGCACAAAGCACGTCATAATAAACGCCGTATCGTTCAGGCACCGTTTGCCGAGCTGGTGAAAAGTAAGCTGAAGCTGGGCGGTGTCTTCCATATGGCGACCGATTGGGAACCGTATGCGGAACATATGCTGGAAGTGATGTCGTCGCTGGACGGGTATAAAAACCTGTCTGAGAGTAACGACTATGTACCGCGTCCGGAATCGCGTCCGGTAACGAAATTTGAACAGCGTGGCCATCGTCTTGGTCACGGTGTATGGGACTTAATGTTCGAGAGGGTGAAATAATGGCAAAGAATCGTAGCCGTCGTCTGCGTAAAAAGATGCACATCGAAGAATTCCAGGAAGTGGGCTTCTCCGTTGCGTGGCGTTTCCCGGAAGGAACCAGTGTAGAACAGATCGATCGGGACGTGGATGCGTTCATCAATGACGTGATTGAGCCAAACAAGCTGGCCTTCGACGGTAGCGGTTACCTGGCCTGGGAAGGTCTGATCTGCACCCAGGAAGTGGGTAAATGCACCGAAGAACATCAGGCGCTGGTACGTAAATGGCTTGAAGACCACAAGCTCGAAGATGTCCGCGTCAGCGAACTTTTCGACGTTTGGTGGGACTAATAAAGCAGTAAGGGGCCAGCATTAGCTGGCCCATTTTGTCTGAGGGAGTGTTTAAGATGCGCAAAACGTTACTGGCTGTTGCTTTGATGGCAACCGGATTCACCGCCCATGCGGATTATCAATGTAGCGTCACCCCGCGTGATGACGTGGTGTTAAGCCCGCAAACCGTGCAGGTCAAAGGCGAGAACGGCAATCTGGTGATTACGCCGGATGGTAACGTGACGTTTAACGGCAAGCCGCAAAACCTGACTGCCGCGCAGCGCGAGCAGGCGAAGGATTACCAGGCTGAGCTGCGTACCGCACTGCCGTGGATTAACGACGGCGCGCTGACCCGCGTTGAGAAAAGCCGCGTCGCGCTGGATAAGATCATTACTAAAGAAGTGGGTGAGAGCAGCAACATGCGCACCCGCCTGACGAAGCTCGATAAGCAGCTTAAAGAGCAGATGAACCGCATTATCGAGACGCGCACCGACGGCCTGACGTTCCACTACAAGGCGATCGATCAGGTCCGCGCTGACGGGCAGCAGCTGGTGAATGAGGCGATGGGCGGCATCCTGCAGGACAGCATCAACGAGATGGGGGCGAAAGCCGTGCTGAAAGGCGGCGGTAACCCGCTGCAGGGCGTGCTGGGCAGTCTGGGCGGCTTGCAGACCTCCATTCAGAACGAGTGGAAGAACCAGGAAGATGATTTCCAGCAGTTCGGCAAGGACGTGTGTAAACGCGTGGTGTCGCTGGAAGATAGCCGGAAGGCGCTGGTGGGGACGCTTAAGTAAGATCTCTGCGCGCTGGGCCCCTCACCCCGGCCCTCTCCCCATGGGAGAGGGTGTAATCGTTCCCTCTCCCTGTGGGAGAGGGTTAGGGTGAGGGCATCAGGCATTGCAGTCGCTGCAGAATAGCCATCAATACCACCTCCTCATTAGCCCTGAATTCATTATTCCAGAACCTTACGACTTCCCATCCGTTCGTATTCAAAAACGCGGTACGACGTGAATCATAGTCCTCTTCACCCTGATGTTGTCCCCCATCCAGCTCAACGATCAGTTTCGCCTTAAAGCAGGCAAAATCGACGATATAGGCCCCAATCGGCATCTGACGGCGAAACTTATACCCAAAGAAACGACGACCTCTGAGCAAATACCAGAGGCGTAATTCTTCGGGCGTCATTTCTTTGCGGAGTTGTTTTGATTTTTCCATCCCCACACTCTGCCAGCCTTTTCCTCAGCCGGCAGAGCGGGATGCAAAATCCTGAATCAGCCTTCAGGATTCTTCGGCGAGGAACAGCTCAAGAAGGGAATTTAAGAACAGCTTGCCGTGCTCGGTGATCTGCCAGTATTCCTCACTCTCGGTGAGATACCTCTGCGCCAGCGCCTCGTCAATCTGTGGACGAATCACCGACTCCGGCAGCCCGGTGTAACGCGCAAATTCCGCGCGCGGCGCGGCTTCCAGCAGACGGAAGCGGTTCATAAAGAACTCAAACGGCTTATCCGCCGCCTCAACGTCGTGCTGACGCTCCAGGTAGCGGCCTTCCATGTATCCACGCGGGTGGCGGGTTTTGGCGGTGCGCAGAATGCGCCCGTCCGGGAAGGTCACCTTGCCGTGCGCGCCGCAGCCAATTCCCAGGTAGTCGCCAAAGCGCCAGTAGTTCAGGTTGTGCTGGCACTGATAGCCCGGCTTCGCGTACGCGGACGTTTCATACTGCTGATAGCCCGCAGCGGTTAGAAGCCTGTGACCCTGCTCGAAGATATCCCACAGCGCGTCGTCGTCCGGCAGCACCGGCGGGCGGGAACCGAACAGCGTGTTTGGCTCGATGGTGAGCTGATACCACGACAGGTGCGGCGGGTTCAGTTCGATCGCCTGGCGCAGGTCGTCCAGCGCCTCTTCCAGCGACTGATCCGGCAGGCCGTGCATCAAATCCAGGTTAAAGCTGCGAAGGCCCAGCCCGGTCGCCAGGTTTGCCGCGCGCTTCGCCTCTTCCGGGCCGTGAATGCGCCCCAGACGTTTTAGCTTCGGTTCGCTAAAGCTCTGGACGCCGATGGAGATGCGGTTCACGCCCGCGCGCTGATACTCGACGAAACGGTCGGCCTCAACGGTGCCGGGGTTGGCTTCCATCGTAATTTCCGCATCCGCCGCCAGGTTCAGGCGCGCGCGCACGCCGTCCAGCAGCGTCTGCATCGCCGGGCCGGACAGCAGGCTCGGCGTACCGCCACCAATGAAAATGGTCTTAACTTCACGTCCCTGTGCGTAAGCGACATCGGCGTCCAGGTCGGCCAGCAGATGCGCAACGTAGTCATCATGCGGCACCTCGCCCTTCAGCGCGTGAGAGTTGAAATCGCAGTATGGGCATTTCTGCACGCACCACGGGATGTGAATATAAAGACTCAGAGGCGGCAAATTAGCCATTACGCAGTGCTTCCAGTAACAGTTTCAGCGCGCGTCCTCGGTGGGATATCGCGCTTTTCTCTTCGCGGGTCAGTTCCGCAGCGGTTTTGCCCTCGGTCGGGACAAAGAAAATCGGGTCGTAGCCAAAGCCGCCGTTGCCAGCCGCTTCACGGGTTATCACGCCCGGCCAGCTGCCGTGACAGACGATCGGCGTCGGGTCTTCCGCGTGGCGCATATAGACCAGCACGCAGTGGAACTGCGCGGTGCGCTGTTCGTCCGGTACGTCTTTCAGGGCGACAAGCAGCTTTTCCAGATTCTGCTGGTCGGTGGCGTCCACGCCGGAATAGCGCGCAGAGTAAATCCCCGGTGCACCGCCCAGGAAGTCCACGGCCAGGCCGGAGTCGTCGGCAATTGCTGGCAGGCCGGTAATCTGCGCGGCGTGGCGCGCTTTCAGGATCGCGTTTTCGATAAACGTCAGCCCCGTCTCTTCGGCGGACTCCACGCCAAGATCGGTCTGGGCGACCACGTTCAGCCCAAAATCATTTAATAGCGAGGCCAGCTCGCGCACTTTACCGGCGTTGCCGGTCGCGAGAACAACTTTCTGCATGGTTTAGTCCTGTTCTTTCAGAGCCGCGACTTCCGTCGGGATAGATTGCGGATTAAGGATTTTTACCTGTTTATGTCGACCCAGTTCACCTTTTTCAATGATGACCTGGCTTTTGGCGACGCGAAACTGTTTTGCCAGATATTTGGTCAGATGCGCGTTCGCCTGGCCGTCAACCGGCGGGGCGGTGATGGCGACTTTTAACTCGTCGCCATGCAGCCCAACAATACTGTCACGGCTGGCTTTTGGCTGAATATACAGCCGCAAAACCAGCCCGTCAGCGCAGGTGCTTACGGCACTCATAGCGCCATCCACAGCCCCGGCAGCAGCATATTGCCCGTGGACTGTAACAGCTCAGCGATCCCCATGTTGACCACATAGAGCAGCAGAACCAGGATCATCGGGGAAAAATCAATACCGCCCATCGAAGGCAGCAGGTTGCGAATCGGGCGCAGCAGCGGCTCGGCCAGTTGGATCAGCGCATATTCTACCGGACTACGGCCCTGGCTTACCCAGCTCATGATGGCCATGACCAGCAGCACCCAGAAAATCAGCAGGCCGACGGTTTTGACCAGAATCAGGACCGCGGCAATCCAGATAATCGGCTGGAAGGTGATGACCATAAACAGCACGATCGCTTTGATAACGCTCAGAATAAATGCCACCAGCAGAGACGAACTGTCGATGGGACCCATCGCCGGGATAATGCGGCGCAGCGGTCCGACAACAGGTTGCGTGATTTTCACGACAAACTGCGAGAACGGATTGTAAAAATCACAGCGGGCCCACTGCATCCAGACGCGCAGCAAAAGCGCCATCGTATACAGCTCAAGCACTGTTGAGAGCAGGAAAGTCAACGTCTTCATGGCGTTCCTCAGGTTTCCTTATTATTTTGAGTAGTCGCGCGCACCGAAAATTGCCGTACCGATGCGCACCATAGTGCTGCCTGCCGCGATGGCGGCTTCCATATCATCCGACATGCCCAGGGAAAGCGTGTCTACCGTGTTATAGCGCGCTTTAAGCGCCTCAAATGCTACAGCCATTTGCTGTGCCACGGCAAACTGCCTTTCATAACTTGACTCAGGCGCCGGAATGGCCATCAGCCCACGCAGGGTTATGCGCGGAAGGGCGGCCACGTCTGCGGCCAGCGCGTCCAGTTCGCTCAGCGCAATTCCGGACTTGCTGTTTTCGTCGCTGATGTTGACCTGAATCAGCACGTTAAGCGCGGGCATCTCTGCGGGCCGCTGGTCATTCAGGCGGGTAGCAATACGCAGTCGGTCGATGGTGTGGCACCAGTCGAAGTGCTCTGCCACCAGACGGCTTTTGTTCGACTGCAGCGGGCCAATAAAGTGCCATTGCAGGCTCGTCTTCCCCTGTTCCTGGAAGTAGCGAATTTTATCCACGCCTTCCTGCACGTAGTTTTCACCAAACGCCCGCTGGCCTGCATCAATGGCTTCTGCGATGGCGCTCGCAGGCTTGGTTTTGCTGACTGCAAGCAGCGTAATTTCTTCTGAAGCACGGCCGCAGCGCGTTGCGGCGGCTGAGATTTTGTCCCGGACCTGTGCCAGGTTATGCGCAATGTCGTTCATTTTCCGAGGAGTAGTCTATGGATGTGGAAGAAATTGTGGCCCTTAGTGTAAAGCATAACGTCTCCGATCTACACCTGTGCAGTGATTCACCACCGCGCTGGCGCAGATTAGGCCGGCTTGAACCCGCTCCCTTTCCGCCTCCCGACGTTGGGGCGTTATTAAAAGCATGGCTTAACGATGAGCAGCAGGGAACATGGTGGGCAAAGGGGCAGGTGGATTTTGCCGCGACGGTGACGGGAGACCAGCGGCTGCGCGGCAGTGCCTTTAAGCAGATGAGAGGTGTCTCTTTGACGCTGCGGCTGTTGCCGCGTACCTGCCCGCAACTCTCTTCGCTGGGCGCGCCGCGGGCGATCCCGGAACTGTTGTCCAATGACGCCGGGCTGATTCTGGTCACGGGGGCGACCGGCAGCGGCAAATCCACTACGCTGGCGGCGATGGTCGATTTTCTCAACCACCATGCTGACGGCCATATCCTCACGCTTGAAGATCCGGTGGAGTTTATCTACCAGAGCGAGCGTTGCCTGATCCAGCAGCGGGAGATAGGCCAGCACAGCCCGTCATTTGCTGAAGCGCTGCGCGGCGCCTTACGCCAGGATCCGGACGTTATTCTGCTGGGGGAGCTGCGCGACAGCGAAACGATCCGCCTGGCGCTGACGGCGGCGGAAACCGGACATCTGGTGCTGGCGACGCTGCATACGCGCGGGGCATCGCAGGCGATTGAACGGCTGGTCGATACGTTCCCGGCGCAGGAGAAAGATCCGGTGCGTAACCAGCTGGCCGGCAGCCTGCGGGCGGTGCTGGCGCAGAGGCTGCTTCCCGATCTACAGGGCGGGCGCGTCGCGTTGTATGAACTGCTGGTGAACACTGCGGCGGCGGCGAATTTGATTCGCGAAGGGAAAACGTGGCAACTGCCCGGGATCATTCAAACCGGTCAGCAGGCAGGAATGCAGAACTTTGACCAGAGCCTGGCGGAGAGACGGGCGCAGGGGCGGCTGTAGGCCCCTGTGGTTAAAAGCCCTGGTCGAAATAGCTTTCGAGGATAATCACGGCAGAAGCGGAGTCCACGCTGCCTTTGTTGAGCGCACGGAAGCCGCCGTGCTCAAACAGGCCCGCACGCGCTTCGACGGTGCTGAGACGCTCGTCGTGAAGCTTCACGGAGACGCCAAAGCGGCCATGGATTTTATTGGCGAACTTACGCGCCCGGGCGGTAAGCGGCTGTTCTGTGCCGTCCATGTTCAGCGGGAGCCCAACAATCACGTCATCCGGCTGCCACTCTTTGAGCAGACGTTCGATAAGATTCCAGTCGGGCGTGCCGTCATTAGCCTTCAGGGCCGTAAGCGGACGCGCGGTACCGGTGATGCGCTGACCCACGGCGACGCCAATGCTTTTGGTACCAAAATCGAAGGCCAGAAGCGTTCCGCTCATCAGGCGTGCCCCGCTACGCCAGGCATGGTCAGGATATCAATGCCAATCAGTTTCGCCGCGTCACGCCAGCGATCGGCGATAGGGGTTTTAAACAGGATATTCATGTCCGCAGGCGCCGTAAGCCAGGCGTTATCAAGGATCTCTTGCTCAAGCTGGCCTTTCTCCCACGACGAATAGCCCAGCGCCACCAGCACTTCAGAAGGCTGCTCTGCGGTGCCTAGCGTTTCGAGCACATCACGCGAGGTCGTGATGACGGTGTTATCCGAAATTCGAATACTGGAAGAGAATACCGGCGGCGTATGCAGGATAAAGCCGCGATCTTCTGCAAGAGGTCCACCCAGCATCACCGGTTTATCAAGCCGGATTTCCGGCAGTCGCGCTTCAGCCGGTATTTTCAGCTTGTCCAGAATTCCTTCAACCTGAAGATTTTCCAGTGGTTTATTGATGATAATACCCATCGCGCCGTCTTCATTGTATTCACAAATATAAACCACGGCACGGCGAAAAATCGGGTCCTGGAGAGCAGGCATGGCAATAAGAAAGTGATGCTGTAAATTCATTGTCAGAGGTACTGTTTCCTGGTTTAAAAAGCGACAGCGCCCAGTATGGGGACAAACACAGGCGCTGTCACTAATAGTATTGTTAGGTTATTTCTGTAAACGTTTTTCGATAGCGTCCATCAGCATTCCGGTGATCGAAATCGGGAATTCCGCTTCAATTTCACGAATGCAGGTCGGGCTGGTGACGTTCACTTCGGTAAGACGATCGCCGATGATATCCAGGCCAACGAAGATCAGGCCTTTGGCTTTCAGCGTCGGGCCAACGCGGCGGGCAATTTCCCAGTCGCTTTCGGTCAGCGGGCGCGGCTCGCCGCGGCCACCGGCGGCCAGATTACCTCGGGTTTCGCCACCCTGCGGGATACGTGCCAGGCAGTAAGGAACCGGTTCGCCATCCACCACCAGAACGCGTTTGTCGCCGTCTTTGATCGCCGGAATATAGTTCTGCGCCATGCAGTAACGCGTGCCGAGTTCGGTCAGCGTTTCGGCAATCACGCCAATGTTCGGGTCGCTCTCTTTCACGCGGAAAATCGACGCGCCGCCCATGCCGTCCAGCGGCTTCATGATGATATCGCCGTGCTTCTGCCAGAATTCCTTCAGCTGCGCTTTGCTGCGGGTCACCAGGGTTTCCGGCGTCAGGTCAGAGAACCAGGCGGTGTAGAGCTTCTCGTTGCAGTCGCGCAGGCTCTGCGGCTTGTTGACGATCAGCGTGCCTTTCTCTTCTGCACGCTCAAGGATGTAGGTGCTGTAGATGTATTCGGTGTCGAACGGCGGATCTTTACGCATCAGGATCACGTTGAGATCGGCCAGGGCAATGTCCTGCTCGGTGCCGAACTCGTACCATTTGTCGTAGTTTTGCTCGACGTTAACGATGCGGGTGCGCGCGCGCGCTTCACCGTTGATCAGGTAAAGATCGTTCATCTCCATATAGTGGAGTTCATAGCCGCGACGCTGCGCTTCCAGCAGCATGGCGAAGCTGGAATCTTTCTTGATGTTAATGTTTGCGATGGGGTCCATCACGATGCCGAGCTTGATCATGTTCTTCTCCGTTAATGCTTCAACCCAGATCGCCAAACCGTACCTGTAGCGCGGTAATGGCCGTGAGTGCCGTTGTCTCAGTGCGCAGAACGCGAGGTCCCAACAGAATATCAGTAAACTGGTAACGTGCCGTCATCGCAATTTCGTCCGCCGACAGGCCGCCTTCGGGGCCAATCAGCAGGCGTACGCGCTCAACGGGCAGGGGCAACGTATTGATGCTGGCACTGGCGCGCGGATGAAGATTGAGCTTCAGCCCGCTCTCCTCTTCTGCACACCAGTCCTCCAGATCCATCGCCGGGCGGATCTCCGGAATACGATTGCGGCCGCTCTGTTCGCAAGCCGCAATGGCAATTTTCTGCCACTGCTGGATCTTTTTGTTCAGACGTTCCGCATCCAGTTTAACGCCACAGCGCTCAGAAAAAAGTGGCGTAATGAGGCTTACACCCAGTTCAATGGATTTCTGTATGGTGAACTCCATTTTCTCGCCGCGCGACATCACCTGGCCCAGATGGATGTGCAGCGGTGATTCCCGATCATCCACTTCGCCACGCAGGACGTTAACGTGTACGCTTTTTTTATCAGACCGCGTGATTTCCGCGTCGAAAACCTGGTTCGAACCGTCGAACAGCTGTATTGCCTGACCTGCGCCCATGCGCAGCACGCGGCCAACGTGGTTGGCGGCGTCATCAGACAGGGCGATTTCGCGGCCTGCGGTAATCAGTTCAGGATGGTAAATGCGGGGAATGCGCATAGTCAGAAATTCCATGTGTCATGCGATATAAGCGAATGGCCGTAGTGTAGGTTAGCTCTTTTGCGCCTGGCAAGCCCGCTGGACGTAAGGGTTGTGATTCCCCTGGACTCTGGCGATGCGCTCGTCGCGCTGGCATTCCCATTCCGTCACCGGGTACTGCTTGTCCCAGGCGTTGAACAGCTGCGTCTGCTGGCGGGAGAGGTTGAGGTCGTAACGGTCACGCATATAGAAGTAGGTACGGGCGATACTGCCGCGCGCGCGGGCAGGGGGCTCGGCGACTTTCTCTTTAAAATCAACCTTCATACCGCACTGCCCGTACTGGCCTTCGCCACCGTTCCACTGGCTGTACATGAAATTACCCCGGTCGCCGTTCACTTCACCTACGGCAGGCTGCAGGTTATGCATATCGCTTTCCATCTGGCGATAAACCGGATCTTTGGCGCAGTTTTTACGTCCGCCATCCTGCCAGCACTGGCGCTGGTGGCCAAACTGCCAGGCCGGAACGACATGCTCCCATTCAATACGGCTGGCGCGGTTTTCGTTTTTACGCACCTTATAGCCGCAGGACTCAAGGTCAACGACCCCTTTTTTACCCTGCCAGTTAATTTTACAGCCGCAGTAGAAATCGCCCGGCACATCGGCGTTCACCTTCACGCCTGCTGCCTTAGCCTGGGAAAAACTGTTGATACCGTCGGCCAGAGCATGGCCTGAGAGCGCCGTCGTCAGAAAGGCGACCGCGAGAGAAAAATTACGGGACATCTTACACTCCGTGTCAAAACGAGCCCGCAACGTAACGAATGTTGTTCCCGTATGCAATCAGTCAGATCAGGAAAGTTCCTGAAAGTTCAGATGATTATTCCGCAACCAGCGGCTCGCCGCATTTGACGCAGCGGTAAGTCGCCTCGCCGCGCACCACGCGATTATGGCGGCGGACGGTAAGCTGGTGCTGCTGACACTGGCAGCGGTAGGGGAAGGTATTGCGGCGCACCGATTCCAGCTCGAACTGGTGGGTACGGCGTGCCGGAACGCCGAGCACCGCTTCCATCATCCACTTCCACTCTTTTCCGTGGGGCGCGACGCGTCCGAAGTGTTTCCACACCAGCAAATGCGCCAGCTCGTGCGGTACCACTTCCTCGATAAACGCCTGCTGGTTTTCCATCATCAGCACCGGGTTAAGGCGGATCTCATAGGGCTCGAGCCAGGCAGTACCCGCCGCGGTTCCGCGCTGCTGATAAACGATCTTAGGTTCAGGGTAATTGCGACCGAGGTTCAGGTTCGCCTGGGCGAGTTTTTCCCGCAGGCAGCGCATAACGGCTTGCTGAAGGGCGATGGGGAGACGGGGCGCTTTCATAGGGGCAGAGCATAAAGCGCGAAGCGGGGAGGCGCAAGAGGCGCCTCCCGCATGAGGATCAGTCGTGGGCGCCGATTTCGCGCAGCGGACGACCTTTCATCAGGTTACGTTCAATATGTTCCAGAGAAACGTGTTTGGTTTCTGGAACCAGCCAGATAGTCAGCACAATAAAGAAGATGTTCAGACCAGCGTAGACCCAGAAGGTGTTCGCGTTGCCCAGGGTATTGAGCATGGTCAGGAACGTTGCGCCGACAATCATGTTGGCAATCCAGTTGGTTGCGGTAGAGCAGGTGATACCAAAATCACGCCCTTTCAGCGGCTGGATCTCAGAGCACAGTACCCAAATCAGCGGGCCGGCGCTCATCGCAAACCCGACGATAAACATCAGCAGCATGCCGACCGCAAAGTACTGGGCGGTTGGTGAGTGAATGCCCACATGCATCATGGTACCGAGGACACCCATACCGGCAGCCATCACCAGGAAGCCCAGCGTCAGGGTTGGCTTACGTCCCCAGCGGTCCACCAGACCGATGGCGATAAAGGTCGCCAGCACGTTGGTCAGACCCACGATGACGGTCCCCCACATCTGCTCGGTGGTGTTGGTATAGCCCGCCAGCTCAAAGATTTTTGGCGCGTAATACATGATGACGTTCATCCCGGTGAACTGCTGCATCACCTGAAGCAGCACGCCGAGGAACACCGCGCGGCGGAAGTTGCTGTTCTCTTTAAACAGCGCCCAGCCGGACTGTTTGACCTTCAGGCTTTCGCGGATCTCTTCCAGCTCGTTTTTCGCTTCGGCGCTGGTGTCGCGCAGGCGCATCAGTACGCGTTCGGCATCGTGGAATCGACGTTTCGCGGCGAACCAGCGCGGGCTGTCCGGCAGGAAGAAGACGCCAATCAGCAGCAGAATGGCCGGAATGATGATCACGCCGAGCATCCAGCGCCATGCGCCGCTGTAGCTAAACGCGGTATCGGAAAGATACGCGCCCAAAATACCGATGGTGATCATGAGCTGATACATCGAAATCATACTGCCGCGGATTTTCTCCGGCGCGATTTCAGACAGGTAAAGCGGGGCGGTATAGGACGCCACGCCCACGGCCAGACCGAGCAGCACGCGGGAAACCAGCAGGACCTCAACGTTAGGCGCAGCGGCAGAGAAGAGTGAACCGGCAACGAACAGGATCGCGCCGATCATCAGGCTCTTTTTACGCCCGAGCTTGAAGGAGAGCCAGCCGCTGCCGACGGCACCCACTGCGGCGCCGAACATCATGGAGCTGACCACCCACTCCTGGGTGTGAGCGCTGATCTGGAACTCGTCAGTGATGAAAGGTAATGCACCGGCAATGACGCCGATATCCAGGCCAAAAAGTAATCCTGCCAGGGCGGCGAGGAAACAGACGAAGAATGTCATCGCCTTGTTGGACGTACGCCCCTGTTTTTTATTGTCAGGCATTATGCCCTCCAGTTGGGTTATCAGTTTTATTGATGTAAAGGGTAGGTGAGTGACCCGTAAAAATATGTGAGATTAATCACATAGGTGTAATCGGTTACACTAACGCGGAACCGTAAAAATAATTAAAGCTTTGAAAATATAGAGGTAAACGAGGTGATATGCATCGCGAAAGAACACATTTCAGACTTAACTGAAAGGAGATGTAACAGCAGAAGAAAGGCGATCATGCAAAGAGAATATTCTGAAAGCGAGACGCATCCGGTGCGGTGTAATCGGTACCATATGTGCACCTTTGCGGCGCCACCAATAAAAAAAGGCCAGCCCGAAGGCTGGCCTTTTATCACGCAGATGTCAGTCGATTACTTCAGACCGGCAGCTTCACGCAGCAGGGCGGCTTTGTCGGTTTTTTCCCATGGGAAATGTTCACGACCAAAGTGACCGTATGCAGCGGTTTCTTTGTAGATTGGGTGCAGCAGATCCAGCATCTGAATCAGGCCGTATGGACGCAGGTCGAAGAACTCGCGCACCAGCAGCGTCAGCTGTTCTGAAGGCACTTTTTCAGTACCGAAGGTTTCAACCATGATGGAGGTTGGCTCAGCTACGCCGATCGCGTAGGAAACCTGGATCTCACAGCGGTCAGCTAGGCCGGCAGCAACGATGTTTTTCGCCACATAACGTGCAGCGTACGCCGCAGAACGGTCAACTTTAGACGGATCTTTACCGGAGAATGCACCGCCACCGTGGCGCGCCATGCCGCCGTAGGTATCAACGATGATTTTACGACCGGTCAGACCGCAGTCACCCATTGGGCCGCCGATAACGAAGCGACCGGTTGGGTTGATGAAGAATTTGGTCGCAGAGCTCAGCCATTCGGTCGGCAGAACCGGCTTGATGATCTCTTCCATCACTGCTTCCTGCAGGGATTTCTGATCGATATCTTCGGAGTGCTGGGTAGACAGCACTACCGCGTCAATCCCAACGATTTTGCCGTCGTCATACTGGAAGGTGACCTGGCTTTTCGCATCCGGGCGCAGCCATGGCAGGGTACCATTTTTACGAACTTCAGCCTGACGCTGCACCAGACGGTGTGCGTAGGTGACCGGTGCTGGCATCAGCACGTCGGTTTCGTTGGTTGCATAGCCGAACATCAGGCCCTGGTCGCCCGCGCCCTGTTCCAGCGGATCGGCACGGTCAACGCCCTGGTTGATGTCTGGAGACTGTTTGCCAATCGCGCTCAGAACCGCGCAGGAGTTGGCATCAAAGCCCATATCAGAATGCACATAGCCGATCTCACGCACCGTGTTACGGGTGATCTCTTCGATATCAACCCATGCGCTGGTGGTGATCTCACCGCCAACCAGAACCATGCCGGTTTTGACATAGGTTTCGCACGCTACGCGCGCTTTAGGATCCTGCGCCAGGATCGCATCCAGCACCGCATCGGAGATTTGGTCAGCAATTTTATCAGGATGTCCTTCTGATACGGACTCGGACGTAAACAGGTGTTTTGCCATGTTTTATTTCACCTAAGAGGAATTTGGTTAGCTCAAGCTGCTGTGTGGAATAGCCAAAGGAGATAATTCTACCAAGGCCTGCAGGTTTTTGACACTGGCAGTATGAGTGTTAATCAGTATAGATGGATTAACATCTGGATGGCTATTTTAGGTCACTTCTTCGCCCGATTTCCAGTTTTTTTTGACTAACCTCTCACTCGGTTGAAATTGCTGCTGGCAATAATTCCTGACGGCCCCGGCAACACGCACATTTATCTTTTGCTTTTTACCCCTGTTCTCGGTATAAAACGCGGCGCGCGGCTCATATAAAATAAGCGCTCGATGAACTCATCGTGTCGCCACTTCCAGCCGGGTTAAGCAGTGAACTTTTAGCTTTGGCTTGTGGTCCGTTTCAACAGAGGCGGCCGTGGAGGTGATACGAGATAATGAACCATCGTTTTCCGCACATTCAGCGCAGCCGTTCTGGCGCGTATTTGATTCCCGCAACCCGCATTTCTAGTCTGCAAACCTGCCGATGTTATACCCATCTCGGCGCTTCTCAGGATTCCAGGGCCGGTCACGCTTTGTGAAAACTGAACAAGGGCGCTCTTGTTAATACAAGAGTTTTCTCGTGGTTTCGCCGAACCTTGTCATACAGAGTTCGGATACGTGTTTTACAATGATATGAATAAGAAACCGGTCGCACGGTCTGGTTTTCAGCATACTCTGCTGGGAAACGGAGCCGTTTATGGGTTGTTATCGCCGTATAACGCTGCGATAGTAGTCAACTGTTTTACACTTATTACAAAGAGTTGAGGTTCGCTATGTCTGACGACATGTCTTCTTTTTCGCCTTCGTCAGCGGGCGAACAGGGTGTACTACGTTCTATGCAGGAGGTTGCGATGAGCTCCGAGGAAGCCAGCAAGATGCTGCGCACTTACAATATTGCCTGGTGGGGCAATAACTACTACGACGTTAACGAACTGGGCCACATTAGCGTCTGCCCGGATCCGGACGTCCCTGAAGCGCGCGTGGATCTCGCGAAACTGGTGAAAGCCCGTGAGGCTCAGGGCCAGCGTTTGCCTGCACTGTTCTGCTTCCCGCAGATCCTGCAACATCGCCTGCGTTCTATTAACGCCGCGTTCAAACGCGCGCGTGAATCCTACGGCTATAAAGGCGACTACTTCCTGGTTTACCCGATCAAGGTGAACCAGCACCGCCGCGTGATTGAATCCCTGATCCA
Organism: Enterobacter asburiae; assembly: GCF_001521715.1. Lineage (NCBI taxonomy): Bacteria > Pseudomonadati > Pseudomonadota > Gammaproteobacteria > Enterobacterales > Enterobacteriaceae > Enterobacter > Enterobacter asburiae. Next base: position 4,312,014 of record NZ_CP011863.1, read on the forward strand.
CTCCGGCGAGCCGCTGGGTCTGGAAGCAGGTTCCAAAGCGGAGCTGATGGCGGTTCTGGCGCATGCGGGCATGACCCGTTCAGTGATCGTCTGTAACGGCTATAAAGACCGTGAATACATTCGTCTGGCGCTGATTGGCGAGAAGATGGGCCACAAGGTCTATCTGGTTATCGAAAAGATGACCGAAATCGCCATCGTGCTGGAAGAGGCCGAGCGTCTGAACGTGGTGCCGCGCCTTGGCGTGCGTGCGCGTCTGGCGTCACAAGGTTCCGGTAAATGGCAGTCCTCCGGCGGTGAAAAATCCAAGTTTGGCCTGGCGGCAAACCAGGTGCTGCAGCTGGTGGAAATCCTGCGCGAGCGCGGTCGTCTGGACAGCATTCAGCTGCTGCACTTCCACCTCGGTTCGCAGATGGCCAATATTCGCGACATCGCCACCGGCGTGCGTGAATCCGCGCGTTTCTACGTCGAGCTGCACAAGCTTGGCGTGAATATTCAGTGCTTCGACGTGGGCGGCGGCCTCGGCGTGGACTACGAAGGGACCCGCTCGCAGTCTGACTGCTCTGTAAACTACGGCCTGAACGAATACGCGAACAACATCATCTGGGCGATCGGCGATGCCTGTGAAGAAAACGGCCTGCCGCACCCGACGGTGATCACCGAATCCGGTCGCGCGGTCACCGCGCACCATACGGTGCTGGTCTCTAACATCATCGGCGTGGAGCGTAGCGAAATCTCCGAGGCAACGCCTCCGGCAGACGATGCCCCGCGTTCCCTGCAAAGCATGTGGGAAACCTGGCAGGAAATGCACGAGCCGGGCACGCGTCGTTCCCTGCGCGAATGGCTGCACGACAGCCAGATGGATCTGCATGACATTCACGTGGGTTATTCTTCAGGCACCTTCAGCCTGCAGGAGCGCGCGTGGGCGGAGCAGCTCTACCTGAACATGTGCCATGAAGTGCAGAAGCAGCTCGACCCGAGCAACCGCGCGCACCGTCCGATTATCGACGAGCTGCAGGAGCGTATGGCGGATAAGATTTACGTCAACTTCTCGCTGTTCCAGTCGATGCCGGATGCCTGGGGTATCGACCAGCTGTTCCCGGTTCTGCCGCTGGAAGGGCTGAACCACGCGCCGGAACGCCGTGCGGTGCTGCTGGACATCACCTGTGACTCCGACGGTGCCATCGACCACTACGTCGACGGCGACGGTATCGCAACGACGATGCCAATGCCGGAATACGACCCGGAGAACCCGCCGATGCTGGGCTTCTTTATGGTCGGCGCGTATCAGGAGATCCTCGGTAACATGCACAACCTGTTCGGTGATACCGAAGCGGTGGACGTGTTCGTGTTCCCTGACGGCAACGTGGAAATCGAGCTGTCCGATGAAGGGGACACCGTGGCGGACATGCTGGAATACGTTCAGCTGGATCCGAAAAAACTGCTCACCCAGTTCCGCGACCAGGTGAAAAACACCGGGCTGGACGATGCGCTCCAGCAGCAGTTCCTGGAAGAGTTTGAAGCGGGTCTGTACGGGTACACTTACCTGGAAGACGAGTAGCCGCTGATGCCCGGTGGCGCTGCGCTTACCGGGCCTACGAATGTAGGCCGGATAAGCGCAGCCGTCATCCGGCAGAATGCTATACTCACTTGAACCCGTATGCATTACCGGCGATAATTCGCCCCAATAAGCGATTTACGAATCAATCCCTTCCTCGTCGGGTTTAACGACGCGGAGGGGATTTTTTTTCATCTGTTTTTAATGTATCGACTTTAAAAGAGGTCAGGACATGAGCACTTTAGGTCATCAGTACGATAACTCTCTGGTATCTAACGCGTTTGGTTTTTTACGCCTTCCGATGAACTTCCAGCCGTACGACAGCGACGCTGACTGGGTGATCACCGGCGTGCCGTTCGATATGGCAACATCTGGCCGCGCGGGTGGTCGTCACGGCCCGGCAGCAATCCGTCAGGTTTCCACAAACCTGGCCTGGGAGCATAACCGCTTCCCGTGGAACTTCGACATGCGCGAGCGCCTGAACGTGGTGGACTGCGGTGACCTGGTGTACGCCTTCGGCGACGCGCGTGAGATGAGCGAGAAGCTGCAGGCGCACGCCGAGAAGCTGCTGGCGGCCGGTAAGCGCATGCTCTCCTTCGGCGGTGACCACTTCGTGACCCTGCCGCTGCTGCGCGCCCATGCGAAGCACTTCGGTAAAATGGCGCTGGTGCACTTCGATGCTCATACCGACACCTACGCGAACGGCTGCGAGTTTGACCATGGCACTATGTTCTTCACCGCGCCGAACGAAGGTCTGATCGACCCGAACCACTCCGTGCAGATCGGCATCCGCACCGAGTTCGACAAAGACAACGGCTTCACCGTGCTGGACGCGGGCCAGGTTAACGATCGCGGCGTCGACGACATCATCGCTCAGGTGAAGCAGATCGTGGGTGATATGCCTGTGTATCTGACCTTCGACATCGACTGCCTGGATCCGGCATTTGCACCGGGCACCGGTACGCCGGTCATCGGCGGTTTGACCTCAGATCGTGCCATTAAGCTGGTGCGCGGCCTGAAGGATCTGAACATTGTCGGGATGGACGTGGTGGAAGTGGCGCCTGCGTACGACCAGTCCGAGATCACCGCGCTGGCCGCAGCGACTCTGGCGCTGGAAATGCTCTACATTCAGGCAGCCAAAAAAGGCGAATAAGCCTCGCCTTGCGTGAAAAAAAACCTCTCTCTCGAGAGGTTTTTTATTGCCTTTAGAACACGTTAAACGGGTATTCCACGTAAGCGCGGATCTCATCCCCGCCCACGTTGTACTCGCTGGCGTTGCCGGAGACGCGCAGTACGGAGTAACGCAGTTTCAGCTTCAGATCCTTCGCCGGACCATCCTGCACCTGGTACTGGATCTGGTTAAACCACTCGTGCTCTTTGCCGTTGCTGGTTTCAGAGGTTTTGATGTTATCGCCGCGCACGTATGCGGTGGTCCAGCTCAGGCCCGGTAAGCCAAGGCCGGCAAAGTCCAGACCGTAGGATGCCTGCCAGGAACGTTCATCTTCGCCGTTAAAATCAGACCAGTAGGAGTTCGCCAGCCAGATGGTGTTACCACCGTCACCCACACCGCCCTTGTCGCGATAGCCGCCGTAGTTGTAGCCGGTGCTGCCGCTGCTCTGCTGGTATGCCACTTTGAACGTGTGAATGTCCCAGATGTAGCTCGCCACCAGGCTCCAGATGGTGTTGCTGCGGCCCGTGTCGAGGCTGTCCGCGTAGCCCTGGTCAAGACGGGAGTTATAGCCGTTGAAGTCGAGTACCAGCTGCTGCCCAGTGCTGAACGGCTGTTTGAAGTTCATGCCCAGGTACTGCTTGTTCATTACCTCTTCATTATGAGAGGCGTACAGCGCGCCGCTGAACTGGTCGTTAAACTGATAGCTCGCACCGCCGAAGGAGAGGCTCTTCAGTCCGCTGTCGTGGCGGTCATCGCTTTTACGCTGCTCGTCGGTGAAGTAACCAGCGTTGACTTCCAGACCGTCGATCTCTTTCGAGGTCAGCATGGTGCCGGTGTAGCTTTCAAACAGCAGACGGGAGCTGTCGGCATTTATGATAGGCAGCTCTGGACGCTGATTTCCGTAGCTCAGCACGGTGTTTGATATACGCATTTTGGCGGTGGCGCCAAATTTTGCCAGATCGGATTTTGCCCGGCCATCATCTTCCTGTTTAAAGAAGTCGATGCCACCTGCGCCGCTTTTGCCACGGCCGCCGTCCAGGCGCACACCGTATTGAGCAATACCGTCCACACCAAAGCCCACCAGCCCTTCGGTATAGCCGGATGCAAACGTGGCGATGATCCCCTGACCCCATTCGGCTTTGTCCTGCTGGCCCTGATGGTAGTCGCGGCTGATATACGCATTGCGTAAAAACAGATCCAGATGGCTGTCGTCAATAAAACCCTGGCTGTCGGATTGCTGGCTTGCAGCGGCAGGTAATGCGGCAAATAAACTTAAAGCAATTAATGATAATTCTTTTTTCACGGAGGGAACGTCTCTGTCTGGATATATTAATTTGAATAACTGCGGGGGGATAATTACCGGAAAAAGTGACCTTTGCAATAATTATGTGACCAGACATTTCAATGCGATAGGGCAGATTTGGCAGGGCTTTCAGAGGTGTTATCGATACGTGCTGTTAAGTTAACAATTCATGCGAAATAAAAAGGAGGCAAAACTGCCTCCTTCTAAAATTATTTAATTCCGTCTGCGGCCATACGGTCGCGAATATGCTGTGCACGTTCTTCCGAAGCCGGATGATCGTCAAACATGGAGCTTTGGCGTCCCGCTTCCAGCTTGGCCAGTTTTTCAAAGCTGGTGGCTAAACCTGATGGGTTAATGCCGCGTTTGCGCAACAGGTCGTAGGAGTAGTCATCCGCCTCGGACTCCTGACGCTGTGAGAACTGAGAGTTAACCAGTTTTTCTCCCACGTCGCCAAGCTGTGACTGCGACAGGCTGCCAACGATACCGCCCGCTGAGGCCGCCGCTGCGCGGATGGCATTGGTGCCTAACGCAACCTGCATCCCTTTCTTCACGTGTCCCAGGGCAACGTGGCCCATTTCGTGGCCGATCACCGCTTCCACTTCGTTGTCAGTCATCATGTCCATCAGCCCGCTATAGACGCGGATACAGCCGTTCGCCATCGCGAAGGCGTTCACGTCTTTCGCCATGTACACCTTGTAGTTCACCGGCTGGCCGTTGATGTTGTCGCCCAGCGCGGAAGCAATCTTATTCAGACGCTGCGTGTAGGTACTGTTAGCCGGCGCAAGCGTGGCTTTTCCGTCCATATCTTTACAGGCCTGGTCGCTCAGCGCTTTCACCTGCGCATCGCTCAGCGAATAGGCCTGAAAGGCCTCTGCGCCTGACGTCATCAGACCGTTAGAATCCATATTCTGACAGCCGCTCAGCAGGAGCGTTGTACCCAGGGCCAGCACTATTGCACGCATTTTCATGAGGTTGCTTCCGTACTCGTTAAACTGAATAAAATCCGAAAAGGGCACCGTCAGCGAAGCCGGTGTCGGGCTAAGTATAAGGAATATCTGCAGGGCCGGGCGAGCAGATTGCGCAACATGCGAGCATGATCCAGAGATTTCTTAACAAGCAAAAGAATGCTCCATGTACATGACTTGCGGCTTGGGTTACATTGTTGGCACTTTTTTCCGGCGTAGCCCAAAACGCGCTGTCGTCAAGGGCATGGCCTTTAACAGTCCGATCTGGAGTTAAAATGTCCTCACGTAAAGAGCTTGCTAATGCTATTCGTGCGCTGAGCATGGACGCAGTACAGAAAGCCAAATCCGGCCACCCAGGGGCTCCTATGGGTATGGCTGATATCGCCGAAGTCCTGTGGCGTGATTTCCTGAACCACAACCCGCAGAACCCGTCATGGGCTGACCGCGACCGCTTCGTGCTGTCCAACGGCCACGGCTCAATGCTGATCTATAGCCTGCTGCACCTCACCGGCTACGATCTGCCAATTGAAGAGCTGAAAAACTTCCGTCAGCTGCACTCTAAAACTCCAGGTCACCCGGAAGTGGGTTACACCGCTGGCGTAGAAACCACCACCGGCCCGCTGGGTCAGGGTATTGCTAACGCTGTGGGTATGGCGATTGCTGAGAAGACGCTGGCGGCGCAGTTCAACCGTCCTGGTCACGACATCGTAGACCACTTCACCTACGCGTTCATGGGCGACGGCTGCATGATGGAAGGCATTTCTCACGAAGTGTGCTCCCTGGCAGGAACCCTGAAGCTGGGCAAACTGGTTGCGTTCTATGACGACAACGGTATCTCTATCGACGGTCACGTTGAAGGCTGGTTCACCGACGACACCGCAGCACGTTTCGAAGCCTACGGCTGGCACGTTGTGCGTGGCGTTGATGGCCACGATGCTGACTCGATTAAACGTGCAGTAGAAGAAGCGCGCGCTGTGACAGACAAACCGTCCCTGCTGATGTGCAAAACCATCATCGGCTTCGGCTCCCCGAACAAAGCGGGTACTCACGACTCCCACGGCGCGCCGCTGGGTGATGCGGAAATCGCACTGACCCGCGAAGCGCTGGGCTGGAAACACCCTGCATTCGAAATCCCATCTGAGATCTACGCTCAGTGGGATGCAAAAGAAGTAGGCCAGGCAAAAGAAGCTGCCTGGAACGAGAAGTTCGCTGCCTATGCGAAAGCGTTCCCGCAGGAAGCGGCTGAATTCACCCGTCGTATGAAAGGTGAAATGCCGTCTGACTTCGACGCGAAAGCGAACGAATTCATCGCTAAGCTGCAGGCGAACCCGTCTAAAATCGCGAGCCGTAAAGCGTCTCAGAATGCGATTGAAGCGTTCGGCCCATGGCTTCCAGAATTCCTGGGCGGCTCCGCTGACCTGGCACCATCTAACCTGACCCTGTGGTCTGGTTCTAAGCCAATCAACGAAGATACTGCCGGTAACTACATCCATTACGGTGTACGTGAATTCGGTATGACCGCGATTGCCAACGGTATCTCCCTGCACGGCGGTTTCCTGCCGTACACCTCTACCTTCCTGATGTTTGTCGAATATGCACGTAACGCCGTGCGTATGGCCGCGCTGATGAAACAGCGTCAGGTGATGGTCTACACCCACGACTCCATCGGTCTGGGCGAAGATGGCCCAACTCACCAGCCGGTAGAGCAGGTGGCTTCCCTGCGCGTGACCCCGAACATGAGCACATGGCGTCCATGTGACCAGGTTGAATCCGCGGTGGCGTGGAAATACGGCGTTGAGCGTCAGGACGGTCCAACCGCGCTGATCCTCTCCCGTCAGAACCTGGCACAGCAGGAGCGTACGCCTGAGCAGCTGGCGAACATCGCTCGCGGTGGTTACGTGCTGAAAGATTGCGCGGGCCAGCCAGAGCTGATCTTCATCGCCACCGGTTCTGAAGTTGAACTGGCGGTTGCAGCGTGGGAAAAACTGACTGCCGAAGGCGTGAAAGCGCGCGTGGTCTCCATGCCGTCTACCGACGCGTTCGACAAGCAGGATGCCGCTTACCGCGAATCCGTTCTGCCTAAAGCGGTTTCCGCGCGTGTGGCAGTGGAAGCGGGTATCGCTGACTACTGGTTCAAATACGTGGGTCTGAACGGTGCCATCGTCGGTATGACCACCTTCGGTGAGTCTGCTCCGGCAGAGCTGCTGTTCGAAGAGTTCGGCTTCACCGTTGAGAACGTTGTCGCGAAAGCGAAAGAACTGCTGTAATCGTTTGTACGGTGGGGGCTGATGCCCTCACCCCAACCCTCTCCCACGGGGGGAGGGTGCATACACTAAAAAACGGTAACCTCTCGGTTACCGTTTTGCTTTTACCTTGCCGCCATTATTCCACCTAAAATGTGACGCAAGTCATATAGCTCGCTTATTCATCTGGACAGACATTCCTTTTATTCCCCGATTCGCTTATTCTTGCTGAAGCGTTTCAGTCGATTAAATGTTCGACAATTGACCAATCAATCGCAGTTTGTGACAGCAAGGATTCCCCTTCGGGCGTAGCTGGATTACTCTTTCAGCCACCTCAAACTCAGGGATTGCTTTGCAGGAGATCTATGACCGTACGCGTAGCGATTAATGGCTTCGGTCGCATCGGACGTAATGTGGTTCGTGCTTTATATGAATCCGGACGTCGGGCGGAAATAACCGTGGTGGCAATCAATGAACTGGCGGATGCTACGGGCATGGCGCATTTGTTGAAATATGACACCAGCCACGGACGCTTTGCCTGGGATGTTCGCCAGGAAAGAGATCGGCTGTTTGTCGGCGACGATGCCATCCGCGTACTGCATGAGAGCAGCATCGCCGGGCTACCCTGGCGTGAGCTGGGTGTGGATGTGGTGCTTGACTGTACCGGTGTCTACGGCAACCGCGAACATGGCGAAGCACATCTGGCTGCCGGCGCGAAAAAAGTCCTGTTTTCTCATCCCGGCAGTAACGACCTCGACGCGACCGTCGTGTTTGGTGTCAACCAGCATGAGCTTCAGGCCGAACACCGCATTGTTTCCAACGCCTCCTGTACCACTAACTGCATTATTCCGGTCATCAAACTGTTAGACGATGCGTATGGCATTGAATCCGGCACCGTGACCACGATTCACTCCGCCATGCACGATCAGCAGGTTATCGACGCCTACCATCCGGATTTACGACGCACTCGCGCGGCGAGCCAGTCAATCATTCCGGTGGACACGAAACTGGCGGCAGGGATCACCCGAATTTTTCCGCAGTTTAATGACCGATTTGAAGCGATTGCCGTGCGTGTCCCGACGATTAACGTCACCGCAATCGATCTTAGCGTGACGGTGAAAAAACCGGTAAAAGCCTGTGAAGTCAACCTGTTGCTGCAAAAAGCGGCACAGGGGCATTTCATGGTATAGTTGACTATACGGAATTACCGTTGGTCTCAGTAGATTTTAACCACGACCCGCACAGCGCCATCGTCGATGGCACGCAAACGAGAGTTAGTGGCGCACACCTTATCAAGACGCTGGTCTGGTGTGATAACGAATGGGGCTTTGCTAACCGAATGCTCGACACCACGTTAGCAATGGCCGCTCAAGGTTTCAGGTAAGACGCATTGTGCGTCTGCAAAACTTTAAGAATCAACGAGAGGATTCACCATGTCTGTAATTAAGATGACCGATCTGGATCTGGCTGGTAAACGCGTTTTCATCCGTGCCGATCTGAACGTACCGGTTAAAGATGGCAAAGTGACCAGCGACGCGCGTATCCGTGCATCTCTGCCAACCATCGAACTGGCTCTGAAGCAGGGCGCGAAAGTGATGGTCACCTCCCACCTGGGTCGTCCAACTGAAGGCGAGTACAACGAAGAGTTCTCTCTGCTGCCAGTGGTTAATTACCTGAAAGACAAACTGTCCAACCCGGTTCGCCTGGTGAAAGATTACCTGGACGGCGTTGAAGTTGCAGCCGGTGAACTGGTTGTTCTGGAAAACGTTCGCTTCAACAAAGGCGAAAAGAAAGACGACGAAACCCTGTCCAAAAAATACGCTGCACTGTGCGACGTATTCGTGATGGATGCATTCGGTACGGCTCACCGTGCTCAGGCGTCAACCCACGGTATCGGTAAATTCGCAGACGTAGCGTGTGCCGGTCCTCTGCTGGCTGACGAACTGGAAGCGCTGGGTAAAGCACTGAAAGAACCTGCTCGTCCAATGGTGGCTATCGTTGGTGGTTCTAAAGTTTCTACCAAACTGACCGTTCTGGATTCCCTGTCTAAAATCGCTGACCAGCTGATCGTTGGCGGTGGTATCGCGAACACCTTCGTTGCCGCTCAGGGCCACAACGTGGGTAAATCCCTGTACGAAGCAGACCTGGTTGACGAAGCCAAACGCCTGCTGAGCACCTGCGATATCCCGGTTCCAACTGACGTTCGCGTTGCGACCGAGTTCTCCGAAACCGCAACCGCGACCCTGAAATCTGTTAACGACATCAAAGATGAAGAGCAGATTCTGGACCTGGGCGACGTTTCTGCACAGAAACTGGCTGAAATCCTCAAAAACGCAAAAACTATCCTGTGGAACGGTCCTGTTGGCGTGTTCGAATTCCCGAACTTCCGCAAAGGTACTGAAATCGTTGCTAACGCTATCGCAGACAGCGAAGCGTTCTCTATCGCAGGCGGTGGTGACACCCTGGCAGCAATCGACCTGTTCGGTATCGCTGACAAGATCTCCTACATCTCCACTGGTGGCGGCGCATTCCTCGAATTCGTGGAAGGCAAAGTACTGCCAGCAGTAGCAATGCTCGAAGAGCGCGCTAAGAAGTAAGCCATTCAAGGGCAGGGAAACCTGCCCAATTTTCAGCGCGCTTTTAAGAGCTCGCACCTTTTCTAACGGCCGAAGATACAGGACTAAGCAACATGTCTAAAATTTTTGATTTCGTAAAACCTGGCGTTATCACTGGTGATGACGTACAGAAAGTGTTCCAGGTAGCTAAAGAAAACAACTTCGCTCTGCCAGCAGTTAACTGCGTGGGTACCGACTCCATCAACGCCGTACTGGAAACTGCTGCTAAAGTTAAAGCTCCAGTTATCGTTCAGTTCTCTAACGGCGGTGCTGCGTTCATCGCAGGTAAAGGCGTGAAGACTGACATTCCTCAGGGTGCTGCAATCCTGGGCGCTATCTCTGGTGCGCACCACGTACACCAGATGGCTGAACACTACGGTGTTCCAGTTATCCTGCATACTGACCACTGCGCGAAGAAACTGCTGCCGTGGATCGACGGTCTGCTGGACGCTGGTGAAAAACACTTCGCAGCTACCGGTAAGCCACTGTTCTCTTCTCACATGATCGACCTGTCTGAAGAGTCACTGCACGAAAACATCGAAATCTGCTCCAAATACCTGGCGCGCATGGCCAAAATGGGCATGACCCTGGAAATCGAACTGGGTTGCACCGGTGGTGAAGAAGACGGCGTGGACAACAGCCACATGGACGCTTCTGCACTGTACACCCAGCCAGAAGACGTTGATTACGCTTACACCGAGCTGAGCAAAATCAGCCCACGCTTCACCATTGCAGCGTCCTTCGGTAACGTACACGGCGTTTACAAACCAGGTAACGTGGTTCTGACCCCGACTATCCTGCGTGATTCTCAGGAATACGTTTCTAAGAAACACAACCTGCCGCACAACAGCCTGAACTTCGTCTTCCACGGCGGTTCCGGTTCTTCTGCTCAGGAAATCAAAGACTCCGTAAGCTACGGCGTAGTGAAAATGAACATCGATACCGACACCCAGTGGGCAACATGGGACGGTATCCTGCAGTACTACAAAACCAACGAAGCTTACCTGCAGGGTCAGCTGGGCAACCCGAAAGGCGAAGACCAGCCGAACAAGAAATACTACGATCCACGCGTATGGCTGCGCGCTGCCCAGACTTCTATGATTACTCGTCTGGAGCAGGCATTCAAAGAGCTGAACGCGGTAGACGTTCTGTAATTTGAGCTGCTAACAGCATCAGAAGGCCCGCAAATGCGGGCCTTTTTTTATGCTTTTTCAATACCCTGCCAGGCCGGTTTTTGTGATCTGTTTGGCAATACTTGCGCTTTTTGTTTACCCTTTACGGACCTGCCTGTCTCCATGGGGGATGGATTTTGTGTTTTGATTTAACAAAAGGAAGAATAAATGGAACAACTCGATGTTGTAGACAGCATCAATAACGCCGGTAACTGGCTGGTGCGCAACCAGGCGCTGCTGCTGAGCTATGCCGTGAACATCGTCGCGGCGATTGCCATCATCATCGTCGGGATGATCGTGGCGCGTATCGTATCGAACGCGGTTAACCGCGTGATGCTGGCCCGTCACATTGACGCCACGGTGGCTGACTTCCTCTCCGCACTGGTGCGCTACGGCATTATCGCCTTTACGCTGATTGCGGCGCTGGGCCGTGTGGGCGTGCAGACCGCCTCCGTCATTGCCGTTCTCGGTGCCGCCGGTCTGGCCATTGGTCTGGCGCTGCAGGGCTCGCTGTCAAACCTGGCGGCAGGCGTTCTGCTGGTCACCTTCCGTCCGTTCCGCTCCGGCGAATACGTTGACCTTGGCGGCATTGCCGGGACCGTGCTGCAGGTGCAGATTTTCTCAACGACCATGCGTACCGTCGATGGCCGCATCGTGGTTGTGCCGAACGGGAAAATCATCGCGGGCAACATCATTAACTTCTCCCGTGAACCGGTGCGTCGTAACGAACTGATTATCAGCGTGGCGTACGACTCTAACATCGATCAGGTGAAGTCGCTGATTAGCAACATCATTGCTTCAGACGATCGCATTCTGAAAGACAAAGAGCAGACGGTTCGCCTGAACGAACTGGGCGCTTCCTCCATTAACTTCGTGGTTCGTATCTGGAGCAAAAGCAGCGATCTGCAAAACGTATACTGGGACGTGCTGGAACGCATTAAGCGCGACTTCGATGCCAACGGCATCAGCTTCCCGTACCCGCAGATGGACGTAAACGTCAAAAAAGTCAAAGAAGCCGAATAACTTCTCCCGCAGGCCCGGTCAGCGCTAGCGCCACCGGGCTTTATTTTTATAAGCGCTGCTAATCCCCAATTAATATTATCAATTTCCTCTAATGTAATTCGCGCAGTATAGTCTCCTTCCAGAACAACACTGTGAGAATTCCGTCATGTTATCCTATTACTTTCAAGGGCTTGCCTTAGGTGCGGCCATGATCCTCCCCCTTGGCCCACAAAATGCGTTCGTGATGAACCAGGGCATCCGCCGCCAGTATCATCTGATGATTGCCCTGCTGTGCGCGGTTAGCGATTTACTGCTGATCTGTGCCGGGATTTTTGGCGGCAGCGCATTACTCATGCAGTCTCCCTGGCTGCTGGCGCTGGTCACCTGGGGCGGCGTGGCGTTTCTGCTCTGGTACGGTTTTGGTGCCCTGAAAACCGCGATGAGCACCAACCTCGAACTGGCGAGCGCGGAAGTCATGAAGCAGGGCCGCTGGAAGATTATTGTCACCATGCTGGCGGTCACCTGGCTTAATCCGCATGTTTATCTGGACACCTTCGTGGTGCTGGGCAGCCTGGGCGGGCAGCTGGACGTTGAGCCGAAGCGCTGGTTTGCGCTTGGCACGGTTAGCGCCTCTTTCCTCTGGTTCTTCGGCCTCGCCATTCTTGCCGCATGGCTGGCACCTCGTCTGCGTACGGCCAAAGCCCAGCGCATCATTAATACGCTGGTGGGGCTGGTGATGTGGTTTATTGCTTTTCAGCTGGCAAAAGACGGGATTCACCACGTTCAGGAATTGTTCAACTAATCCTTGTCTTATGGACAACTGAACAAGACCCGCTAAGCTTGCTGGCATGCGCCCTGTTAATGGGCACTCTTCGCAACATGGAGGAATAACAGTGAAGTTTAAGGTGATGGCCCTGGCGGCATTAGTAAGTTTTGGTGCGGTGTCGGTGCAGGCAAGTGAACTGCCGGATGGCCCGCACATCGTCACTTCAGGCACCGCAAGCGTGGACGCGGTACCCGATGTCGCAACGCTGGCAATTGAAGTCAATGTGTCTGCGAAAGATGCGGCATCTGCCAAGAAGCAGGCTGACGATCGTGTTGCGCAATACCTCTCTTTCCTCGAGCAGAACGGTGTAGGTAAAAAGGATATCAACTCCGCGAACCTGCGTACTCAACCTGATTACGACTACCAGAATGGTAAAAGCATCCTGAAAGGCTACCGTGCCGTGCGTACCGTCGAAGTGACCGTGCGTCAGCTGGATAAGCTTAACTCGCTGCTGGATGGCGCGCTGAAGGCGGGTCTGAACGAAATTCGTTCCGTGTCGCTGGGCGTTGCGCAACCGGAAAAATACAAAGACGAAGCGCGTAAAGCGGCGATTGATGATGCCATACACCAGGCGGAACAGCTGGCTTCTGGCTTTAAGAGCAAGCTCGGCCCGGTTTACAGCGTGCGTTACCACGTCTCTAACTACCAGCCAAGCCCGATGGTACGTATGATGAAGGCTGATGCAGCCCCGGTGTCCGCTCAGGAAACCTATGAGCAGCCAACCATTCAGTTCGACGATCAGGTGGATGTGGTCTTCCAGCTGGAGCCAACTCAAACTCAACAAACTGAGGCGGCTAAGGCGCAGTAATTTGCCCTCACCCTAACCCTCTCCCGCAGGGAGAGGGAATTCAATCGATTAATCCTGTCTCAATACCTTGTGCCCGTACGCCAGCAGCGCGTCGGTGACGTTGCGCATCATGCGGCTTTCCGGCGCAAAACGGTGCCAGTAGAGCATCCGGCGCTGATACAGCCCCGGCGTCAGGTCAATCAGCTCACCGCTTTTCAACTCTTTCTCAATCTGCAGATGCGGGATCATGCAGCAGGTGGTGCCCTGACGTGCAAGCTGCACAAAGGCTTCAGACGAGTTAACGATATGGCACGGCACGCTGCCCGGCGGCAGATCGAAGTTTTGCTGCAGGAACGCCTGATGCATATCGTCCAGATGGTCGAACGCCACGGCAGGGGCTTTCAGCAGCGCGGCGCGGGTGACGCCGTTCGGGAAGTAGCGCTCGGCAAAGGCTTTTGAACCCACAAACAGGTAGTCCAGGGCGCCCAGCTGATCGACAAGGCAGCTTGGCAGCGCCTGAGGCTGGATACTGACCGCCCCAACCACTTCACCGCGACGCAGGCGTTCCTGGGTTCGGGTTTCATCTTCAACCTGTAAGTTCAGGCGGATAGGGGAATCTGCTAATACCGGCGCAAGGGCCGGCAGCAGCCAGGTTGCGAGACTGTCGGCGTTGACCGCCAGAGAGAGCAGCAGCGGCGTAGAGCCCGTTTGTTCGTCACCCAGCCACTCGTCTTCCAGCAGTTCAACCTGGCGCAGCAGGGCGAGGAGCTTTTGCCCCTGCTCGGTTGGACGTGGCGGCACGGTGCGCACCAGCAGCGGCTGGCCGAACATGTTTTCAAGCTGTTTGATACGCTGTGATACGGCGGACTGGGTGATGCAAAGCTTTTGCGCCGCGCGCTCAAAACCTCGTTCACGAATAACTGCATCAAGTGCCTGTAGTGTTCTGTAGTCCGGACGTTTCATTGCTCTGGCTGGCTCCTTAATTTTGCTTATTCTGCACTATGACACAATTTTCCCTTCGTGGCAGACGAATTCCATTCGACGTGTTCTATAATGCGCCCTGAGTTTTCACACCACAGGCAAAACGATCATGACGCAGGATGAACTGAAAAAAGCAGTAGGATGGGCCGCTCTCCAGTACGTGCAGCCGGGTACCATTGTCGGTGTCGGTACGGGATCAACCGCGGCACACTTTATCGATGCGCTGGGCACGATGAAGGGGCAAATCGAGGGCGCGGTTTCCAGCTCTGATGCTTCCACGGAAAAGCTGAAAAGCCTCGGCATTACCGTTTTCGATCTCAACGAAGTGGATCGTCTGGGGATTTACGTTGATGGTGCGGATGAAATCAACGGCCACATGCAGATGATCAAAGGCGGCGGCGCGGCGCTGACGCGCGAGAAGATCATCGCCTCCGTTGCGGACAAGTTTATCTGCATCGCGGACGCCTCCAAGCAGGTCGACATTCTGGGTAATTTCCCGCTGCCGGTCGAAGTGATCCCAATGGCCCGTAGCGCGGTTGCCCGTCAGCTGGTGAAGCTGGGCGGTCGTCCGGAATATCGTCAGGGCGTAGTCACCGATAACGGTAACGTGATCCTCGACGTTCACGGTCTGGAAATTCTCGACGCGATTGCGCTGGAAAATGCCATCAACGCTATCCCAGGCGTAGTGACCGTAGGGCTATTCGCCAACCGTGGCGCGGATGTGGCGCTGATCGGCACCGCTGACGGCGTGAAAACCATCGTAAAATGATCTGACGGGGGGAGTCCTCCCCCCGCTAAAAAATTTTTGAAAAGCTAAATTCGGTGACTTGTGTCACGTTTTTCAACCTCTTTTGCCGATCCTGCCGCGTTTGTAAATTTCCATAGCATTTTCCTCTGACATTTTGCCCTGGATGACTTTTCTTCAGAGTGCCGACGCAAACGTTCATATTGCTGCAATAGTTTTTTTTGATATGTTGGCTACAGCGGATTCATATCCAGCACAACATCAGTTCAGACAAAAACAGGGTCGGGTAAATGGCAAAGGTATCACTGGAGAAAGACAAGATTAAATTCCTGCTGGTCGAGGGCGTGCATCAAAAAGCAATCGATAGCCTTCGTGCGGCAGGTTACACCAACATCGAATTTCACAAAGGCGCGCTCGATACCGAAGAGCTGAAAGCGTCCATCCGTGATGCCCACTTCATTGGCCTGCGATCCCGTACTCATCTGACTGAAGAGGTTATTGCCGCGGCGGAAAAGCTGGTGGCTATCGGCTGCTTCTGCATCGGTACCAACCAGGTTGACCTGAATGCTGCCGCCAAACGCGGTATTCCCGTCTTCAACGCCCCGTTCTCCAACACCCGTTCCGTGGCGGAGCTGGTGATCGGCGAACTGCTGCTGCTGCTGCGCGGCATTCCAGAAGCGAACGCCAAGGCGCACCGCGGCGTGTGGAACAAACTGGCGTCCGGCTCATATGAAGCGCGTGGTAAAAAGCTGGGGATTATCGGCTACGGCCACATCGGTACGCAGCTCGGTATTCTGGCGGAATCCCTGGGCATGCACGTGTTTTTCTACGATATCGAAAGCAAGCTGCCGCTGGGCAATGCGACCCAGGTTCAACACCTTTCTGACCTGCTGAACATGAGCGACGTGGTGAGCCTGCACGTGCCGGAAAATGCGTCCACCAAGAACATGATGGGCGCGGAAGAGCTGGCGCTGATGAAGCCGGGCTCACTGCTGATCAACGCCGCGCGCGGCACGGTTGTCGATATCCCGGCCCTGGCGGATGCGCTGAAGCGTAAGCATCTGGCTGGCGCGGCCATCGACGTCTTCCCGACGGAGCCAGCCACCAACAGCGATCCGTTTACCTCTCCGCTGTGCGAGTTCGACAACGTGATCCTGACGCCACACATCGGCGGCTCTACCCAGGAAGCACAGGAGAATATCGGCCTTGAAGTAGCGGGTAAGCTGAGCAAATACTCCGACAACGGCTCTACGCTTTCTGCCGTGAACTTCCCGGAAGTGTCTCTGCCGCTGCACGGTGGTCGTCGTCTGCTGCACATCCACGAAAACCGTCCAGGCGTGCTGACCGCGATCAACCAGATCTTTGCCGAGCAGGGCGTCAACATTGCCGCGCAGTATCTGCAAACGAACTCGCAGATGGGCTACGTGGTTATTGATATCGAAGCGGATGACGATGTTGCCGAAAAAGCGCTGCAGAGCATGAAGGCGATTCAGGGGACAATTCGCGCACGTCTGCTGTACTGATAGTGGCGAGGTAAATGCAAAACGGTAACTGTTGTTACCGTTTTTTTATATTGTCTCCCTCTCCCTGTGGGAGAGGGTTGGGGTGAGGGCATCAGGCCGCACGTTTAATTCACCATTCCCACAACTTCGACGGCGTCACCACCGCCGGCAACGGCACGTCCCACTTCTCCACCGGCAACGCCTCCACGCCCTGACAATCATGCGCATAGCCCACCGGCTGCAATCCGTACTGCTGCCAGTTTTGCAGCGTCCGGTCGTAAAAGCCGCCGCCCATCCCCAAACGCTGGCCCTGTTCATCAAACGCCACCAGCGGTGTAATCAGCACATCCAGCTGTGACAGCGGGAGCACGTCGCGCACGTCGAGTTTCGGTTCGGTGATTTTCAGGCGATTAACCACCAGCTCGCTGTGCGGGTGGTAGTGCAGAAACAGCAAATTTCCCTCGCTGAACGGGTGCAGCACCGGCAGATAGACCTTCTTCCCCGCGCGCCAGAGCTGCTCTATCAGCGGCTGGGTATCCAGCTCTCCATCAAACGACAGAAACAGCGCAACGGTATGCGCCATCACGACAGGGGGATACGCCATCATACGGGCGGCGGCCCGCTGGGCAAAATGCGCTTGCTCATCGGCGGTTAACGCACGGCGGCGCTGACGAATTAACTGACGGATGTCCTGGCGTGAAGCAGAAACTTCAGGGAATTGGGTCATGGTAGTCGGTAGAAGAAAAGAGAGGGAATCTCCGAGATGCCGCCGCAGGCTGTAACCCTTGAACCCTTGGTTCAAGGTGAATGTGTCGTCATAGTTTTAAGGCTTCTCGGACGGACCGAGCATGCTCACCAACCATGGAGCGCCACATTCTTGTGGTATGAAATATCGGCTCAGGGGACTGGCCCGCTTGCGAACATCTCAGAGAAATTTTGTCTTCACAGTTACTCTACCATAGTCAACTGAGAAGTGTTATTCAAACTTTGGTCCCGGTCTTTCGGGATTGCGACCTTGATCAAGCAATGCCTGTTCTATGGTCTGCTGGAGCATTTTAATGCGCTGCTCCATGCTTGCCGCGTAGTCGCGGGTCTTCGCTTTTTCCTGAGTCAGTTCATAGCTGATGTTCAACGCGGCGATGAAAACCAGCTGCTCAGTATTTGTGACTCTAGTGCGTTCTTTTAGATCTTGCAACCGCTGATTCAAATCGTCCGCTGCCTGATTCAAAGCATCCCTTTGTTCAGGCGGACAATTCACTCGTAGTGAACGGCCAAAAATCTGGAGATCGACGGGTTGTGCAGACATGCCACCTTCCTGCTGATTGACTGCGCTGCCTTCGCTTACTGCCCCGGGGGCTGCGAAGGGGCGACACTATAGCTACCCTGATGTGAAGATACAAGCCCTTTACTGGTATCACCAGGGTCCAAAGTGGTAGCATATCATGAAACTTCCCCCCTTTGATGACGAATGCTCATGTCTATACAGAACGAAATGCCTGGTTACAAGGATTTAAACCAGTTACTGAACCAGCAGGGAGTCGGTTTAACCCCTGCCGAAATGCACGGTCTGATCAGTGGCATGCTGTGCGGCGGAAACAGCGACAGCTCATGGCAGCCGCTGATCCACGACCTCACGAATGAAGGGCTGGCGTTTGGTCACGAGCTGGCGGAAGCGCTGCGTAAAATGCACGCCGCAACCAGCGATTCGCTGGAAGACGATGGCTTCCTTTTTCAGCTTTATCTGCCTGAAGGCGACGACGTCAGCGTGTTCGATCGCGCCGATGCGCTGGCCGGCTGGGTAAACCACTATCTGCTGGGGCTCGGCGTGACGCAGCCTAAACTGGATAAAGTGACCGGCGAAGCGGGTGAGGCGATCGACGACCTGCGTAACATCGCCCAGCTTGGCTACGATGAAGACGAAGACCAGGAAGAGCTGGAAATGTCTCTTGAAGAGATTATCGAGTACGTGCGCGTGGCGGCACTGCTGTGCCACGACAACTTCACGCGCTCACAGCCGACCGCGCCGGAAGTCCGCAAGCCAACCTTACATTAAGAAAAATAACGCACAGGAGGGTGTCATGGTTATCTCGAGTCAAGAGTATTCCCGCCGCCGTCAGGCGCTGCTGGCAACAATGCAGCCGGGCAGCGCCGCGCTGATTTTTGCTGCGCCCGAAGTCACGCGCAGCGCCGACAGCGAATATCCCTATCGCCAGAGCAGCGATTTCTGGTACTTCACCGGCTTTAACGAGCCGGAAGCGGTGCTGGTGCTGATTAAGAGCAATGACACCCACAATCACAGCGTAATTTTCAACCGCGTGCGCGATCTGACGGCCGAAATCTGGTTTGGCCGCCGCCTGGGCCAGGAGGCCGCACCGGCGAGGCTGGGCGTTGACCGCGCGCTGGCGTTTAGCGAAATCAACCAGCAGCTCTATCAGCTGCTTAACGGCCTCGACGTGCTCTATCACGCGCAGGGTGAATATGCGTACGCCGATGAGATTGTTTTCACCGCGTTGGATAAGCTGCGCAAAGGCTCGCGCCAGAATCTGTCCGCGCCCGCCACGCTGACGGACTGGCGCCCGGTGGTGCATGAGATGCGCCTGTTCAAGTCTGAAGAAGAGCTGAATTTGATGCGTCGTGCGGGCGAAATCAGCGCCCTGGCGCACACCCGCGCCATGGAAAAGTGCCGTCCCGGGATGTTCGAATACCAGCTGGAAGGCGAAATTCATCACGAATTTAACCGCCACGGCGCGCGTTATCCCTCCTACAACACCATTGTTGGCGGCGGAGAAAACGGCTGCATTCTGCACTACACCGAAAACGAAAGCGCGCTGCGCGACGGCGATCTGGTGCTGATTGACGCCGGTTGCGAATACCAGGGCTACGCGGGGGACATCACCCGTACTTTCCCGGTGAACGGTAAATTCTCACCGGCACAGCGCGCGATTTACGACATCGTTCTCGAGTCGCTTGAGACGGCGCTCAGGCTATATCGTCCCGGTACCTCCATGCAGGAAGTGACCGGCGAAGTGGTGCGCATCATGATTACCGGCCTGGTCAGGCTCGGGATCCTGAAAGGAGAGGTCGACACCCTGATCGCTGAAAATGCGCATCGACCGTATTTCATGCACGGCCTGAGCCACTGGCTGGGGCTGGATGTACATGACGTTGGCGCGTACGGCACGGACCGTTCGCGCGTGCTGGAGCCGGGCATGGTATTAACCGTGGAGCCGGGTCTGTACATCGCGCCGGATGCTGACGTGCCGGAACAATACCGCGGGATCGGCATTCGCATCGAAGACGACATCGTGATCACCGAAAACGGCAATGAAAACCTGACCGCAACCGTCGTGAAGAACGCCGATGATATTGAGGCGCTGATGGCAGCGGCACGCGCATGAGCGTGATTATCGTTGGCGGCGGCATGACCGGGGCCACGCTGGCGCTGGCCATTTCGCATTTGACGAAGGGGCAGCTTGCGGTGCACCTGGTGGAAGCCGTCGCGCCGCATGCCAAAAATCATCCCGGTTTTGATTCCCGCGCCATTGCCCTGGCGCAGGGTACCTGTCAGCAGCTGTCCCGCATTGGCATCTGGCAGGCCATCGCCGATTGCGCGACGGCAATTAAAACCGTTCACGTAAGCGATCGTGGCCATGCTGGCTTTGTGACGCTGGATGCCCATGATTACCGTATCGACGCGCTGGGTCAGGTTGTTGAACTCCACGACGTTGGCCTGCGTCTGTTCCGTCTGTTACAGGATGCGCCGGGCGTCACGCTTCACTGTCCGGCACGCGTGGCCAGTTTTAGCCGCAGCGAAGATGGGGTCAGCGTAGCCCTCGATAATGGCACCGTTCTCGACGGCCAGCTTCTGGTGGCGGCGGACGGCTCGCGTTCGGCGCTCGGCACGCAGTGCGGCGTCGAGTGGCGTCAGCAGCCTTACGGGCAGGTTGCGGTCATTGCGAACGTCTCTACCGCAGCAGAACACCACGGCAGGGCGTTTGAACGCTTTACGCAACATGGTCCGCTGGCGATGCTGCCGATGTCGGACGGGCGCTGTTCGCTTGTCTGGTGTCATCCGCAGGATAAGGCTGAAGAGGTTAAAGCCTGGTCAGACGAACGTTTTTGTACCGAGCTGCAGAAAGCCTTTGGCTGGCGGCTGGGGCGTATTACCCATGCGGGGAAACGTGCGGTCTATCCGCTGTCGTTAACCACCGCATCGCAGTCTGTTTCTCACCGCGTGGCGCTGGTCGGCAACGCCGCGCAGACATTACATCCTATTGCCGGACAAGGATTTAACCTTGGGCTGCGTGATGTCATGAGCCTGGCGGAATCGCTGGCGCTGGCATGGGGTGAGCAAAAAGATTGCGGCGCTTATTCGGTGCTAAGCCATTACCAGAAGCGACGTCAGGTCGATAAAGAGGCGACGATTGGCGTTACCGACGGCTTAGTCCATCTCTTTGCCAATCGCTGGGCACCGCTGGTTGCAGGCCGCAACCTCGGGCTGATGGCGATGGAATTATTCATTCCGGCACGTGACGTGCTGGCGCAGCGGACTCTTGGTTGGGTCGCGCGTTAAGGAGTTATCACCGTGCAAAATGTTGATGTTGCCATCGTTGGCGGCGGTATGGTCGGGCTGGCGCTTGCCTGTGGTTTACAGGGCAGCGGCCTGCGCGTGGCGGTGCTGGAGCAAAAGCAGCCTCAGCCCGTTGCGCCAGATGCCCCGCCGGAACTCCGCGTCTCGGCGATCAATGCCGCCAGCGAGAAATTGCTGACGCACCTTGGCGTCTGGGCAGATATTGTGGCGCAGCGCGCCAGCTGCTATCACGGCATGGAGGTGTGGGATAAAGACAGCTTTGGTCATATTGCTTTTGATGATGAAAGCATGGGCTATAGCCATCTGGGTCATATTATCGAAAACGCGGTGATCCACCACGCGCTGTGGCAGAAAGCGCAGCAGTGCAGCGATGTGACCCTGATTGCGCCTGCGCAGATCCAGCAGGTGGCATGGGGTGAAAACGAGGCGTTTATCACCCTGCAAAGCGGCGACATGCTGACCGCGCGTCTGGTGGTCGGTGCTGACGGTGCCAACTCCTGGCTGCGGAATAAAGCCGATATCCCGCTGACCTTCTGGGATTACCGCCATCATGCGATGGTGGCAACGATCCGAACAGAGGAGCCGCACGGCGGCGTGGCGCGGCAGATTTTCCACAACGACGGCATTCTGGCGTTCCTGCCGCTTTCCGAACCGCACCTGTGCTCGATTGTCTGGTCCCTGGTGCCGGAGAAAGCCCAGCAGATGCAGGAGGCGACGCCGGACGCCTTTAACCAGGCGCTGTGCGTGGCGTTTGATAACCGCCTTGGCCTGTGCACGCTTGAAAGCGAGCGTCAGGTCTTCCCGTTAACCGGCCGCTACGCGCGTCAGTTTGCCGCGCACCGTCTGGCGCTGGTGGGGGATGCGGCGCATACCATTCATCCGCTGGCCGGGCAGGGCGTTAACCTTGGCTTTATGGACGCGGCGGAGCTGGTTGAGGAGCTGCGTCGCCTGCATCGCGAAGGCAAAGATATCGGCCAGTATCTCTACCTGCGTCGCTACGAGCGCAGCCGCAAGCACAGTGCGGCGATGATGCTGGCGGGCATGCAGGGCTTCCGCGAGCTGTTTGCCGGCGCGAATCCGGCAAAAAAACTGCTGCGCGACATTGGCCTCAAGCTTGCTGACACCCTTCCGGGTGTTAAACCTCAACTCCTCCGTCAGGCGATGGGTCTTAACGACCTGCCGGACTGGCTACGTTAATTTAGACCCCCGTCACGCTTTATTTTCCCGGCCTCTGCGCCGGGGAAATTCCCTCGTTTGAAATATTCTAATTTCACGTCATTTTTCGCATTAGAAAATCTAATCTACGAGATTTTATGTTACGGAAATTCGGCCCGTTTTTCCGCACGAAATATCACCATGTGCTAAATCCTGTTAGATCATTGTTAATTTTGTGCGGGGTTAATCGCATTTTTCCAGTGAATAACTCTGTAGGCTTTTTAGCGTTTTTTGGTCATAAGCTAATGTGATGACCCGTTTTACCTTATGGTTAACCGCCGGTTTCGGTGGTAAGTTCGGGTAAAAGAGAACGTTTGCGTCGGCACTCGGGAACGAGGCCGATACCGGGTTTCACGGTGAATTTTTCAACGAGGACAAGATGGCTCAACAGACTCCTTTGTACGAACAACACGTGTTATGCGGCGCACGCATGGTGGACTTCCACGGCTGGATGATGCCGCTGCACTACGGCTCGCAGATTGATGAGCACCACGCGGTGCGCACCGATGCCGGTATGTTCGACGTGTCCCACATGACGATTGTCGATCTGCGCGGTAGCCGCACCCGGGAGTTTTTGCGTTATCTGCTGGCAAATGACGTCGCCAAACTGAAGACGCCGGGTAAGGCGCTCTATACCGGCATGCTGAATGCCTCGGGCGGCGTGATTGATGACCTTATCGTCTATTACTTCACTGAAGATTTCTTCCGCCTCGTTGTCAACTCCGCCACCCGCGAAAAAGACCTCTCCTGGATCACCCAACACGCCGAACCTTATGCCATCGACATCACCGTCCGTGACGATCTGTCGCTGATCGCCGTGCAGGGGCCGAACGCGCAGGCGAAAGCCGCGTCTCTGTTTAACGACGAGCAGCGTAAAGCAACCGAAGGCATGAAGCCGTTCTTCGGCGTGCAGGCGGGCGATCTGTTTATCGCCACCACCGGCTACACCGGTGAAGCGGGCTACGAAATTGCGATGCCGAACGAGAAGGCCGCTGATTTCTGGCGTGCGCTGGTGGAAGCGGGCGTGAAGCCTGCGGGTCTGGGCGCGCGCGATACGCTGCGTCTGGAAGCGGGGATGAACCTCTACGGTCAGGAGATGGATGAAGGCGTCTCTCCGCTGGCCGCCAACATGGGCTGGACCATCGCATGGGAACCGGCCGATCGTGACTTTATTGGCCGTGAAGCGCTGGAGATGCAGCGCGAGAAGGGCACTGAACAGCTGGTGGGTCTGGTGATGACCGAGAAGGGCGTGCTGCGCGGTGAACTGCCGGTGCGCTTTACCGATGCTGACGGCAATCCTCGCGAAGGCGTGATCACCAGCGGTACCTTCTCCCCGACGCTGGGCTACAGTATTGCACTGGCACGCGTGCCGGCGGGCATTGGCGAAACGGCGGTGGTGCAAATCCGCAACCGCGAAATGCCGGTCAACGTAACCAAACCGATTTTTGTTCGCGCCGGTAAGCCGGTCGCCTAATCATTTTTATCAGGAGAACTTCAATGAGCAATGTGCCAGCAGAACTGAAATACAGCAAAGAACACGAGTGGCTGCGCAAAGAGGCGGACGGCACTTACACCGTAGGGATCACCGAGCACGCGCAGGAGCTGCTGGGCGACATGGTGTTTGTTGACCTGCCTGACGTGGGCACGACCGTTAGCGCGGGCGACGACTGCGCCGTGGCGGAGTCCGTAAAAGCGGCATCCGACATCTATGCTCCTGTGAGCGGCGAAATCGTTGCCGTCAACGACGCGCTGAGCGATTCGCCAGAGCTGGTGAACAGCGAGCCTTATGAAGGCGGCTGGATCTTCAAGATCAAAGCCAGCGACGAATCTCAGGTTGCCGCGCTGCTGGATGCGACCGCGTACGAAGCACTGTTAGAAGACGAGTAATTGTTTATCCCCCTCTCCCTCTGGGAGAGGGCAGGGGTGAGGGTGCCAGTCTTCCCCTCACCCTAACCCTCTCCCAGAGGGAGAGGGAACTTAAATTCACTGCACGTTTCAGGAACCATCGCTCATGACACAGACTTTAAGCCAGCTTGAAAACCGTGGCGCCTTCATTGAACGTCACATTGGGCCGGATGCTCAGCAACAGCAGGAGATGCTGAAGACAGTTGGCGCGGATTCATTAAACGCACTGATCGGCCAGATTGTGCCAAAAGACATCCAGCTTGCCACGCCGCCTCAGGTGGGGGAAGCCACTACGGAATTCGCCGCGCTGGCGGAGCTGAAGGCTATCGCAGGCCTGAACAAGCGCTATAAGTCTTACATTGGCATGGGCTACACCAACGTGCAGTTGCCGCCGGTTATCCTGCGCAACATGCTGGAAAACCCGGGCTGGTACACCGCATACACCCCGTATCAGCCAGAAGTCTCCCAGGGCCGTCTGGAAGCGCTGCTGAACTTCCAGCAGGTGACGCTGGATCTGACCGGTATGGATATCGCCTCTGCCTCGCTGCTGGATGAAGCGACTGCTGCTGCCGAAGCAATGGCGATGGCCAAACGCGTGAGCAAGCTGAAAAATGCCAACCGCTTCTTCGTGGCGGCGGACGTGCATCCGCAGACGCTGGACGTGGTGCGCACCCGTGCGGAAACCTTCGGCTTTGACGTGATCGTCGACGACGCTGACAAAGTGTTGGATCACCAGGACGTCTTCGGCGTACTGCTTCAGCAGGTAGGCACCACCGGTGAAGTTCACGACTACGGCACGCTGATTGCCGAGCTGAAATCCCGCAAAGTGGTTGTCAGCGTTGCCGCCGATTTTATGGCGCTGGTGCTGCTGACGGCGCCGGGTAAACAGGGCGCGGATATCGTATTCGGTTCTGCGCAACGCTTCGGCGTGCCGATGGGCTACGGCGGCCCGCACGCGGCGTTCTTCGGTGCGAAAGATGAATTCAAACGCTCTATGCCAGGCCGTATTATCGGCGTCTCAAAAGACGCTGCCGGTAACACCGCGCTGCGCATGGCGATGCAGACCCGCGAGCAGCACATCCGCCGCGAGAAAGCGAACTCCAATATCTGTACCTCTCAGGTGCTGCTGGCAAACATCGCCAGCCTGTACGCCGTATTCCACGGCCCGGCAGGCCTGAAGCGTATTGCCAGCCGCATTCACCGCCTGGCCGATATTCTGGCCTGCGGTCTGCAGCAGAAAGGCCTTAAGCTGCGCCACGCTCACTACTTCGACACCCTGTGTGTGGACGTGGCGGACAAAGCGGCCGTGCTGGCGCGCGCGAATGCGGCAGAGATCAACCTGCGCAGCGACATCCACAACGCCGTCGGCATTACGCTGGATGAAAGCACCACCCGCGACGATATCCTGAACCTGTTCAGCGTGTTGCTGGGTGACGCGCACGGTCTGGACGTTGACGCGCTCGACAAAGAAGTCGCGCTCGACAGCCGCTCCATTCAGGAAAGCATGCTGCGTAACGATGCGATCCTGACGCATCCGGTCTTTAATCGCTATCACAGCGAAACCGAGATGATGCGCTATATCTACTCTCTGGAGCGCAAGGATCTGGCGCTGAACCAGGCGATGATCCCGCTGGGCTCGTGCACCATGAAGCTGAACGCCGCGGCAGAGATGATCCCGATCACCTGGCCTGAATTCTCCGAGCTGCACCCGTTCTGCCCGCCAGAGCAGGCGGAAGGTTATCACATGATGATCAACCAGCTTTCCGACTGGCTGGTGAAATTGACCGGTTATGACGCGCTCTGCATGCAGCCGAACTCTGGCGCGCAGGGCGAGTACGCGGGCCTGCTGGCGATCCGCCACTATCACGAAAGCCGCAACGAAGGTCACCGCGATATCTGCCTGATCCCAAGCTCTGCCCACGGTACCAACCCGGCCTCTGCCCAGATGGCGGGCATGGAAGTGGTGGTGGTTGCTTGCGATAAAAACGGCAACATCGATCTGGCCGACCTGCGTGCGAAAGCCGAGCAGGCGGGCGACAAGCTCTCCTGCATCATGGTGACCTACCCGTCTACCCACGGCGTGTACGAAGAGACTATCCGTGAAGTGTGCGAAGTGGTGCACCAGTTCGGCGGTCAGGTTTACCTCGACGGCGCGAACATGAACGCCCAGGTGGGCATTACCTCTCCGGGCTTTATCGGCGCGGACGTGTCGCACCTGAACCTGCACAAAACCTTCTGCATCCCTCACGGCGGTGGCGGCCCGGGCATGGGCCCAATCGGCGTGAAAGCGCACCTGGCACCGTTTGTGCCTGGCCACAGCGTGGTGCAGATTGAAGGCATGCTGACCCGTCAGGGCGCGGTCTCTGCGGCACCGTTCGGCAGCGCCTCTATCCTGCCAATCAGCTGGATGTACATCCGCATGATGGGCGCGGAAGGGCTGAAGCAGGCGAGCCAGGTGGCGATCCTGAATGCCAACTATATTGCGACTCGCCTGAAGTCTGCCTTCCCGGTGCTCTATACCGGCCGCGACGGTCGCGTGGCGCACGAGTGCATCCTCGATATTCGTCCGCTGAAAGAGCAGACCGGCATTAGCGAGCTGGATATCGCCAAGCGTCTGATCGACTACGGCTTCCACGCGCCAACCATGTCGTTTCCGGTTGCGGGTACGCTGATGGTGGAGCCAACGGAATCTGAAAGCAAAGCCGAGCTGGACCGCTTTATCGACGCGATGCTGGCCATCCGCATGGAGATCGACCGCGTGCAGGACGGCGAGTGGACGCTGGAAGATAACCCGCTGGTCAACGCCCCGCACACCCAGCACGAAATGGTGGCAGAGTGGAACCACGGCTATTCCCGCGAGCTGGCCGTCTTCCCGGCAGGCGTGGCAAACAAATACTGGCCGACCGTGAAGCGTCTTGATGACGTGTACGGCGACCGTAACCTGTTCTGCTCCTGCGTGCCGATGAGCGAATACCAGTAATATTATTGGTGTAGTCATAAAGGCCGGGTAAGGCGAAGCCGCCACCCGGCTTTTTTATTGGGAGAAGCGAATGCCAATTGCACTGGTCACCGGCGCCAGCCGGGGCATTGGGAAAGCCACCGCGCTGCAGCTGGCGCGCGAAGGCTACACCGTGGCGGTGAACTATCACCACAACATTAAAGCCGCGACGGACGTCATCAAGCAGATTGTGGATGCGGGAGGTAAAGCGTTTGCCGTCCGCGCGGATATCAGTGATGAAGCCCAGGTGCTGGCGATGTTTGACAGCCTCGATCGTGAAGGCGAGCCGCTTCGTGCGCTGGTCAATAATGCGGGGATTCTGTTTGAGCAATCCACTATTGAGAATTTGTCCGCAGAGCGCATTAACCGCGTTCTGGCGACCAACGTCACGGGCTACTTTCTCTGCTGCAGGGAAGCGGTAAAACGCATGTCCTTCAGGCATGGCGGCAAGGGTGGTGCGATAGTGAACGTCTCTTCCGCCGCGTCGCGTCTGGGCGCGCCGGGTGAATATGTGGATTATGCCGCGTCGAAGGGGGCGGTGGATTCGCTGACAACCGGGCTATCGCTGGAGGTGGCGGCGCAGGGCATTCGCGTCAACTGCGTACGTCCGGGTCTGATTTATACAGATATTCATGCGTCCGGCGGAGAGCCGGGGCGGGTAGATCGCGTGAAATCGTTGCTGCCGATGCAGCGCGGCGGCCAGCCGGAAGAGGTGGCGCAGGCGATTGTCTGGCTGCTGAGCGAGAAGGCGTCGTACGTAACGGGCAGTTTTATTGAGTTGGCTGGCGGGAAATAATCTCCTCACACTAACCCTCTCCCAAAGGGAGAGGGGATCAATCGTAGGCCGGTGCAAGCGTAGCGCCGCCCGGCGTTAAAGTTTCTCGCCGTTGCTGGCAATCACTTCCTTATACCAGTTAAAGCTCTTCTTGCGGGAACGCGACATGTCGCCCGTGCCGTCGTCGTGCTTGTTCACGTAGATAAAGCCGTAGCGCTTGCTGTACTGGCCGGTGGTGAACGACACGCAGTCGATGCAGCCCCATGGCGTATAGCCCATCAGATCCACGCCGTCGTGCGTCACGGCTTTGATCATCTCTTCCACGTGGGCACGCAGGTAGTCGATGCGATAGTCGTCGTTGATGCTGCCGTCTTCTTCCACCTTATCGTAGGCGCCGAACCCGTTTTCCACGATAAACAGCGGTTTCTGATAGCGTTCGTACAGTTCGCACAGCGCATAGCGCAGGCCCACCGGGTCAATCTGCCAGCCCCAGTCAGACGCCTTCACGTGCGGGTTCGGCACGCTGCCTTCGAAGCCGGAAATCGCATCGCCGGTACCGCCTTCCGCTTTCACCGCGTTGGTCATGTAGTAGCTGAAACCTAAGTAGTCGCAGGTACCTTCGCGCAGGATCTGCTCATCGGCTGCCTCCATTTTGATGGAGAAGCCGCGGCGCTCCCACTCGTTCAGCACGTAGGACGGGTAGTAACCACGCAGCTGGACGTCGGTAAAGACATAGCGCTCGCGCATAGATTCCTGGGCGAACATCACGTCTTCCGGTTTGCAGGAGAACGGATAGAGCGCCACCATCGCCAGCATGCAGCCGACCTTCATCTCCGGGTTGATGCGGCGCGCGGCTTTCACCGCTAGGGCGCTGGCCACAAACTGGTGGTGCAGGACCTGGTACATGGTCTCTTCCGGATTGTCATGTTCGGTATAGACCACGCCCGAGCAGCAGTAACCGAACAGCGGCGCGCGCCAGTTACGCTGGTTATTGATTTCGTTGAAGGTCATCCAGTATTTGACCTTGTTTTTGTAGCGCTCAAAAACCACTTCCGCGAAGCGCACGAAGAAATCGACCACTTTACGGTTGGTCCAGCTACCGTACTCCTGCACCAGGTGCAGCGGCATTTCGAAGTGGGAGAGGGTGATCACCGGTTCGATGTTGTATTTCAGCAGCTCGTCGAACATGTCGTCGTAGAACTTCAGCCCCTCTTCGTTTGGCTGCGTTTCGTCACCTTTCGGGAAGATGCGCGTCCAGGCGATAGAGGTGCGGAAGCACTTGAAACCCATCTCGGCAAACAGCTTGATGTCTTCTTTATAGTGGCCGTGGAAGTCGATGGCCTCGTGGTTTGGATAGTATTTACCCGGCACTACTTCCTGGGTGATTTCGCGCGGGACGCCGTGCGCGCCGCCGGTCAATACGTCACAAATGCTTGGCCCTTTGCCGCCTTTGTTCCAGCCGCCTTCAACCTGGTGAGCGGCAACCGCGCCGCCCCATAAAAAATCTTTTGGTAAGGTTAATTTTTTCATCGCTGCTCTTCTCAATAAATGGCTTATTGGCATCGAGTCTAGCAAAGCGAAATTGAATGTCACGATATAATAATTCACAGTAAATGTGATTTGTTACACCAAAAAAACAGGGTGTTTTATTCTGTGAGTTTCTTCGCCAGTTTACGTCCGAGAGATTCCAGAATATAAATGACGGGAATTTGCGTGGTGATGTCGTAGACGCCTGCAATACGCGTCTGAGGAACGTGCCAGGAGAGATTAAAGTCCGCCAGCTTTGCCAGACGCGAGTGCTCGTGGCTGGTAATGGAGAGCACCTTGCAGTGATGCAGGCTGAACTGGCTGGCGAAGCGCAGGATCTCCTCGGTCTCGCCCGAGACGGAAAGCACAATCGCCAGCGCATTTTTCGCCATATCATTGGTGACCGGGAAATAAGGATCATCAATATGGTTACTAAATTTCCCGATATTAGAAAAGAAGCGTGCGCCATATTTTGCCAGCGAACCCGATGTTCCGGCACCGACAAATATAATTCGCTCGGACGATAGAATAATATCTACCGCATTATCTAATAGCGCGTCGAACTCTTCATTATTCACGCTTTTAAAAAAGCTGATAATTTCGCTGGCACCGAAATTCGCCTGCTGGGGCTCGTTCTGTTCAAGATAAAGCTTAAAGCGCACCCGAAATTCAGAATACCCTTCGCAGTTAAGCTTGCGGCAAAAGCGCAGGATAGTGGTGGTTGAGACGTCTGCCGCATCCGCCAGCTCGCGGATGGTCATGTACATCACTTTGTCACGATTTTTTATGACATAGTTGTAGACCATCATCTCCAGGTTATTGAGACTGGCAATGGCGGAATGGGAGAACATGCTCACAATGGCTACACTCACTCATCAGACTTTTCTTCAGGGAATAATAACATGCAGCCAAACGACATCACTTTTTTTCAGCGCTTTCAGGACGACATTCTGGCCGGGCGTAAAACCATCACTATCCGGGATAAAAGTGAATCCCATTTCAAAACCGGCAATATCCTGCGGGTGGGGCGTTATGAGGATGATGGTTATTTTTGCACCATCGAAGTAACGGGAACGTCAACCGTTACGTTCGCCACATTGACGCAAAAACATGCTGAACAGGAGAACATGACCCTGGATGCATTGAAAAGCGTGATCGCAGAGATCTACCCCAGGCAGAACCAGTTTTATGTGATTGATTTTAAATGCTTATAATTAAAATCGAAACGCACGTTCGCTGAAATTAAAGTGTAACTGTCTGATTGTAATTTAGAAACGTTATGTTTAACTTTATTTTAGCTAACAGGTGTTCACTGGAATCATTCTCAGTTAGCATAGTTATGCGATGAATAATCATCTTTTGTTTTCCCGGAGTTTTGTATGGTGAGTAGACCATTAATCGCACAGGGATATTCGCTGGCGGAGGAAGTAGCCAACAGCATCAGCCACGGCATTGGCCTGGTGTTTGGGATTGTCGGTTTAGTGTTATTGCTGGTGCAGGCGGTGGACGCCAATGCCAGCGCGATGGCCATTACCAGCTACAGCCTGTATGGCGGGAGTATGATCCTGCTGTTCCTGGCCTCGACGCTGTATCACGCGATCCCGCATCAGCGGGCCAAGATGTGGCTCAAGAAATTTGACCACTGTGCTATCTATCTTCTGATTGCAGGCACTTACACACCGTTTTTGCTGGTGGGGCTTAACTCACCGCTGTCGCGTGGCCTGATGATTGTTATCTGGAGCCTGGCACTGCTGGGGATCCTGTTTAAGCTGACCATCGCGCACCGGTTTAAGGTGCTGTCACTGGTCACCTATCTGACAATGGGCTGGCTGTCGCTGATTGTGGTGTATCAACTGGCGGTCAAACTGTCGGTAGGGGGCGTAACGCTTCTGGCCTTAGGCGGTGTGGTGTACTCGCTCGGCGTGATTTTCTACGTCTGCAAACGCATCCCGTACAACCATGCCATCTGGCACGGCTTTGTGCTGGGCGGCAGCGTCTGCCACTTTTTGGCGATCTATTTGTACGTGGGGCAGGTGTAGTTTTTTTCCACCGTGCGGGCGGTTGCCCTCACCCCGGCCCTCTCCCACAGGGAGAGGGAGGACACCTGGATACGATTACTCTTCTAACGAATATGGCAACGGCTCGATGCTCAACGTATTCGCATCGTCACGCACGCGGAACACGCTGTCGGCTTCCATGTCGTTGTTCATGACGGCCTGTACCAAAAGGCGTCCATCATCCAGCTGTACGGCGGCTAACACGGTGCCGGTGCGGCGCCAGTTATCACCCATCTTCAGCTCTAAGTCTTCACCCGCTTCAGGTACACGGCTGGCATGGCCCGCCAGCGTCCACAGCGCTCGTTTGTTTGCGCCGCGGAATTTTGCACGCGCCACCATCTCCTGGCCGGTGTAACAGCCCTTTTTAAAGCTGATACCCCCCAGCGCCTGCAGGTTCGTTGCCTGAGGAATAAACTGCGCGCTGTTTGCTGCGTCAATCACCGGCAGACCCGCTTCGATGTTCAGCGCCAGCCACTGCTGACTGTTGTTGAGCTGCGCTTCGCCGCGCAGCGCTTCGGTCACGCGTTCGGCCGTTGCCATATCCGTAACTAACAGGAAACGCTCCGCCGGGTGTTCAAACCACAGGATGGAGGTCGCGTCTTCGCTGACCACCTGCTTTTCTGCATCCGGCAGTTCGCTGAAGAGATTTTTCAGCGCCGCACGGGCCTGGAAACCGGCCACACCCAGCAGGACATGTTCGTCGTCCGGGGCGATAGTGACTTTGGAGAAGACCGCGTACTTCTTCAGCTCTTTGAGCTGGGCCTCTTGCAGGCTGCGGCGCTCAATAAAAGCAAAGCCGTCCTGACGGCGGAAGAGGCGCAGGTTGCTCCACATTTTGCCTTTTGGGTCGCAATGCGCGGCCAGCAGGTGCTGGTGTTCGGTCATCTGGCTGACGTCGGCGGTCACCTGGCCCTGCAAATATTTTTCGGCGTCGGCACCGGTGAGCGTTGCCAGCGCCCAGTCATCAAGAGAAATAAGCGTCAGCGGCAGACGCGCAGAGGCGGCGGGCTGGCGAGGAGAAAATGGTGTAAATGCCATAACGATATCCTGAATTGCTTAACGCTTTGATAATGCCTAATGGTAAAAGAGCCTGCAGGCAATGCAAGCGCTTTCAACAGACCATTTGTGCCCTAAACCGGTTATGCGTAGCGCTACGCAAAATAATGTAATCCGCTGTCTTTGTAGGGATTATTCTGGAAGCCTGCTCGGCGATCGCAATATTCCAGTAATGAAACGGTCAAAAACACGTTACACTAGCTGGTGTCCCCGTAGAGAAATAAAGAACACTGAACGGGGTACCGACTGTGCCAAACGTAATGCAGGAAACTGAACATGGATATTAACAACAAGGCCCGTATTCACTGGGCGTGCCGTCGCGGCATGCGTGAACTTGATATTTCCATCATGCCTTTCTTCGAATATGAGTATGACAGCTTAAGCGATGACGATAAGCGTCTGTTTGTTCGCCTGCTTGAGTCTGACGATCCGGATTTGTTCAACTGGCTGATGAACCACGGCAAACCCGCCGACACCGAGTTGCAACGGATGGTGCAATTAATTCAAACACGGAATCGGGAACGTGGTCCTGTGGCAATCTGATCTTCGCGTCTCGTGGCGCTCGCAGTGGATGTCTTTATTGCTCCACGGCCTGGTTGCGGCCTTTGTGTTACTGATGCCGTGGCCGCTGAGCTATACGCCTCTGTGGCTGCTGTTACTGTCGTTTGTCGTTTTTGACAGCGTACGCAGCCAGCGTCGCATTAATGCCCGTCAGGGAGAGATTAAATTACTGATGGATTCCCGCCTGCGCTGGCAGGGTAAAGAGTGGGATATTCTCGGTATGCCCTGGATGCTCAACTGCGGCATGATGTTACGGTTACGCAAGGTGGACGGCGGGCGTTGCCAGCATCTGTGGCTGGCGGCAGACAGTATGGATGCTGCCGAGTGGCGAGACCTGCGCCGGATGCTGTTGCAACAGACGACGCAGGGGTAACGCGCGTTAGCTAAACTTTTCAGCCATTTCGCCCAGGATCTGCTCGCACCAGCTTTGCAGGCGCTCATCGCTGAGATCGTACTGATTGGTCTCATCCAGCGCGAGTCCAACAAACAGCTCGCCGTCGGCAATAATCGGTTTTTTACTGGTGAACTCGTAACCTTCGGTTGGCCAGTAGCCGATAAACGACACCCCTTTCGGCGCCAGCTTGTCATGCAGCATGCCGAGCGCGTCCAGGAACCATTCCCCGTAACCCAGCTGATCCCCCATGCCGTACATGGCAATGATTTTGCCGTCGAGATTGACTGAATCGAGTTGATCCCAGATAGCTTCCCAGTCTTCCTGTATCTCGCCGAAATCCCATGTCGGGATACCGAGGATCAGCACGTCATACTGCTCCATCAGCGCGATCGCATCATCTTTCAGGTTATGCAACGTCACCAGTTCCGGGCCAATGATGTCGCGAATTTTCTCTGCCGCCATTTCGGTGTAGCAGGTGCTGGAACCATAGAACAGACCAATATTCATCGCGTAACTATCTCAATTCTTGCTTTGACTATGCGCGTAGTGTACCAGAAACCGGTCGCAATCAGGCATAATGGCCTGACTGCAGAATCAAAGGGGCTGATGTGGAAAAGGATCTCGCACTGATCGAACAGTTTCTCGACGCGCTGTGGCTGGAGAAAAATCTGGCCGAGAATACCCTCAGCGCCTACCGTCGCGATCTCACCATGCTGGTGGAGTGGCTTGCGCACCGGGGATTATCCCTTGCGAGCGCACAGCGTGACGACCTGCAGGCGCTGCTGGGGGAACGTATCGCGGGGGGCTACAAAGCCACCAGCTCCGCACGTTTGCTTAGCGCCATGCGCCGGCTGTTCCAGCATCTCTACCGTGAGAAGATTCGCGAAGACGATCCCAGCGCGCTGCTGGCATCCCCTAAGCTCCCGCAGCGGCTGCCGAAAGATCTCAGCGAAGCACAAGTTGAGAGATTATTACAGTCACCGGCTGTTGACCTGCCGCTGGAGTTACGCGATAAAGCCATGCTTGAGCTATTGTATGCTACCGGCTTGCGCGTTTCGGAACTGGTTGGTCTGACGATGAGCGACATCAGCCTGCGTCAGGGCGTGGTGCGCGTCATTGGTAAAGGCAACAAGGAAAGGCTGGTTCCGCTGGGGGAAGAGGCGGTTTACTGGCTGGAAACGTACCTGGAGCACGGTCGTCCGTGGCTGCTCAATGGTACGTCTATCGACGTCCTGTTTCCGAGCCAGCGCGCTCAGCAGATGACGCGGCAAACGTTCTGGCATCGCATCAAGCATTACGCCACACTGGCGGGTATCGACAGTGAAAAGCTTTCGCCGCACGTATTGCGTCACGCCTTCGCGACGCATCTGTTAAACCACGGCGCTGATTTACGCGTGGTACAGATGCTGCTGGGGCACAGCGATCTTTCCACGACGCAAATTTACACCCATGTCGCGACGGAACGCCTGCGGCAGCTACACCAACAGCACCACCCTCGTGCGTGAGTGCCGACGAATTGTAACAGGATCACATATGAAAAAGTCTTTCGCGCTGTTCACCCTGCTGGCAGCCTCATTTACCGGTTTCGCCCATGCGGACGACGCCGCCATCAAACAGTCGCTGGCTAAGCTTGGCGTCACCGGTAGCGATATTCAGCCTGCACCGGTTGCCGGCATGAAAACGGTGCTGACCAACAGCGGCGTGCTGTACGTCACTGAAGACGGCAAACACATTATTCAGGGGCCAATGTACGACGTGAGCGGCGCGCAGCCGGTAAACGTCACCAACCAGCTGCTGATGAAAAACCTGAACGCGCTCGAAAAAGAGATGATCGTCTATAAAGCGGCGCAGGAAAAACACGTCATTACCGTCTTCACCGACATCACCTGCGGCTACTGCCACAAGCTGCATGAAGAGATGAAAGACTACAACGCGCTGGGCATCACCGTGCGTTACCTGGCCTTCCCGCGCGCGGGCGTGCAGAGCCAGCCAGAGCAGGACATGAAGGCTATCTGGTGTGCGAAAGACCGCAACAAAGCGTTTGACGACGCGATGAATGGCAAAGGCGTTAAGCCGGCCTCCTGCGACATTGATATCGCTAACCACTATGCGCTGGGCGTGCAGTTTGGCGTGAGCGGTACGCCAGCGATTGTCCTGAGCAACGGCTATGTCGTTCCGGGCTATCAGGGACCGAAAGAGATGAAAGAGTTCCTCGACGCGCACCAGAAACAGTTTGGTGGTAAATAATTCGCGTGAAAGCCCCGATAAAATTGCGCCGCCGCGAGGCGGTTGAACCGGTTGATTTGCCAGACGATCTCCCGGCGTTGCTGAAGCGCCTCTACGCCAGCCGCGGCGTGCGTCGCGCTGAGGATCTTGAACGCAGCGTGAAAGGGATGCTGCCCTGGCAGCAGCTGAGCGGTATCGAAAAAGCCACTGAAATGCTCTACAACGCGCTTCGTGAGGGAACGCGGATTGTGGTGGTGGGCGATTTCGACGCCGACGGCGCAACCAGTACCGCGCTGAGCGTGCTCAGCCTGCGCGCGCTGGGCTGCGATAACGTCACGTATCTGGTGCCGAACCGTTTTGAAGACGGCTACGGCCTCAGTCCGGAAGTGGTCGATCAGGCCTACGCCCGTGGTGCACAGATGATCATGACCGTCGATAACGGGATCTCTTCCCATGCGGGCGTCGATCATGCTCACGCTTTGGGGATCCCGGTGCTGGTCACCGATCACCACCTGCCGGGCGAAACGCTGCCGGATGCGGAAGCGATTATTAACCCCAACCTGCGCGACTGCGATTTCCCATCGAAATCCCTCGCAGGCGTGGGCGTAGCGTTTTATCTGATGCTGGCGTTACGGACCCTGCTGCGCGATAAGGGCTGGTTCGACTCTCGCGGTATTGCCGTACCGAACCTGGCAGAATATCTCGATCTGGTGGCGCTGGGCACCGTCGCGGACGTGGTACCGCTCGATACTAATAACCGTATTTTGACCTGGCAGGGCCTAAGCCGCATTCGCGCGGGCAAGTGCCGTCCGGGGATCAAGGCGCTTCTGGAGATTGCCAACCGCGATCCGCTCAAGCTGGCGGCAAGCGACCTGGGCTTTGCTCTCGGGCCGCGTCTTAACGCAGCCGGAAGGCTGGACGATATGTCCGTCGGCGTGGCGCTGCTGCTGTGCGACAACATCGGTGAAGCGCGCGTGCTGGCCAACGAGCTGGACGCGCTGAACCAGACCCGTAAAGAGATTGAGCAGGGGATGCAGGCCGAAGCGCTGACCCTGTGCGAAAAGCTTGAACGCAGCGGCGATACGCTGCCGGGCGGCCTGGCGATGTACCATCCCGAGTGGCATCAGGGCGTGGTGGGCATTCTGGCGTCGCGCATTAAAGAGCGTTTCCACCGTCCGGTGATCGCGTTCGCCCCCGCGGGTGACGGCACGCTGAAAGGCTCTGGTCGCTCAATCCAGGGGCTGCACATGCGCGACGCGCTGGAGCGTCTCGATACGCTGTATCCGGGTCTGATGATCAAGTTCGGCGGCCATGCGATGGCGGCAGGCCTGTCTCTGGAAGAGGCGAAGTTCGACGAGTTTCAGCGTCTGTTTGGTGAACTGGTCACCGACTGGATCGACCCGGCCCTGTTGCAGGGGGAAGTGGTGTCCGATGGCGAGCTTTCACCGCTTGAGATGACGATGGACGTGGCGCAAATGCTGCGCGATGCCGGTCCGTGGGGGCAGATGTTCCCGGAACCGCTGTTCGACGGGCGTTTCCGCCTGCTGCAGCAGCGTATCGTCGGCGAACGTCATCTGAAAGTGATGGTCGAGCCCGTGGGCGGTGGACCGCTTCTGGACGGCATCGCCTTCAACGTTGACACGGCGGTATGGCCGGACAACGGCGTGCGCGAGGTTGAGCTGGCGTACAAACTGGACATCAACGAGTTTCGCGGTAACCGCACCCTTCAGATCATCATCGACAATATCTGGCCAATTTAGCGGCAGTAATCTCTATAAAAAAGGGCGTGGATTCGGTACAATCCCGCTCTTATCACCGCATTTTGACAAGTCCATAAAAGAAAACAGACCATGTTTGAAATTAATCCGGTAAAAAACCGTATTCAGGACCTCACGGAGCGCTCTGACGTTCTTAGGGGGTATCTTTGACTACGATGCCAAGAAAGAGCGTCTTGAAGAAGTAAACGCCGAGCTGGAACAGCCGGACGTCTGGAACGAACCTGAACGCGCACAGGCGCTGGGTAAAGAGCGTTCCTCTCTCGAAGCTATCGTAGATACGCTGGATCAAATGGCCCAGGGGCTGGAAGATGTTTCCGGTTTGCTGGAGCTGGCCGTCGAAGCCGACGACGAAGAAACCTTTAACGAAGCCGTGGCAGAACTCGACGTGCTGGAAGAGAAGCTGGCGCAGCTGGAATTCCGCCGTATGTTCTCCGGCGAATACGACAGCGCTGACTGCTATCTCGATATTCAGGCTGGTTCTGGCGGCACCGAAGCGCAGGACTGGGCCAGCATGCTGACGCGTATGTACCTGCGTTGGGCGGAAGCGCGCGGCTTCAAAACCGAAATTATCGAAGAGTCTGAAGGTGAAGTTGCGGGTCTGAAATCCGTCACCATCAAGATCATTGGCGATTACGCCTACGGCTGGCTGCGTACCGAAACCGGCGTTCACCGCCTGGTGCGTAAGAGCCCGTTCGACTCCGGTGGCCGTCGTCATACCTCCTTCAGCTCCGCGTTTGTGTACCCGGAAGTTGATGAAGATATTGATATCGAAATTAACCCGGCGGACCTGCGTATCGACGTTTACCGCGCATCCGGCGCGGGTGGTCAGCACGTTAACCGTACGGAATCGGCGGTGCGTATTACCCACATTCCAACCGGGCTGGTAACACAGTGCCAGAACGACCGTTCCCAGCATAAGAACAAAGACCAGGCCATGAAGCAGATGAAAGCGAAGCTTTATGAGCTGGAGATGCAGAAGAAAAATGCTGAGAAACAGGCGATGGAAGACAACAAGTCC
The DNA here is from genome assembly GCF_001521715.1 of Enterobacter asburiae. Taxonomy (NCBI): domain Bacteria; kingdom Pseudomonadati; phylum Pseudomonadota; class Gammaproteobacteria; order Enterobacterales; family Enterobacteriaceae; genus Enterobacter; species Enterobacter asburiae. Next base: position 4,350,982 of record NZ_CP011863.1, read on the forward strand.
GACATCGGTTGGGGCAGCCAGATCCGTTCTTACGTCCTTGATGACTCCCGCATCAAAGACCTGCGTACCGGGGTTGAAACCCGCAACACGCAGGCGGTGCTGGACGGCAGCCTGGACCAATTTATCGAAGCAAGTTTGAAAGCAGGGTTATGAGGAACCAACATGTCTGAACAACAAGCACAGGGCGCTGACGCGGTAGTCGATCTTAACAACGAACTGAAAACCCGCCGCGAGAAGCTGGCAGCGCTGCGCGAGCAGGGCGTGCCGTTCCCGAACGATTTTCGTCGTGACCATACCTCAGACCAACTGCACGCTGACTTCGACGCTAAAGAGAACGAAGAGCTGGAAGCGCTGAACGTTGAAGTGGCCGTTGCAGGCCGCATGATGACCCGTCGTATCATGGGTAAAGCTTCCTTCGTGACTTTGCAGGACGTTGGCGGCCGTATTCAGCTGTACGTTTCCCGTGACGACCTGCCGGAAGGCATCTACAACGAGCAGTTCAAAAAGTGGGACCTGGGCGATATCCTGGGTGCGAAAGGTAAACTGTTCAAAACCAAAACCGGTGAACTGTCTATCCACTGTACCGAGCTGCGTCTTCTGACCAAAGCCCTGCGCCCGCTTCCGGACAAATTCCACGGCCTGCAGGATCAGGAAGCGCGCTATCGTCAGCGCTACCTGGATCTCATCTCTAACGATGACTCCCGTAAGACCTTCAAAATTCGCTCCCAGATCATGGCCGGTATCCGCCAGTTCATGGTCAACCGCGACTTTATGGAAGTGGAAACCCCAATGATGCAGGTGATCCCTGGCGGCGCGTCTGCGCGTCCGTTCATCACCCATCACAACGCCCTGGACCTGGACATGTACCTGCGTATCGCGCCGGAATTGTACCTGAAGCGTCTCGTGGTCGGCGGCTTCGACCGCGTGTTCGAAATCAACCGTAACTTCCGTAACGAAGGTATCTCCGTTCGTCATAACCCAGAGTTCACCATGATGGAACTCTATATGGCGTATGCGGATTACAAAGATCTGATCGAGCTGACCGAATCCCTGTTCCGCACCCTGGCGCAGGACATTCTGGGCACCACGCAGGTTCCTTACGGTGAAGAAGTCTTCGACTTCGGCAAGCCGTTCGAAAAACTGACCATGCGCGAAGCGATCAAGAAATACCGTCCGGAAACCAACATGGCGGATCTGGATAACTTCGATTCTGCGAAAGCCATCGCCGAAAGCATCGGTATCAAGGTTGAGAAGAGCTGGGGTCTGGGCCGTATCGTGACCGAGATCTTCGAAGAAGTGGCCGAAGCGCACCTGATTCAGCCGACCTTCATCACCGAATACCCGGCTGAAGTCTCTCCGCTGGCGCGTCGTAATGACGAGAACCCGGAAATCACCGATCGCTTCGAATTCTTCATCGGCGGCCGTGAAATCGGCAACGGCTTTAGCGAGCTGAACGATGCGGAAGACCAGGCTCAGCGTTTCCAGGATCAGGTTGACGCGAAAGCGGCAGGCGACGACGAAGCGATGTTCTTCGACGAAGACTACGTGACCGCGCTGGAGCACGGCCTGCCACCAACGGCGGGCCTGGGGATTGGTATCGACCGTATGGTGATGCTGTTCACCAACAGCCACACCATCCGCGACGTGATCCTGTTCCCGGCGATGCGCCCGGTGAAATAAGGCGTTAAGATGTAAAAAAAGCCCCGAAAGGGGCTTTTTTATTGCGCCGCGAAGGCTTTGAGTTTTTCGCGGGCGGTCGTCGCTTCCATGACCATCCACGGGCTAAAGGCCCAGGGCGTCGCGTCCAGCGCGCGGAATAACGCGTCCAGCTCAACCCACTGATAGTCCATCACTTCATCTTCGTTTATCGTCACATCATTGGTGATGCGGGCAGCGAATACCGGGCAAATTTCGTTTTCCACGATCCCGGACGGGTCGGTTTCCCGATAGCGAAATTCAGGGGCGACGGCGGTGATATCGGACAGCTCAGCGCCTACTTCAAAGCGGCAGCGGCGGATTATCGCCTGTATCGTCTCTTCGCCGGACTGCGGGTGGCCGCAGACGGAGTTGGTCCAGACGCCGGGCCAGGCTTTTTTGGTTAAGGCGCGCCGGGTGATCAGACATTCGCCGTTTGCGTTAAAAAGCCATGAAGAGAACGCCAGATGCAGCGGGGTATATAAGGTGTGCGCGGCATATTTTTCCTGAGTGCCAATCACCATTCCCTGGTCGTTTACCAAAATAACGTGTTCTTGAATACTCATTGATGCTCCAGTGCCAAAATGCCGAGTGGTTCAGCACCATCAGCCGGATCATTATACTGCATTCTTATACGAACGGTTTGGCGCGTAGAGCGGAAAAGGGCATGACCCATATTCGTTTTGGCTGTTATCATAGTGCGCCATTCACGCTGACCGAGGATCTGTTTTGTTTGCAGGAAGCCTGACGAGAAACCCCATCACCGCCATTTTTTGCCTGACGCTGACGCTATTGCTGGCGGGCTGTTCAGGGAGCAAATCTTCGGATATGGGCAGCTATTCCGGTTCGGTCTATACCGTTAAGCGCGGGGATACGTTGTACCGGATTTCGCGCGCAACGGGAACCAGCATGAAGGATCTGGCGCGGCTGAATAACCTCTCTCCGCCCTACACCATCGAGGTGGGGCAGCAGCTGAAGGTTAGCGGCGGATCGTCCTCGGGTAAAAAATCCTCTTCGAAAGGCAAAACCGCCAAAGTGACGCCGTCCTATCAGGTGCCGCAATCGTCATGGCCGCCGGTTGGACAGCGCTGCTGGATTTGGCCTGCCAGCGGTAAAGTGGTCGCCCCTTACTCACTTTCTGAAGGTGGCAACAAGGGTATTGATATCGCGGCTGCGCGCGGTACGCCGGTTTATGCCTCCGGGGCAGGGAAGGTGGTTTACGTGGGTAACCAGCTGCGCGGCTACGGTAACCTGATCATGATTAAGCATGGCGAAGACTACATCACGGCCTATGCGCATAACGACACGATGCTGGTCAACAACGGGCAGAACGTCAAAGCCGGGCAGAAGATTGCCACCATGGGCAGCACCGGCACGGACGCGGTGAAGCTGCATTTCCAGATTCGCTATAAGGCGACGGCAATCGATCCGCAGCGTTATCTTCCTGCGCCCGGCAGCAAACCGAAGTGCTAAGTGATTATTTTATCGCCGGTTAGTTGTGAAGAGGCTTGTATGAAGGTGCGTAAGGTCTATAATGCCTTACGCACCTCAAAGCGGGCGTAGTTCAATGGTAGAACGAGAGCTTCCCAAGCTCTATACGAGGGTTCGATTCCCTTCGCCCGCTCCAGCTATTTCCACTCTAAAATATTCTTTAGAATCAATAAGCTAAAAGCGGATGTAACCAGTGTTACCTTTAAAGGTACCCACGGGGCTACTCATTGCTGCTGCGATCTGGTATGTGGTTAGGGAGCATATCAAATAGCTGGCGGTGGTTCCACGTTCTTACCGCGATAGCCCAACAATGAACAAAAAGCCGAGCACCCGGCATAACTCCTACAGCTTTCAGTGAAGCGCATTTTTGCCGATGCTCCCACATGCCACACGTCGAGATGACGTTGCAGGGAATAAACAGGTTTTATGGTGGTTACGGTACTTGCAAACCATATGCAAGCTCTGCCAGCGTCTCAGCCACGCTCCCGAAAGGGTACACGGCGATCCTGATAAACTTCACTGTCTGACATAACACCCGATGAAGTCGCTACGCTCCGCACGTTGTCTTACCACCAACGGGCTTTATGGCTTGTATTGTCTGAAATCTTGTAATGAGTTAATTCTCAAGGCTCCTCGATATTTACTAAAGTACCAAAAAGGCCACGACTGAAAAGTACTGTACTCGGGCGAGTGGGTGTCCCCCACCCAAAGGAAGCCTTTCCCCCGTGTGCCTCTCGGGGCTGGGTGGCTGTGGAACGTTTGAAAGAACAGTGCTGTGTGTGTTCTGCTGGGTATTCACCTTGCTGGTCTATCAGAATTCACGTACAGACGCTTGTTCAGCTTCTGAATGTGGCTGTTCGTTCGTCGCACCTTCCTGTATCAACCTGCGGCATTCTTCAATCTGTGAAGGGGTTTGCTTCTCTCTCTGCTGGCCGCGCTCTCCTCTCTATCGTTTACTCTGCTTAGGCTACGTTTCACCGTTCGTTCGTCGGGCGCTCCACGCTGTTGTGCTCTCTGTCGTCACTCATTCAGATTCTCTCTCTGGTCGTATCCTCGTTCGTTCCTCTCTCTATATAGTGGTGTTCTAAGTTTATTGTTATTAATCAATTAGTTGATTATCAACCTTGAAATAGTTCCACTGTCTCATATGGGTATACCTGAATGGCATATCATTACCCAGTATCATACAGGTGTAAATAAAACCCTATTGACTACACATTGTTGATGTGATCTCTTATAAGTCTAGTTGTGATATTTCATTGAGACTTAGGGGGAAGCATGGCACATAACGCGCTTATTTATTGCCGCGCCAGTACAGCAGAGCAACACGCAGACCGGGCACTGCACTCACTTCGAGAGTTTGCCAGTGATAGCGGGTGGTCTGTGCGGGCAGAGTACATCGAGAATGCTAGCGGTGCGAGACTGGCACGCCCTGAACTGATGCGTTTGCTGGATGATGCGAAGGCCGGGGAGGTCTTGCTTGTCGAGAGCATCGACAGGCTAAGCCGCCTTACACAAAAGGAATGGGCGACACTGAAACAGAGGATTCAGGATAAAGGGCTAGTTATCGTTGCCGTTGACTTGCCAACCTCATGGCAGCTACTGAACGATACAGCGTCAGAGCTAACAGATGGCATCCTGAGAGCCGTTAATGCAATGCTGATTGATATCCTAGCAACGATGGCACGAGTGGACTATGAGACTCGTAGGACACGCCAAGCGCAGGGCATCGAGCGTGCTAAAGCCGAGGGGAAATATAACGGGAAGTCCAAGGACGAGAGTGCCCGTGAAATTGTCCGCGATATGCTGACCGTCGGTAACAAACCAGAATACATCATGAAAGCTGCCGGAATAAGCCGCGCGACTTTTTACAGGATTAAGCGTGAAATACAGGCCGAGGTATAGTCTGAACTGACTGATTTCAGCATTCTGTAACTCATTGAATTTACTATGTGGCAATTAGGTAGACACCTGTTAGAGGAGAAAGCGAGTTCTGACTGAGTTTGTAGAGGGACTGTCTTACAAACGATGGTAATTAGAATATCACTCTACAGGGAAGGAAGCGAAGTCCGTACAAAACGCTTGCGCATCTTCCTCTAACCCTCCGTGGCACGTGTGCTCGGGGTAAATCCACTGGTGCAATCTCAGACCTAACCCCCAGCACCACACCCCCCGCACCGTAACCAAAGGAGAAATATGTTCAACACAGATAATCTGCCAAACCAGTTCGACGACCCACGTAGCCAGTTGGCACAGGGCGCCAAACCGTGGTGGGATGCGTTCGACAGCGGTAAGTTACCGGACAAAGCAGCACTGGAGCAGATCCCAGCTTACCGCGCCACATGGGAGGCGTACTGTGAATTTGCTGGTATCAGCATCGCACCAGATGTAGATATCACACAGTTAACTGATGCACAGCTACGCGCCTGCAACTGGGAACAGCGTATGCGTTTCCGTAGGGCGGCGCAGGCTAACCCGCACTACTGCCCGGTTAAACAAACGGAAGTCACTATTGGCGTAGGTAAGGCACTGGATGCAGGTTGGAGCGGTAAGAAAGCCACCTCAACTGCACTCATGCGTGAAGCAGCTAACAAAGAGATTACTGAGGCGTATATGAGTCGTACAAACCAGAAAAGCAAGCTGCGTGCAGCATTGGCGCACCATGATAATCACCCAGCAGTTCAATACGCCAAAAAGCAGGGGAATAAGATTCGAGTAGATGCAGATGCCCTAAGCCCGGGATTGTCAGCAATTCAAGATGCGGCGAGCCTGTTCCGTAAACTCAGCGAGCATGAAAAACGCCTTGCTGATATGGAAGCCCGTATGCGTGATCTGGAGACGTTCAAAGCTAATACTGAGGCACGTCATGTTATTGAGGATGCAGGTCAAGACCCCGCAGAATTAGCGCGGGTAATGCGAGCGGATGGGGATTCTTACGGTAAGATTGCGAAGGCATTAGGCCGTAGCCGTAGCACAATCCAACGGTGGGTAGATTAGCTGCGGGCGTGTACGCAGTTTGCGTACAGTTGCGTACACCTAAAAACATCGAAACCTCTTCTACTACGTAGTAGTAGATAGAAAATGATTATCCCCTCTCATGTGTCTCAAAAATCACCGCATACTATGTATGGCGAGAACTGAACCATCCCACACAGGTAAATACTTATCGTAATAACAAAGGAGTCAGAATGAATAATTCAAATAGTTTTAATAGCACCTTCCCAACTGGCAAACACTCACGAGTCGGTACTGGCTACCAAAATACTTTTGATGTTAAATCGAAGCGCACTGCATTTAGTCCGTCCCAGCGTCAACGTATCCCGGAGTTGGGTAGAGAATTACGTTCAGCAACTGGAAAGAAACGAGAGCGATTAATGGCTGAGTTTCATGAAATGCTCGATTCAATTAATCCAACACCTGCCGATATCAGGATGATTACCCAATACGCTAAGGAAGGTGCGAATAAGCGGGGAAATTCTTCTCGGCTGACTCAGTCATTTCATTTCTTCATGTTTGAGCCGATTTTTTCTCCCGTAAATGCCTTGAATCAGCCTATTTAGACCGTTTCTTCGCCATTTAAGGTGTTATCCCCAGTTTTTAGTGAGATCTCTCCCACTGACGTATCATTTGGTCCGCCCGAAACAGGTTGGCCAGCGTGAATAACATCGCCAGTTGGTTATCGTTTTTCAGCAACCCCTTGTATCTGGCTTTCACGAAGCCGAACTGTCGCTTGATGATGCGAAATGGGTGCTCCACCTTGGCCCGGATGCTGGCTTTCATGTATTCGATGTTGATGGCCGTTTTGTTCTTGCGTGGATGCTGTTTCAAGGTTCTTACCTTGCCGGGGCGCTCGGCGATCAGCCAGTCCACATCCACCTCGGCCAGCTCCTCGCGCTGTGGCGCCCCTTGGTAGCCGGCATCGGCTGAGACAAATTGCTCCTCTCCATGCAGCAGATTACCCAGCTGATTGAGGTCATGCTCGTTGGCCGCGGTGGTGACTAGGCTGTGGGTCAGGCCACTCTTGGCATCGACACCAATGTGGGCCTTCATGCCAAAGTGCCACTGATTGCCTTTCTTGGTCTGATGCATCTCCGGATCGCGTTGCTGCTCTTTGTTCTTGGTCGAGCTGGGTGCCTCAATGATGGTGGCATCGACCAAGGTGCCTTGAGTCATCATGACGCCTGCTTCGGCCAGCCAGCGATTGATGGTCTTGAACAATTGGCGGGCCAGTTGATGCTGCTCCAGCAGGTGGCGGAAATTCATGATGGTGGTGCGGTCCGGCAAGGCGCTATCCAGGGATAACCGGGCAAACAGACGCATGGAGGCGATTTCGTACAGAGCATCTTCCATCGCGCCATCGCTCAGGTTGTACCAATGCTGCATGCAGTGAATGCGTAGCATGGTTTCCAGCGGATAAGGTCGCCGGCCATTACCAGCCTTGGGGTAAAACGGCTCGATGACTTCCACCATGTTTTGCCATGGCAGAATCTGCTCCATGCGGGACAAGAAAATCTCTTTTCTGGTCTGACGGCGCTTACTGCTGAATTCACTGTCGGCGAAGGTAAGTTGATGACTCATGATGAACCCTGTTCCATGGCTCCAGATGACAAACATGATCTCATATCAGGGACTTGTTCGCACCTTCCCTATCAGGCGATAGTGTTTGATGCCGTGACGGATACGGGAATACGCAGACAGGCTGATATTACCAGCTATCCCGTTGAGAGCGGGGCAGAGGTGAGCGATCACGTTCAGATTAAGAATAATACATTCAAGCTATCGGGGATTATTTCCGAAACTCCGGTGAGGCTGGAAAAGGATTTGTTATACAGCGCTGGTGTGAATGGCACTCGTATCAGTCAAGCTATCGAATACCTCGATAAGATGTTTGAAAGTCGCCAGCCCATCACATTAGTGACAGAGCACAAAGTGTACGATAATGTTATTCTCTCCGGTATTTCCTACGATTATAAATCTGAATACGCGATGCAATTCGATCTTGAATTTGAACAGATCAGGCTTGTCAGTAAAGCTACAGTTAATGTGATTGCAACTAAAACGCAGGGAAATAAATCTGTAGGCGGTACGGTGAAACAGAAGGTGGTGAACAATGCACCTAAGAAAACTGAATCTGACACTGTTACGACGGAGTTTAAAAAATGAGGGGCTTATGCCCCTTTTTTGATGGTTTCAACACTAAAGCAATGAATCCACATTTTTAAAAGGGACAGATTTAAAAAGATAGCCCTGTAATCCCCAAATTCCCACCTCACGCAGTAACCCCATATGATCTCTATTCTCAATCCCTTCAATAATAATTTTGTCGCAGTGTTTTTTGATTGATGCAATCAACAGGTTGAAGGTTGGTTTCTGCACCTGTTCATTAAAGAAGCAGCGATCTATCTTTACAACCTCAAAGTATCCTTCGATCAAACTAACTACATTCGCGTTTCCTGCGCCAAGGTCATCGAGCCATAGCCCATTTACACCCTGGCTCAGCGATTTTAATAAGGGACTTTTCAATCCCTTATCCAAACCAGGGAAATGCTCAGAAAGTTCAAGTTTGACGAATGGCATAGATTCAAATGCTTTTATCAATGTTTGATCGTGCCGAACGAGAAAAGCCATTTGTTGATCAATGTTTAGTGTGCAAAAAAGTTTATTTCGTTCGAACCACTTTTGTTTGCTGGAAATGATACCGCATTGTTCGTATAGAAAGAGCCGCTTCCTATCTAAATCCCAAGATGAAATAACAAAGTCAGGATGACAAGGACGGCCATCATTGGAAATGAAACGAGTTAAAAGTTCAACGCCCATTAATCTCTCGTCAACATTCATTATTGGGTCTGCAATATAAATGTGTTCCATACTAATTGCTCATTTTAGTTATGTACTGATTATCATCTAAAAAATACCATTTATCAATAAAAGCGATCAATAATTTGTTTTTGATCGTTGTAATCTATTAATTTTTGGTGGTTGATTTTTTTAAAAGTTGTTTGAGTAAATAAATTCTGTCATCCTTTTTTATCTTTTATTTATTATTTATCAATTGGTTGGTTGTTTTTTTTGTGAGAGCTAAGCTCGCAGGTATGAGCAAGGTGAATAGCAGCGCATCAAAAAAATAATTTGACATTAGTTATAAATTTATGCGTGGGGAGCTTGCTCCTCTTTGTTTAATTCTGGGAAAGTGATCTCTGGATAGGCCACCATTTCCACATAGTCGGATAGCTCTTTCATGGAACACCCCGCGCTGTAGGTTTTGAATGCTTCTGTGGCAGCGGCTTGGGAAGAGTGTCCCGTGATGTAGCCGATCCGTTGTTCGGGTACTCCGGCACGGTCGAGACACGTGATAAAATGCCCCCTCAAACTGTGAAAGCATTGACGGTCTGTAGCCATAGGCACTACGCGACGCCGTAAGCGGGTGAATGCTTGGGAATAGAATGGTCCTTTCTTACCGTCTTTGCGTTCAATCTTGTTAGCCTGTGGTAACAGGTAATCTCCAGTGTTCAAACTCAGATAATAATCCACCATGCCGATCAGAAAAGCATGGATAGGAATGTGTCTAATCCCTGCCTTCGTCTTGGATTTGCTAATGTAGAATGTCCGTATCCCTTCCACCATAACGATCTCTTCTTTCTTCAAGCTGGCTATTTCGTCCAGCCTTGCACCAGAGAACAAACCGATCAGAATAACTGCTCGTAGCTCTTCGTCTGCTTCGTTGAGTAGTGTAGATAGCTGATGCCATTCAAACGGCTGATAGCTTTCAATTGTGCGCCGCGCTTCAAGGTTGTGACCATGAAACGGATTTAGGGGGGCTATAGCGTCATAGCGGCGTTTGGCGAACTCGTAGAGGCTACCTAACGATGTAAGCCAGTTTTGCACGGTCTGGGGCGCTACATCGCGTTTCTGCTGCTCTTCTATGAAGTCTGTAACTAATCGGCGTCCAATCTGATCCAGGCTGATATCAACTTTCCCAATACTCTGGAGAAACACCTCAACGGCTCGCGCCGATTTGCTCAGTGTGGAGAATGATCTCCGATCCTGGTAGGCAGTAGCGTATTCATCTCGTAAGAAGCACAGGTGAGGAATCGAACTGGCTCGCTCTTCAATCAATGGTTTATTCTTGTTCTTCCTGATTTGAGAGTGCAGGGAAGTGATCGCAAGCTGAATACGCTTATCTGATCTTGACCCTCCATCTCCGGACAGCTTTTGTATCTTAAGTTAACGATGTCCGCTGCCGCCGGTATTCCCTCGGGGAGTGATATCCCAGCGCGCTGTGCGGGTGGTTTTCATTGTAATGCGTGAACGCTACTGCAAGGTTTCGCAGTGCTGTTCTCACATCCGGTTTTGGCATGAACGCGATATAGTCTTCTTTCATCGTTTTCACGAACCGTTCGGCCATGCCATTACTCTGCGGGCTGCTCACCGCTGTTGTGCAGGGCTCCAGATTCAGCTCTCTCGCGAACCTCCGCGTTTCATACGCGGTATACGCTGAACCGTTATCCGTCAGCCACTGCACTGGTGTTTCCGGTAGCCTGTCGCCGAAGCGCTTTTCCACCGACCTCAGCATCACATCCTGCACGGTCGAACTGTCATAGCCTCCCGTGCTTGCTGCCCAGTCTATGGCCTCACGGTCGCAGCAGTCCAGCGCGAACGTTACCCGCAGTTTTTCGCCGTTGTCGCAGCCGAACTCGAAGCCATCTGAACACCAGCGCATATCGCTTTCTGCCACCGCTATCTTGCCCTTATGTTCACGCTTCGGTCGCTCTGGTTTGTCATGCAACAACAACAGGTTATGCTCGCTCATTATCCTGTAAAGCCGTTTGGCGTTCACAGGTGGCTGTCCCTCTGTGCGACGTTGCTTGCGCAGGATGCCCCACACGCGTCGATAACCATAACTCGGCATATCGCTGATGATGTCGAGGATAGCCGACAGTATTTCTTCGTCTGCTTCGTCATTACGCCGGTTACAGCGCCTGTCCTGCCAGTCGGCAGAACGGTTAATCCGCAGTGACAGCTGCGCACGCGACACGCCCATGGTGCGGCTGACCAGGGCTATTCCCCGTCCTTTGGCAACAAGGGCGCGTGCGCTATCCATTTTCGCGACTGGCCGTACTCCACGGCTTCTTTCAGGATCTCAACTTCCATCGTCTTCTTGCCCAGAAGGCGCTGAAGTTCCCGGACCTGCTTCAGAGCAGCAGTAAGCTCAGAAGCAGGAACGACTTCCTCTCCGGCCGCAACGGCGGTGAGGCTGCCTTCCTGATATTGCTTCTTCCACTTAAACAGCAGGCTGGGCTGGATACCATGCAGGCGGGCGACATGGGAGACATTCATGCCCGGCTCCATCGTCTGCTGGATAATGGCGATCTTCTCCTGAGGAGTTTTACGTTTACGGGCTTCTTGCCCTAACAGGATCCCGGTCATCTCAAAATTGGCATTAGTGTTAGACATATATTCAAGCCTATCTCTTATCTGGAGATACAGCTACTGTCCGGTGTTTCAGGGGGCTACATCACTGAATACGCTTATCCTCAGTATCAGGCTTGAACTGTTCTTTAAGGTTGTTCCACTCTACCAGCATGTGGTTACGGAAGTGACGCGCCTTGTAGATATCTCTTGTCCCTGTACTTTTCCGATACAGGCGCTTCCCGCCGAACATGTGACGCATATAAGACGGGATGTAGATTTGAAACTGCCATACACCGTCCGGTGAAAGATAAAGATACTCCTGGCCCTTGATTGTCATGAGACTGATCCTCTAAAATCTCGCAATCAAGTATCAATAATAGTTACTATGTTGATTCGATGATCGTCGCGTTGCGGAAATTATGAAACAGAGTTTCGATTCCCTTCGCCCGCTCCAGTATCCTGATAAATCAATAAGTTATGATTTATAAGTTAGTTGCGTTGCCCCGCTTTAGCAAGTACAACTTAAATTTCCCATTGTTCTACGCCCGCACCTGTCGCGTTATTGATCTGTGGTGCAAGGGAGCACATCATCACGCTTGCGGTGGTTCCAGGTTCTTACCGCGACAGCACAAAACGAACAAAAAGCCGCATAACTGGCATAACTCCCGAACAGATTGATCACACGCATTTAAGCCCGATGTGTGGCCTGTGAGCCACGTAAACAGGTGAATAGTGGTAAACGTACCTGCACACGACATGCAGGCTCTGCCAGCGCTTCGCTCACGCTCCGAAAGGTACACGAGCATCCTGATAAGGTGTGATCCCTCTGACAATCTGATTTGGTCACTGGTGGCTTTCGCAAAGCGAAACCAACCAGGTTGGCCTGATGATGCCGCTACGCTCCGCTTGTTGCTTGTAACACTAACGGGGCTTTATGGCTGCTATTGTCTAAAATTGCTAATAAAGACCTTAATACGGCTTATAGCTATCAACTTGAAAGACATCTCTTTTTGATTAGACTTGAGATAAATGACAGGGAATAAGTGAGATAATTATGGGAAGAACTGGGTCAACATGGGAAGAGACTGGATGGAATATGCAATAACCTTACAGTATGTGAAAATCAGACCGGCCCGAAAAAAAACAGAACTCGCACCAGCCTGATTGCAGATATTACTCCTTTTTCCCCGTATCGGTATCAGGTTCGCCATCAAACAGTTTGCCCTGCATCCGATCCAGTTCTTCTTTTCTGACCCGCTTCACCACGCTGTAAACCCACTGTAGTGAAACACCAAATTTGCGGGCCAGTTCGTGATGGTTGCGCCCGTCAAACTCCAGGAAGATTTCCCGGTCGCGCTGGCTGACCTTCCAGACCATCCCCATCGGGAAATAGACGTTTTGCCCGCCCCAGACCTGCATCATGCGGTTCGCGACGGCCTGACCTATCTGGTCGGCAACTGCGGGTTCGATATCAATAATCTCGCGGACGGTCTCAGAGGTGTGCTGTGCCAGTTCCACCAACAGTTCAGGCCCTTTACTACGAAACTGATTCAGGTCGCTCATTGCTTCACCCCCGCAGCTCTGCGCTGCCACTTCTTCAGTTTCTCAATAACGCTACTCGCCTGCTCATTGCTGAGCCAGCGTAACGCGCTGATGCCCGTTTCCCGTTTAACCCACAGCGCCAGCGCCTGCTCTGAACTGTCACGGACGACGCCTGCCGCAGCCATTTCAAGCCATAGCGCACGGATTTTCTTTGACTGCGGATGACTATCCAGCGGTAAGCCGGACGTGGCTTTTCCGGCAGGCTTAATGCGAAAGCCTTTCTTTTTCATGGATTCGAGCACGCGGTTTAGCTGCGGGGTATCCATCCCTTTGGTTGAGGCTTTGCCGGTCAGCCCCTGTAGCATCTGGCGGTAGGTGTCCTCATCCATCTGGAGATCGCTGCGGGCAATATGAATGAGTTGAATAAGACGCTGCTTAGTCATCATCGCCACTCCTTTTACCTGCGACACCGATATAGTCCACATATAAAGGAAGCGCGACAGGCCAGCACAGGAACATAACGGCCCAACTGATCCAGTATCCGGCACCGCTGTAACGTGAGTAAAACCCTGAACGGCGGTGCAGTTCAGCAGTACACCAACCTACGAGGCCATACCAGAACAAGGCACATACAATAGATTCAGCCATCATGATGAATTCCTCCCCAGTTAATATGAATATTGCGGGCTGTAGTAACCGGATCGTTATTCCACCATGCACCTGACATGTAATTTTTAACCTGCTCTCGCCCAGCAATAACGCCAATTTGAATGCCCGGTCTGACATTCTTAAAAAAGGCACGGGCAAAAAGATATTTGGCAGATGTGCGGCAATGGCTCGGTGCTTTCTTCTTGCGTAACATCATCATTATTTGGTCTCCCGTTGCGGCGGTTCTTGACCATCTTCTTGTTCGGTGATTGCCTCAATCGGGTATTTAATGAATGTGCTTTTATCTTTATGACTTAACTCAACCTGACCTCCAATTTTGAATTCACTATTTAACACCCGTTTACCGCTGTAGATGTCGTTATGGTATGGCCCTGCTTTGATGATGATACCGTCCTGAACAATAAAATAGAGAAGATCCTGACCGTAATCAGCAAACTCAATAAGAACGCGCTTTTTATTCTTCTGCATAAGTCACCCCCAGACGTTCAGCAAGGCGTTCCAGCTTTTTCTGCTTATGAAAGTCGATCATCAGGCCCATCCCGTTGAGGCGGAACTGTTCAATCATGATTTCAACGTCAGCCAGTTCGCCAGCCAGATCAACTTCATTGCCCAGTCCGTTCATGTTGCGGGCAGCGGCAGCGGCCAGTTCGGCGGCTTCTTCCATCAGCTTCAGCGCCTGTGCTTCAGGGCCAAAGGTTTTGAGGGCCAGATTGTAGATTGTCGAACGGTTATATAATTTCATGCCTTTCATCTTATCTTCCCCAAATCAATGGCGTGATACGCCGATAACTTTCACGTGGCCGTCCTCAGTAATTTCCAGCTCGTACAGCGGCGGCATTTTTCTCAGGTGGTCACTGGTGGCGTGAAGAACGTAAATGGCCTGATCCAGGCCATTTGTTGCTACGATGGCGTGCGAAGCCATGCTGATTAATTTGATTAATACCTGCCGGATATGGTTGGGATTTTCACAACCACATTCACTGATATATTCCGCGACAATTTCACGGGTCCGTTTTTCGGCTTCTTTTGCAGTAATCATTTCTTTGCCTCACAAGGGATGAACTCCATGGCCGGGACTTCGGTGTAGTAATGCTGGCTGCAGTGCGGGCATACCAGCGTGATGAGGACGGCTGGCACATGGTATTTGCCAGAGGTAATGACGCTGGCGTCGCTGAACTTCAGAGTGGTGATACATTTCTGACAGTTGGAACATTTGACGGACATGATTTATTCCTCAATGCTGTTTTCGGCGTGCAGAAGCCCACGGCGCTGACGCCGAAATAAAAAGAAAGTGAATTAAAATTAAATGGCAGCGATATCTAACGGAATATTAATTAGCTTCCCGTGTTTATCTTTCTCCCGGAAATTAATATAGGTTTTGGACATTGCCACCTGCAGTGATTCCGATATGGCCTCCATTGCCCGGTTCCAGCGCTCGTCCTGAATCTTGACGCGGCGCAGGGAAAGAATACGCCCGGTGTTAAGCTGGCCCTCTTTGTCCACCTGGAAAGCATCGCTGATGATGGCCCGCAGGTTGGCGTTTGCGCCTTCCGACCACTCGGTGACGCACTCGTCTATCAGGTCTTTGGCAATCTGCAGTTCTGGCCCGAAGGTCAGGGTTTCCTGCACGCGGATGGTGATCTGCTGAGCACCGTCGAAGCTGCTGAAGGTCACGTTGCCTTTGGCACCGCCGCGCGTTCTGCCGTACTTCTCGGCCACAAGGTCAAGCCAGGCATAGCACTCGTCAAAGGCTCGACGCTTGAAGTCGCTGAGTTCGTCGTGTTTAACCTTCGCAGCGGCAACCTGTTCTTTAACGAAAGAATCCATCGCAAGGTCATAGTCAGACACCTGGTCAACCGGCACCAGACGGCCCTTACGGTCTTTCATGTAGTCTTCTTTATTTACTTCGCTCATTTCTGTTCACCTTATGGTTAATGTAATGACTCTGACCAGGTAATGCGGCAACCATGCAGTTCAAAGACGCCCTGACGAAAGCGCCCTGAGCCGTCATGGCCAACATGGGTATAACTTGCCTTGCCCTGCTCCAGCAGGCGGGCACAGTGCCCGTTGCGGGCGATACGGATAACCGGCTTACTGCCAGCAATCATGACGCTCTGTAATGGCAGACTGCACCTTGCTCATCTGCTGGTTGATATCGGCGATGGATTTCATGGTTAAACCCCCTTGACGACGTCGGCGTTGACCTGCGGAACCCCGATTTCAGCAGCCAGATTCATGGCGGCTATCACCAGGTTACTGACGGCCAGCGGATACAGCAGGCTGACCATGCTTTTACGGTTGCTGCCCAGATTGCTCAGACGGGCACGGATGGCTTCCACAGCGCTGGCGTCCATGATGTCGGCCAGCTGCTTACCGGCGCGTTGCAGTTTGAACGCCAGAAATTCTTCCAGGCTGTTGTCCAGCGGCAGCAGTTCAACCACCTCGCAGCGCTGGACGACCTCACGGACTTCCATGTTGCGTTCGGACAGTTTGTCCGCCAGTTCAGGCTGGCCAATCAGCACGATGGACAGCAGTTTTTTAAAGCCTGATTCCAGCTCGAAGAAGCGTTTGAGGTGCTTCAGGGTCGGAATGGGCAGACTGTGGGCTTCCTCAATCACCAGAACGTGACTGAAGCCCGCCTGGCTGCTGTCCTTCAGGACGCGGTGCAACTGGCGGAAGCGGGCATCCTGGCTGCGCTTGATACTCTCCAGCGGCGCGATGGTGCTGATAATGGCCTCGGCGATAGCAGCCGCCTTCAGGGTTTTGCCCTTCACGTCGTTGTCTTCCATGGCGATGATGTATGGCTCGATGACAATCACCGGCGCGTTCTCGCGGTTGACGCGTTCAATCAGGTCGCGGCGCAGCGTGGATTTACCCGCGCCGGACTCGCCGATAACCGCCAGAAAGCCACCGTGGCGGGCGGTCTGGAACAGCGCCTCACGCACGTAACGGATATCCGGCGTGGTGAACACATCGTCCGCGCCCTGCATGGCCTCATCGGCGAACGGGTCACGGAAAAGGCCAAACGCTTTTTTGGTTGCTGGAAATAACACCTGCTTTTTGAGTAACATGTTCTCTGCCTCGCTGAGGTTGGTTTTATCGGTAGTACCCGCTGTACGGGGCGTGGCTGCGCCCTGTACAGCATCAAAACTCTTCGCTGTATCAATCCCCTGACTTTCCAGCCAGGACGCCAGACGCTGGCGCACCTCTTCGGGGCTGGTACGGGGCCACTCGTTATGGTTCACAATTTGGGCCAGCGTGGCCTCGGAAACAGCAACGGCTCTTGCCACCACCGCTTGCGGGATACGGGCCTCTTTCAATTGTTGCTTCAGTACCAGCATGTCTTCCTCCTCAGTTGCCGTTTACGATGCTGATAACGCTGTTGTGGGCCGGAGCGGTCAGGGTGACCATCACTTCATCCAGTGCGGCTTCCGGTACGCCTTCCGGGTACCGTGCCGTTAACTGGCGGTAACATTCCGGCGTCCAGGTATGGCCGTTCGCGCTGAACTTCTCGCGCAGGGCTTTCGCGGCCTCCACATGGGTCATAGGGCGCTGCTCAATACGCGGCCCGCGCACGTCTGAAGCCTGACCGCGCTTCGGCATATAGGCCGGAAGCGTGGTGTCGTCGATATGTTTATACGGGTCAAGTCGTCCGCCAAACGGCAGCGCCTTCGCCTTGCGTGCAGCTGCTGCATCGGCGGCGTTGTCGGTGCCGGTGACCAACTCTTCGATTTCTTTTGCCGCCGTCTGCGCCGGAGTCTCCGGCAGGGCTTTGTAGCTTTCGCCAAATACTGTCGCGCTTTCGGCAAAGCCAAACTCGTTCTTTCTGACCTCTTCGACCAGGAAGAACGTCTCATGGCCGTCTTCGCCGGTCAGCACTACCTGCGCAACATCGCTGCGCCACGGGTTACGGGTAATCATCAGTTTTTCACCGACCAGTACGCCCGGCACCGTCGAAACATCAAACTCAGCACCCCGGAACGAGACACGCAGTTTTGATGTGACCTTGCGGAGTTCAGGTGCGGCCACCGCCAGTTCACGGCAGACCTCAACGGATGGCGCTTTTTTCAGCTGGTCAGCGGTAATCTTCAGCCAGATATCCGTGCGGGTTTTACCGTGGCGGCTGTGAACAGCCGTGGCGTTAAAGTGGCTGCGCCATTTCACCGCCAGCGCGTTCAGCTCTTCCAGGCTGTGAACCGGCTGGAACTTGAGACCCGGCTCCAGCTTGCGTTCGATAATGTCACGCGCCTTTTCCACCTGCCCGGTGGCGCGGGCGTTATGTGGTTTATGCGCTATCAGGTTGATACCCAGTGAGCGGCACATGTTTTTCGTCATGCCAGCGGTGTTCGCCGAACCGGGGTCGAGGTAGAGTATTTTCGGCACGCCGTGCAGCACGTCAGCGCCACCACGCTCCTGCAGGGCGTTGATAAGAACAGAACAGAGGTTCTCACCGGATTCCGCGCCCATCACGTACTCAACGTAAATCCAGCCGCTGGTGTGGTCGGTAATCTCGTAACTCCACACGCGGTCACTGGCGATGCGTGCGATGTTGGCAGGCTTGTTCTTGTAGAACTTCGCGCTGTCCATCACCTGCAGCCCTTTATGGCCGTTGCTCAGGTAGTAAAGCGTACAAAGTGAGGCATCAATCTCCCAGACGTGGTTGGGATGCAGGCTGGCCATCTCGGACGACGGGGCCGGTGCGTCAAGCTGTTCCGGGTGAAGGCCATAGTTACGCAGGGCGCGGCTGATGGTGTCCTCGGACAGCGGGAAAAACTCGCCTGTGGCCTCGTCCGTTCTGCCTGCGGTGATAAAGCCGTTTGAACGCAGGGTCTCCACCGCATCCGCGATGGAATACAGGCGCTTACCGTTCTTACGGGTGGCCTCGCGCAGCGTGGCGGATATCAGCGCGGCTTCGTCGCGGCTCAGGGCGCTGCGCCCGGCATCGGCGCGTTTTTTACGTTTGTCAGTCACTGATACCTCCTTCAGCTTGCGCAGCAGGGTGGCGCGGGACATGCCCAGTTCAGCGCAGGCGGCGTCGTATATCGCACCGCGCTTACCATGCCCCGCGTCACGTGCCGCGCGGGCAACATAAACCAGTCGTTCAGTCAGGGCGGCACTCATCGGTTATGCCTCCTGCCCGTTAATCTGTGGCGTCGGGTCAGTCAGCCATGAAGGGGCGGCGTTACCTGTCGGCTCATCCGGCAGGTCAAACGTGGAGCGCAGGCTACGTGCGGTGCTTTCCAGCTGGTAGACCAGACCGGCCATAAAGTCTCTGGGGGTATCAATCATGTTTTCAGCGCAGTATGCGCACAGGGTCTCAAAGGCGCTGGACAGTCGAACCGCGATGGCAGATTCCGCCTCAACCGCTAACGCCGTCACTTCCGCCCGCAGCTTCTTCACTTCTTCATCAGGCTTGGGTGGCTGAATACGGGATTTCTTCTCCAGTTTGGTGGAGAGAGAGTCGATTTTTTCGTTTTTGTCGGCCAGCACGCGCTGTTGTGCTGCGTTGGTTTCGCGAGCTTCACGAAGAGACTGGCGCAACTCACGTACCGACATGCGATCAACATCATCCAGCGTCAGGCCTGCCACTGTGCCGCCATCTGCTAATTGAGCCAGTTCTTCATCATCTTCCAGCATTAGTTCGTATAACTTTGAGCGCCCTAAAAGCGAAAACGTTTTCGCTTTTGACTCCAGTTCTGGAGATAGAAATTTGAGTGCGGCCTGCGCCATTTTTTGCGCTATGCGAGGTTCAATGCCGAGATGCTCTCTGACAATCTCAACAAACTCGCCATGCGGCTCATTCTCTTTAAGGATAATCAGCCGCTTACCAGCCTCCAGCATGGCTTCAGCACTCTGAGCCATGTAAAAGCGTGTCTCGTGAACGATGCGGTCACGTTCATATGGCAGGCCATCACCAAACTGCTGCATGATTTCGATGCGATGCTCGGTCATGGCATTCAAACTGACACTAAGGCCATCGGCCAGCGGCGCATCTTCCACTAGTTCAACTGGTTGTAATTTTGTGCGTCCCATTTTTGTCCCTTAGCGGCTGCCAGCCATAACGCGCTGGTTAATTTCATTGATGCGATCCTGTGCTCGCGCCATCTCGTTGCTATGTGCCATAGCGATTTGTAAAAGCTGAACTCCCGGTGCGAAACGCCCGTTATCCAGCTTGAGTGCCAGTCCCTCTTCAATCAGGGTATTTAGTGCCCGATTGATATTTGCTGGAGACTCACCCAATGCCGAGGCAAGTTCGCCATTGGAGACACCATTCAGGGCGTGACCACGCAACGCTTTTAAAACACGCAGAATGCGGGAGCCAGAACTGGAGGTATTTGCCTTACTCATGTCACATTCCCCTTTTTGCGATATGTGATAACCTGTTACATATATTTGAACTACATCAGGCAGCCTGCGCTGATGGCTTGAGTCCCAGTTTCACGGCAATCTCATGAGCCTGTCCGTATTTAGCTTTTGTTATACCGTTTAGGACTCGATACACAGCTTCACGGGAGTATCCGTTCTCCTCAGCCCACTGGGTAACAGTGATGCCGTGTTGCTGGAAGCGAGTTTTAACTTGTGCGGGTGTCATTTTGCGGCCTCCGGTTATGCAATGATGTTTGTATGATTCGTGGTAAATTATTGTCCCAAAAATGGGACTTGTAAAGGTTTTTGGTGACAAAAATGTCTCTTGGCAAAAGATTAAGAGAAGAGCGTGAAAGGCTGGGGTTTAGTCAGTCCGATTTTGCTGAATTAGTCGGTGCTTCGCGAAAGTCCCAGCTCCGTTGGGAAAAAGATGAATCTGCGCCCGGTGCGGATGTGCTTAGTATTTGGGCGAGTAAAGGGCTTGATGTTTTGTATTTGATCACTGGACAGCAACAAAGCGGACATCTTGTGCATAATGAAAAATCGGAGATTGATGAAGATTTGCTAGGCAAAATAGTCAACAAGCTAGACTTGCTAGCCAAGCGTGCGAACCGACGCTGGACTACAGGAGAGTTAGTACTTCAATCATCAAGAATATATAATTTCTTGATAA
Source organism: Enterobacter asburiae (assembly GCF_001521715.1). Classification (NCBI taxonomy): domain Bacteria; kingdom Pseudomonadati; phylum Pseudomonadota; class Gammaproteobacteria; order Enterobacterales; family Enterobacteriaceae; genus Enterobacter; species Enterobacter asburiae. The sequence continues at coordinate 4,371,830 of NZ_CP011863.1, forward strand.
AGGATGAAGTTGTTGATGAGCAGAAAATCGATAATGTTTTGAAACTTGTCGTAAATCATTAATAAAGGGACAGTTATGGGCCAAAGAGAAGAAGAGCTGCGGATGTTATCAGACCAGGTTCTTGATAGTCTTAAAGGGCTACCTCAAGATGGTCAGGAACGTCAGGTTACAATTAGTGTTGGTGGTGATAATCATGGCTCAATACATGTTGGTTCTGTTGTCAACATTACCTCGGCACCACCTCGTAAGCGTGAACTCCACGAAATGGAAAGCCGTGAATTAGCTGGTATCAGAAGAGATTTGCTGAGCAAAAGTAAAGATGCGAAATGGCGTTGCTACTTCAATGTCCCTGTAATTCTGCTCTTTGGTTTAATGTTTTTAGCATTTGGCTTTGCACTGTGGAATATATACTTACTATACAATTACGGGGCGAAAGCAAGCCTTTTAGTTCTAGATGAGAAAACGTTTTTCATGTACCTATCGTGGGCTTTAGCCGTTACCTTCAGTGGTAAGAGAATGGATAAGATTCGAAGGGTGGAAAACAGAATAATTCAAGAAAATCAGTCAACTATTGACGCCATAGATGTAATTTTAAGACGGCGATCATTTTAAGAACATTGTTTGGGGATTATTGTATGAACCGTAGTTTGTTATTGCTGTTAGTTGCTGCTTTAGTTGGATGTGGTGAGCCTACTGATAAACCAGAAGAAAACCAACTGCAAAAATTTACCGTGTCGACTGATAACGAAACTGTGAATAGGTTGCTTCCTTCTATTAGAACTGCATTGCCTGGCCTTGATAAATATGCAGTCCAGTTTAGGGATGTATCTGTGGAGCAAAATTATTGGCTCACTATCAAATTTCATGTCCCAGACGATGCGAAAATACCTAATGATTACATGACATTCGGGCATAACTGTTTTATTGAAATTAATAAAGAAGGAACAGCGGTAAAAATACCCAAAGCACCTTGTAAGGCGCTGATGCTAGATCAGAATGCTGATAATGTTGATAGTGAACAATGGTTTGAACTCTCAACCACCAAGAAACCAGATGGAACTGTCCAGTAAGATGACGTAATAAGGGGCGGAGTTACCCGCCCTTAGCTTTAAAAGTTACAAATCACTAATTCTTTTCGTGGTGTTGCCTTGCCCGAGACTTTCAGGTTGTAGCTGATATCGACTGTCTGAATGTTTAGTCCGTTAAACGCCTGCCGCATTTCCGGGATATCGTTCACCGATATAATCATTTTCCCTTTGATGCTCCGCGCCAGCTCAGCCATGTGGATATAGTTACTCATCGGAAAATCAACACCATAGCCTTCTGTTCCCCAGTACGGTGGGTCGCAGTAGAAAAGCGTATGCGGGCGATCATATCGCTCTATGCACTGGTGCCAGTCCAGATGCTCTATCAGCGTTCTCGACAGGCGCAGGTGTGCCATCGACAGTTCTTCTTCGATGCGCAGTAGGTTGAAGCGCGGCGCACTGGTTGTAGAGGTTCCGAAAGTGTGATCGGCGACCTTACCGCCAAACGCCTGTTTCTGCAGGTAGTAGAACCGGGCCGCCCGCTGTATGTCGGTGAGTGTCTCCTCCGGCGTATCCTGCAGCCATTTGTAAATCTGACGGCTGACCAGTGCCCATTTGAACTGGCGGACAAACTCTTCCAGGTGATGTTTTACCACCCGATACAGATTCACCAGTTCACCATTGATATCGTTAATGACTTCGATCTTGCTGGGTGTCTTAAGAAAATAAAGCGCAGCTGCTCCGCAGAATGGCTCCACATAGCAGGTATGGGCCGGAAATAACGGTAAAATATGCTTCGCCAGACGACGTTTTCCGCCAATCCAGGGAACGATGGGCAAAGATTGTTCTTTCATTATCCGTAAGCCTTTTGCAATCAGTGAAAATATGGCAGGCTAGTCTGGTCTCGCGAGACTGACTGAACCCTGGTCGGCTCACAGCGCATACCTGTGGGTTGATGACCAGTCCGGTATTCGAGCACCGGGCTGGTCGTTCTTTCACTGCCAGGATGCGGTTTATGGATAACTGTTTTCTATTAACGCAATTTACTGGATGTGTAACCTACGTGCAGTGTTTGTTCGATAAGGATTGTTTTCTGAATGGGAACGTATTACACACTTGATTCCGCTAATCGTCTGCCTTCGCCTTGCCATGTAATTACCGGAAAATACGAACCTGAAGTGCCGGAGCTGGCCGCTTTCCTTCATCAGATGTATCCGGATGGTCTTTCCAAGCACGGTCATAACTATCTCTATAACCCCGGCCCTAAAATGGAAGATGACGGCGGAGTCAGCAGAAGCCTGCTGGTCGGTCTGGTGTTTGAGTTAGTTCGCCGTAGCCATTTTCCTGACAAACCCTCCCGCTATCAGTCACTGTTTGCCTGTCAGCATCTGAGTGAAGTCAGGAAGTTCCGGGGATTACTGGCCGATGAAAGAGGCGAAGAGGAAATCAGAACGGCACCGATATATGAAGTCATCACAGATGAGCCGGTGCATCGCGGAGATATGAGGTTATTGAACAGTGATTGCCCGGTGCTGGAACTGTATCACCGGGCCTGGCTTTACTGGTCGGGAGAAGCGGCTCCGGTTAAGACTGGTGAGGAAGAACCGTTCTGGGAACTGCTGATTCCGCTTCCAGTATTCGTTGGTCGCAGGATAACTGAGTAGCAGGATTAGGCGCGGCTTTAAATCGTGATGTCGCCGCCACATTGCCAATCATCATGACGTTGTTTTCTCCGCTGGCGAAATGACTTCTTCTCTCTTCAAGTGCAACCAGCGCGTTTTTCAGTTCTGCAATCGCTTCGGTTGGGCAACATGCATCCACGCTTAGCGTGTAAGTTTTATTTTTCTCTCCGGTTCTGATCCCAAAGAGGAACCCTTTTTTAAAACCGGGCTGTTTCGGTTCAGTCATCGTGCTTGCCTCCCCTGTGTTTTGTGTGCCACCATTCTGGCCGCTTCCCTCTGCGAACACTTATAACGCGCTTTAAAATCCGTATCCCGCCACATTTGTGATGCTGTCTCCCACACAACAAGGAGACACCCATGAAAAACCTGAAAAAATTCATTCCCCCTGTTAAAAAGCCCCGTCTCAGCGGCTGGCTGCTGACCTCTGTGCTGTTGCTCGGCACCATCGGTCTGGTCTCGCCCCAGCAGCTGCCGGTGGTTGTCTACAAGCTGTCGCTCATCACGCTGGCGGCTGTGCTGGGCTACTGGCTTGACCGTTCGCTTTTCCCCAAAGCCCGCCCCGGTCAGTATCTGAAGCACGATGACAGGCTGATGGCTGATGGTCGCTTCCCCGTCCAGACTGGCCTTCACCTGGTCTTTTCCGCTGCGCTAATCCGTCGTGCGCTGATTGTTGCCGCAGTCTGTCTGGCCGTAGCGATGGGACTGTAACCATGAACTGGCCTCAAATCACTCTCATCATCCTGCTTGCCTTTGGTCTGGGCGTAACCGCCATCAAGCATGGCGAGCTACGCAATGATAAATACAGCTTCTGGTGGCAGCTCGCTGGTAACCTGGTTATTTCCTGGCTGCTCTGGTGTGGCGGTTTCTTTAGTCAAGCCCGCGCAGCTCAGCCGCCACAGGCTGCTCTGCAGTATCGCGACGATGTGATCCGTAATGCCCGGCTTGAATGGGGAATGTCAGCGCCGGTGGCCGACTTCGCCGCACAGCTGCATCAGGAAAGCGGCTGGCGACCTGATGCGGTCTCGCCGGTTGGCGCTCAGGGGCTGGCGCAGTTTATGCCCGCTACCGCTGACTGGATAAGTCAGCTGATGCCGGGGCTGAACAGCCGTGAGCCGTTTAATCCGGCATGGGCCATCCGGGCGCTGGTCAGCTATGACCGCTGGCTGTGGCAGCGTGTCAGCGCCGCCAACGGCTGCGAACGTATGGCCATGACGCTGTCCGGCTATAACGGCGGTCTGGGCTGGGTACAGCGGGACAAACGGCTGGCCTCACAGCAGGGGCTGGACAGCGCCCGCTGGTTTGGCCATGTCGCCACGGTGAATGCCGGACGTAGCGCCGCCAACTGGCGGGAGAACCGCCACTATCCGCAGCGCATCCTGCGGGAGCTGGCTCCGCGCTATCTCACATGGGGAGGCAGCAGCTGTGTGGAACCAGGTTAAAAAATTACCGTGGCGCGGCATGGTGCTGATGCTTGTTCTGGTGGCTGTTCTTTATGGACTGAACCGCTGGGGCTATCACGACGGTGCTGAGGACGCAAAACGTGACGGTGACGCAGCGCTCAGTCGGCTGCAGTCAGCGTTTGATACCTACAAAACCGAACAGACAACGCTTGAGAACGCAGCGCTGCGGGCCTGGGCAAAGCGTTATCAGGAACAGGTTGTCGCCGGGCATCAGGCCGAGACCAGTTACCTTGAGCAGATTGCTCAGCTTGAGAGCCAGAACAAACAACTACAGGGGCAAATTAACGATGTCACACAGCGCTGGATTGATGAAAAAGGTAAGAGCCATCCCATTGAGTGCGTGTTTACTCGCGGTTTCGTGCGCCAGTACAACGCCGCGCTCGGATATGACAACGCATCCGTCGACACCGGTCATTCAGACGCAACTGCCGCCGCTGGCACCGGCACTCGCGCAGCGTCCGGGCAACCTGCAGCCGCTGACGCCTGGCTACGCGACTCAGGTGTCTCCCAGCGTGACGTCCTCGCCAACATCATCGACAACGCGAAGCAGTGTCGCATCTGGCGCGGCCAGATAAACGGGCTGCTGGACGAACGGGAAGGATTACAGAAATGACGTTGCAGGTTGAATTCTGGACGGTGGTGGGCTTTCTCATCACCTTCATGAGCTTTGTCGGCGGTATGGCCAAGTGGCTGTTCAGTAAAGCGGAGGAGCGTCAGGCGGCGCGGTTCGCCTCCCTTGAGCAGTCGCTGCAACAGTCCGCCTCCAACTGGGGAGAGCTGGAAAAAGAATTTATGCGGTTTAAGGCGGATTTACCGCTGAACTACGTCCGCCGCGAGGATTACATCCGTGGCCAGACGGTCATCGAGGCCAAGCTGGACGCACTCTACAACAAACTGGAAGTGGTACAGCAGTACCGTCATACAGGAGGTCACCATGGTTGATATCGCCCGCGTGCGCCGGGAATCCCTGCGCTGGAGTCTGCTGGTTGCTCTGAACAAAACCCGCCCGTATACCGCCAGCGAGACGCTGCTGCTGGATGTATCCCGCGCCATCTACCCGGACACCACGCCGCTGGAGCTGCGCCGAGAGCTGGATTATCTGGCCGACCGCAAGATGGTAGATCTGGAGAAAAAACCCTCCGGCGACTGGTTTGCCGACCTGACCCGCCTCGGCGTCGACCTGGTGGAATACACCGTGGAATGCGGCCCCGGCATCGCCCGCCCGGAAAAGTACTGGAGTGAATAATGGCCAGACGCAGCACGATAGAAAAGCTGCCGGAAGATGTGCGTCGCTGGCTTGAGCGGGCGCTGACTGAATCCGGCTTCAGCGGGTATAACGAGCTGGAGTCCCTGCTGCGTGAGCAGGGTTACGTCATCAGCAAATCGGCTATCCATCGCTATGGCCAGAAGATTGAGCGCCGCTATGGCGCTATCCGTGCGGCGACAGAAGCGGCCCGCATGCTGACCGAGGGAGCTGCTGACGATCAGGATGCGCGTTCGGAGGCGGTGATCGCCCTGATTCAGACCGAGCTGTTCGAGAGTATTGTCCAACTGCAGGAAGCGGAAGAAGGCGAAGTCGACCCCAAAGAGCGCGTGGCGCTGCTGTCGAAGGTGGCGAAGAACGTGGCCACGCTGTCCCGCGCGTCCGTCAACCTCAAGAAGTTCCAGTCCGAAGTCCGGGCCAGAGCGCAGCAGGCAGCCAGCAACGCCGAGAAAATTGCCCGTAAGGGTGGACTGTCAACCGATGCAGTACAGGCGCTGCGCCGTGAAATTCTGGGGATTGCCACATGAGCCAGCTTGCTCCCGTTTTGCCTGATACCTCGGCGCTGGATATCCCCGCCGTTCTGATGCCTTACCAGCAGCGCTGGGTGGCTGATACGTCGCCGCTCAAGGTGATTGAGAAGAGCCGCCGTACCGGTATCACCTGGGCTGAAGCGTCCGATGATGTGCTGACCGCAGCCTCTTCAGCACCTGCGGGCGGGATGAACGTGTATTACATCGCCTATAACCAGGACATGACCGTCGAATATATCCAGGCGTGTGCGATGTGGGCGCGGGCATTCAACTATGCCGCCAGCGAAATCGAAGAGGGTTTCTGGGAAGAAGACGAAGACGACAAGCACATCAAGACCTACACCATCAAGTTTCCCGACTCCGGCTTCCGCGTTGTCGCGCTCTCCAGTCGTCCGTCTAACCTGCGTGGCCGTCAGGGCATCATCGTTATCGATGAAGCGGCGTTCCATGAGCAACTGGATGAACTGCTGAAGGCGGCGCTGGCGATGCTTATCTGGGGCGGTAAAGTGCGCGTTATCTCCACCCATGACGGTGACGATAATCCGTTCAATACGCTTATCGGTGATATCCGGGCCGGGCGTCAGGGGGGCAGCGTACACCGCATTACTTTCCAGGAGGCTGTGTCGGAGGGATTGTTCCACCGCGTCTGCCTGCGTACCGGGAAAGAATGGTCGCAAGCGTCCGAGCAGGCGTGGATGGCATCGGTGTACAAATTCTACGGTGCCGGTGCATCGGAGGAGCTTGACTGTGTCCCGGCCAACGGAGGCGGCGCCTGGCTGTCCCGCGCCCTGATTGAGTCCCGTATGTCGGCAGGCACGCCAGTGTTGCGCCTGACCTGCCCGGAGGGCTACGAACTGAAGCCCGATGACGTCCGCTGGAGCGAGACGCAGGACTGGCTGGATGAGAATCTGAAGCCCCTGCTGGAGGCGCTTCCCGCCGATGCCCGCTCGTTTTTAGGGCGTGACTTTGGCCGCAGCGGTGACCTGTCGGTGGACTATCCCCTGTTGCAGGAGAAGAACCTGGTACGCCGCGTGCCGTTCGTGCTGGAGCTGCGCAACGTGCCGTTCAAACAGCAGGAGCAAATCGCGTGGTATCTGATGGACGGCCTGCCAAACCTGATGGGCGCGGCGCTCGATGCCCGTGGTAACGGCTCTTACCTCGCCGAATACGCCATGCAGCGCTACGGCTCCAGCCGGGTTAAGCAGGTCATGCCTACTGAAAACTGGTATCGCGAGCATATGCCGCCGGTCAAGGCTGCGCTGGAAGATGGCAACCTGGTGGATTTACCGAAGGACGAAGACACGCTGGACGACCTGCGGGCCGTTCAGGTGGTAAACGGCGTTCCCCGCGTGCCGGAACAGCGCTCAAAAGCGAAGTCTGACAGTGGCAAACGTCACGGGGATTCAGCCATCGCGCTGGCGCTGGCGTACTTCGCCAGCCGTGAAATTAACAAAGGGCCGGTGAAGGCAAGCTCACGCCGTCGTCGTCAGGCGGCCCGTATGCTGGAGGATTACTGATGGCCCGTGGACTCTGGGTTTCACCCAATGAGTTTGTCTCTTTTGCCGAACCCAATAAAACGCTGACGGAGCAGATCGCCTCGCGCAGCCGCTCCATCGACTTCTTCGGGCTGGGAATGTACCTGCCTAACCCAGACCCCATTCTGAAATCTCAGGGCCGGGATATCCGCATCTATCGTGAACTGCGTACCGACCCGCTGGTTGGTGGGTGCATCCGCAGGCGTAAGGCGGCGGTCAAGTCGCTGGAGCGTGGTCTTGAGCGCGGTCATGCCCCGGCGCGGGTATTCAGCTTCATCCGGGATATGCTCGACGATCTGGATTTGTCCCGCATCATCGGCGAGATGACCGACGCCGTTCTCTACGGGTATCAGCCCTGTGAGGTCATGTGGGGGCGTTCTGTTAAATCCTGGGGCATCGCCGATATCGTGGGTAAGCCGCCAGAGTGGTTCCAGTTCGACAATGACAACCTGCTGCGCTTTCGGGCAAAAGACGCCGGGCTGGAAGGCGAGCCGGTACCGCTGAACAAGTTCGTGGTACCGCGTCAGGACGCGACCTACGATAACCCGTATGGCTTCCCTGACCTGTCGATGTGCTTCTGGCCCGTGACCTTCAAAAAAGGTGGCATGAAGTTCTGGGTGCGCTTTGCCGAGAAATACGGCTCACCGTGGGTTATCGGCAAGCATCCGCGCGGTACCGCTCAGGGTGAGATTGACCTGCTGCTGGATTCCATGGAGGCAATGGTGGAAGACGCGGTGGCCGCTATCCCTGACGATTCCTCTATCGAAATCAAGGAGGCCGCAGGCAAGGCCGACAGCAGCGATATTTATCAGAACCTGATAACGCTTGCCCGCAGTGAAATCTCCATCGCCCTGCTGGGGCAGAACCAGACCACCGAGGCCAACAGTAACCGCGCCTCCGCGCAGGCCGGACTGGAGGTCACCGATGATATCCGTGACGCTGACGCTGATATCGTAGAAAGCGCGGTGAATCAGGCCATCAGGATGGCGGTATCAATGAACTTTGGCGATGTGGCCAGCCCCGTCTGGAAGATGTGGGAACAGGGAACGGTCGACGATACTCAGGCAACCCGCGACGAGAAACTCAGCCGCGCCGGTGTGGTCTTCACCCCGCAATACTTCAAGCGTGAGTACCAGTTGCAGGACGGCGATATTGACGAGACACCACCGTCAGAGCGCCAGAAGAACACGCTGCCGCTGTCGTTCGCCGAGGCCATAGATGCTGATATTCAGGCCCAGCAGGACCTCGATGATGCGCTGGATATTCTGATGAACGGTGGTAACTTAAACGGCGTACTTGCGCCGGTGCTGGAGCCGCTCTTTCACCAGGTGAAAGACGGCGTTAACCCGTCTGAGCTGTTGGGGGCGCTGGCTGAACTGTACCCGCAGATGAATGCGGATGACCTGCAGGAACGGCTGGCCCGTATCATGTTTGTTGCAACTGTCTGGGGGCGTCTGCATGAGCGTGACAACGGCTGAACTGGCGTACTGCATGACGCTGCCCCCAAAACGGGCTGTCAGCTACCTGAAGTCCAAAGGGTATAGCTTCACGTGGGACTGGGAGGAGATGTGGCAGGATGCCCATGCCCGCGCCTTTACCGTCGCCAAAGTGACCCGCCTTGATATCCTGGAAGATATCAGGAGCGCCCTGCAGCAGGCACTGGATGAGGGCAAGACTGACCGCTGGTTCCGCCAGCAGCTGGAGCCGGAGCTGCAGCGCAAGGGATGGTGGGGGCCACGTGACACCACCGACCCGGTAACGGGCGAGCCGGTCACCATCCAGCAGGGCAGCCCGTGGCGGCTCGACACCATCTTTCGCACCAATATGTCCGTACTCTACAGCGCCGGTCGCTGGGCGGAGCAGATGGAGAACGTCGACGACAGGCCGTACTGGATGTATACCGGCATCAACGACAGCCATACCCGCAAGAGCCATCTGGCGCTGCATGGTCTGGTGCTGCGCTATGATGACCCGTTCTGGCAGGCGTTCTACCCGCCGAACGGCTGGCGCTGCCGCTGTGGCGTCATTGCCCTGAGCGCGGCGGATGTGCGTGCCCGTGGCCTGAAGGTGTCAGATTCTGGCTCAGCCATGGGCTGGGAGCTGAAGCTGGTCTCAGAGAAAACAGGCGAGATGCAGAACGTCGCCACCTTCAATACCGGTACCACGAAAGTGGCCACCGACGTCGGCTGGTCTTACGCGCCGGGGCTGCATACCGTCCCGACCTTGCCCGCTATCAGGGTACGCTTCAGCCGCTGGCACAGCAGGAACTGAGAGGATAACGATGGCTTCCGATAACCTGGTCAATATCACCATTAACGATGAATCCCTGCGCCGGAGCCTCCGTGCGCTGGACCTGGCTGCCACAGACCTGGAACCCGCGATGCGCAAAATCGCCGGAACCCTGCTGGCGGAGACGCAGTTTAACTTTCTCGATGAGGGGCGTCCGGGGTGGACTCCCTCGCTGGCAGCAGAAGAGCGCGACGGACAAACACTGCAGGACACCGGGCGTCTGATGGGGTCAGTATCAACCGACCATGATGACCGGCAGGCAGCGGTTGGCACTAATGTCGTTTATGGGCCGATTCACCAGTTCGGTGGTAAAACGGGGCGTAATGAGTCCGTTGAACTTCCGGCCCGTCCGTTCCTGCCGCTGACAGGGGACGGTGAGCTGCAGCCTGAAGTGGTTGTCCCCATCCTCGATACGATTGTCCGCCATCTTGAAGCAGCGGCCCGTCGCTGAGTTTTGTCTCTACAGGCGGGTGATTTATCATTGCCAGCCGCTGAGGGGCTGTATTACCTTTATAAAGGCTTTACAGCCCCCGCTTTGCACCACTATTTGCCCGCAGCGTGAAATTCCCCGTACCGATACCCCCGATTTTTTCTAAAGCAGATTAAAAGCGCTGCTGATGCTTTTTCCACAGACTGTCCCCGACAACGTAACGCGGGACAGCAAAATGCCAGCCATTCACATTTTTAAAGCCGGTACTCATACCGATATGCACGGCACGAAATTGCCGTTCACGCAAAGCGATCTTGCCGCCTGCGTGAAAGCCTATGACCCGTCCGTCCATGAAGCGCCTCTCGTTATTGGCCACCCCAAAACGGAAGACCCGGCGTGGGGCTGGGTGAAATCCCTGTCGCTTAACGGCGGCGATCTGCTCGCTGAGCCTGACCAGCTCGACCCGCAGTTTGCCGAACTGGTGGGCAACGGACGCTTCAAAAAGGTCTCCGCCTCGTTCTATCTCCCTGACTCACCGAACAACCCGAAGCCCGGCACGCTTTACCTGCGTCATGTCGGCTTTCTGGGGGCGCAGCCACCTTCCATTAAGGGGCTGAAGCAGGTTTCGTTTGGTGAGAAAGAAGAAGGCGTCGTGGAGTTTGCCGACTGGAGTGATATCACCAATGCCTCTTTATGGGGCCGTCTGCGCGATTTTCTGATCGCCCAGTTCGGGCTGGACGAGACCGACAAGGTGCTTCCTTCATGGCAGGTTGACTCCCTGCGCGAAGAGGCTTACCGCGACACCGGGAAGTCTGAACCGGACTTCAGTGAACACAATCCCAACCCTCAACAAGAGAACAGCACCATGACTGAAGAAGAAATCAAAGCGCTTCAGGCGGAAAACACACGTCTGAAAGCAGAAGCCACCCAGCGGGCAGAACAGGAAGCGAAGAGCAAGCAGGACAAACTGCACGCGGACAACGTCTCCTTTGCCGAGAAGTTGGTCGGCGCGGGTCGCCTGACCCCGGCAGCAAAACCGGTTGTTGTTGCCATTCTTGATGCGGTAGCCGGTGGCGATAAGCCTGTCGAGTTCGCCGAGGGCGATACCCGCACCCCGCTGGCCACGGCGTTTAAGACGCTGCTGGATGGCACTGCCCCGGTACTGAATTTCAGTGAACACGCGACCAAAGACCGCGTGAGCACGGATATCAAAACGACGTCAGCGGAGTTCGCTGAAGCCGACCCGGAACGTCTGGCGCTGCATCAGAAAGCGCTGGAACTGTCGAAAAAAGAAGGCATCAGCTACGACGCTGCTGTCTCCCGCTGCCTGTAATTAAGGAGAGAACATGTCTGACTATTTAAAGGGTAAGCGCGTCGTTGACCCGGTGCTGACCAGCATCGCTCGCGGTTATAAAAATGCCGTGTTCATCGGTGAGCGCATTTTCCCCATTGTTCTTACCGATAAGGAAGGTGTGACCGTGCCGACCTTCGGTAAATCCGCTTTTGTGGAGTATGACACCGAGCGTGCCGTGGGGGCTGACAGTAACGTTCTGGTGCGTGAGAAAACCGGCAAACTGGATCTGGTACTCAACGAGCACGATCTGGCCGCACCGGTGGACTATCGCGAGCAGGCGGAGTCGATGTTCAACGAAGAAGCCAAAGCCATTCGCCGTGTGACGAGCGGCGTCAACCTGAAACGCGAACTGTATGCGGCCCGTCTGGCTCAGGACAAAAACGTCTATCGCGCAGCTAACGTCAAAGCGCTGGCCGCTGCCGACCGCTGGGGCGGTGGCAAGGGTGACCCGATTGGCATCATTGAAGGCGGCATTGAAGCGGTGCGTAATGCCACCGGTCTGCGTCCAAACCTGATGACCATGGGGGCCAGCGTGATGTCGCTGCTGAAGTTCCACCCGGCGATTCAGGCCGCGATTGGTGCTAACGAGCGCAAGCGTATCACCATCGAAATTCTGAAAGACCTTTTCCAGCTGGAAGATGTGGTGATCGGCGAGCCAGTCTCCATGGCCTCCATGAAAGACGCGCAGAACAAGGACAAAGTCCCGACCGATATCTGGGGCGACAACCTGATGCTGCATTACGTCGGCAAACCCCAGCCAGGCACCGACAGCGCCGACGAAAACGAACCGTCCTTCGGTTACACCCTGCGCCGTAAAGGGATGCCGGTGGCGGATAAATACGACGGCGTCGGCGGCAAAGTGAAGTACTGCCGTTATACCGATATCTACAAAGTCGCCGTGGTCGGTGGCGATGCCGGGTATCTCGTCACCAACATCGTGAAATAAGGAGACGGTCATGGGTACAACTCAACAGGTCATTCTGACCACCACCGTGACGGCCAGCGCGGCGCTGACGCAACAGCGCTTTGTCGGTGCCGATAATGGCCCCTGTCAGGCCGGAGCCGTCGCGCTTGGCGTGGCAGAGGTGGATGCCGCTGCCGGTGATGTAACGCCGGTCAACGTACTGGGTATTGTTGCAGTCGAGGCTGGTGCTGCGATTGCTAAAGGGCAGAATGTCCAGTCGGATGAGAATGCCTGCGCCGTTCCCCAGACAGCCGCATCAGGCGAGACCCCGGCGGGTATTTCTGCCGGGATTGCGCTGGATGAGGCTCTGGCCGAAGGCGACGTTATCCGCATCCTGCGCGGGGTGTGATATGTACTGCACCCTCGCGGATTTGCTTGAACAGGTTCCTGAGCGGACGCTAATTCAGCTCACCAATGAGGAGCTGGACTTCGATTCGCCCGCGACGGTGAAAACTGAGGTGGTGGACAGCTGTATTCGCTATGCCGATGAGCTGATTGATGCCCATCTGCGCGGACGCTATACCCTGCCGCTGGCGGAGATACCGACCGTTCTGCGCGACATTGCCATCACGCTGGTGCGTTACCGGCTCTACACCCGCCGCCCGGAAGGCGCAGTCCCGGATACCGTGAAGGATGACCACAAAGAGGCCCGGCGTCAGCTTGAGGCCATCCGCGACGGAAAACTCACGCTGGGGCTGCAGTCGACTCAGAAAGACGTGCCTGAGTCCGGTGAAATCCGGGCACGGGCACGCCGCCCCACCTTTGGCGGGCGCGACGGCTTACTGGAGAAATACTGATGAACGTTCTGCCCGTCCTCGATGCAGTACTGACCCGGTTACGGGAGAAGCTGCCGCAGCTGCAGGTGGAGTACTTCCCGGAGAAACCGGCTGAATATCGCCTGAATCATCCGGTTGGGGCGCTGCTGGTGAGCTATGCCGGGTCGCGCTTCGATAAGCCGAATGATATCGGTGCGGTACTCCAGCCTCAGACTATCCAGCTCTGCGTCACGGTGGTCTTCCGCCAGCTCAACGGTAAAAGAGGCGCGATTGATGTTCTGGATGCAGTCCGTCGCATCCTCGGTGGCTACACCCCGCCGAACTGCCGCCGTCGCATCTGGCTGACCCGCGAGGTATTTATCGGTGAGGTCAAGGGGCTGTGGCAGTACGCCCTCGACTTTGCCACTGAAAGTGTCTTTATCGAAGACAGCGATTTACCGTCCGGCCCGCTGTTAACCGAAGTGAACTATGAGGAAAGCGAGTGATGAAAGAATACCGCTATTCCGGCCCGGCCAGCGGCGTCACGCTGTCGGACGGAACCGAAATCCTGCTCTGGCCGGGGAAAAATGTTTCCCTGCCGGAGGAGCATGACTATGTGAAGGTACTGGTGGCGCTGAAGCATCTGACACCGGTATCTGAAGAGACTAAACCCGCCAGCACACCGGTTGTGCAGTCACCAAAGCGCAGGAACGTCGGCGACAACGATGTGAAAACGGAGGACTCCCATGGCAGCTAACTATCTGCATGGCGTCGAAACCATTGAGGTGGAAAACGGTGCCCGCCCGGTAAAAACAGTGAAGTCTGCCGTCATTGGCCTGATTGGTACCGCCCCGATGGGGGACGTCAATACGCTGGTACAGTGCCTGTCTGAGAAAGATGCCGCGGCGTTTGGCAGCCAGCTCACCGGCTTTACCATTCCACAGGCACTGGATGCGATCTACGACCATGGCGCAGGCACCGTTCTGGTCATTAACGTGCTTGATCCGTCTGCTCATAAAACCGCTGTGGCCGATGAAGATGTAACGTTCGACAAGGCGACGGGCAAAGCGAAGCTGGCTAATCCGGTGGTCGCGCAGCTGGTACTGAAACCGGACAGCGATGGCCAGCCTTATGTGGAAGGTCAGGACTACTCGCTTGATGCACAGACCGGGGTGATTACCAACCTCGGTAAGAGCATTACCGCAGATGCAACGGTGAAGGCCAGCTATAACTATGCTGACCCGACCAAAGTCACCCCGGCTGATATCATCGGTGCCGTTAATGCGGCGGGCAACCGTACCGGCATGAAGCTGCTTAACGACAGCTTCAACCTGTTTGGCTACTTCGCAAAAATCCTGATTGCCCCGGTCTTCTGCACCCAGAACAGCGTCTCGGTTGAGCTTATCGCCATGGCTGAGAAGCTGGGCGCGGTGACCTACATCGACGCGCCGATTGGTACCACTTTTGCTCAGGCTCTGGCGGGGCGTGGCCCGGAAGGCACCATTAACTTCAACACCAGCTCCGACCGCGTCCGTCTGTGCTACCCGCACGTCAAGGTGTACGACGCGGCCACCAACAGCGAACGGCTGGAGCCGCTGAGCCAGCGTGCTGCAGGTCTGCGTGCAAAGGTCGACCTGGACAAGGGCTACTGGTGGTCGTCCTCCAACCAGGAGGTTCTGGGTATCACCGGCGTGGAGCGCCAGCTGTCGGCAATGATTGACGACCCGCAGAGTGAGGTGAACCTGCTCAACGAACAGGGCATCACCACGGTCTTCAGCAGCTACGGCAGCGGCCTGCGTCTGTGGGGCAACCGTATGGCGGCATGGCCAACGGTCACCCATATGCGCAACTTTGAGAACGTTCGCCGCACCGGTGATGTGATCAACGAGTCCCTGCGTTATTTCAGCCAGCAGTACATCGACATGCCGATCACCCAGGCGCTGATTGATGCGCTGACAGAGTCGGTCAACGCCTACGGTCGCAAGCTGATTGGCGACGGTGCGCTGCTGGGCTTCAGCTGCTGGTTTGATCCGGCCCGCAACGAAGAGACGGAGCTGGCCGCCGGTCACCTGTTGCTGAGCTACAAATACACGCCGCCACCACCGCTGGAGCGACTGACGTTTGAGACCGAGATCACCTCGGAATATCTGTTAACCCTGAAGGGGAATCGCTGATGGCAAAGATTGAGATCAACCGCATCACGAATGCCAACATCTACCTGGATGGCGCTAACCTGCTGGGCCGGGCCGAGGAGGTCAAACTGCCTGACGTCTCCATGACCATGCAGGAGCATAAGGCGCTTGGGATGGTGGGCAAGGTGGAACTCCCGGCAGGCTTCGACAAGCTGGAGGGTGAGATCAAGTGGAACAGCTTTTACCGCGATGCGATGCTGTCTGCCGCGAACCCGTATAAGTCGCTGGCGCTGCAGTGCCGTTCCAGCGTCCAGCGTTACAGTTCGCAGGGGCTGATTGACGAAATTCCGCTGGTCACCTTCCTGACAATCATGTTCAAGAAGAACCCGCTGGGGACGTTCAAACAGCACGAGAATGCCGAGTTCTCCAGTAGCTTCACCTGCACGTACATCAAGCAGGTACTGGATGGTGAAGAGCTGCTGGAGCTGGACTATCTGGCCAACATCTTCCGCGTCGGCGGCGTTGACCAGTTGACTGACTACCGCATCAATATCGGGGGCTGACGGTGACCGTCGAGATTGAAGATAAAGGCGGGAACTGTGGTTCGATTGGCATGGGAAATGGTACGTGGTTTACCATCCTTGATATTCCGGGGGTGGAAAACCTTTTTAATACCCAGAAAACCAATGACCCGATTGACTGCACACGCTCTAAAGCACGAAAGCTCGCTGACCTGATTGAGGCATGGGAGCCACCTGACCACTGGTTCACCGGCATCGGCAAAGCCGAAGGAAAGGCGCTTCTCATCGCCTTCCTGCGTAACTGCAAAGGCTTTCGCACTCGCTGACATCACAGGGGCTTCGGCCCCTTTTTCTTTAATTTCCTTTAATAACCACCGCCTTCCCACTCAGACATACTGCCCTGAAACCATACAGGAGCATGACCATGTCACAGACCAACACCGAAGCCGAAATCTTCCCCCTGCAGTTCCCTTTCACCACAGCGGCAGGTGATTCCATTTCTCAGCTCGCGCTTAAGCGCCTGACGGTTAAAGACCTCAAGCAGGTCAAGAAAACCCATAAGGACCCGGCTGACTGGGATGAACCGCTGATTGCCCGTAGTACAGGCCTGCTCCCGGAAGACCTGGACAATATGGACCTGGCTGATTATCTGGAGCTGCAGACCCGATTTCAGAAAATCACAGGGCTGGGCAAGAAACCCGAAGACGATGACAAAGGCACAGGGGCTACTGGCGAGGTGGTTCCGGTTCCAGCCGGGGGAAATTGACGCTCTCGATATTGACGATCTGGAAATGTGGCTGGAGCAGGCTGAAGAGCAAATCAAAAGCGAGTACGGCGACAGAGACTGACCATTTTGATTAAGTATGACAGCAGCCGGATAGCGGCTGCTTCCTCCTTCCAGTATCCCTTCAGCACTTTCCTGACCTTTCTTCTTTTATATACCGACCCGGAGGATATCCATCGTGGCCAGTAACTTTTCCGTCGGCGTTGTTATTGGTGGCATGATTGGCAGCACCTTCCGTTCTGCGATGAGCGGTACCCGACGCGCCCTTGATTCCCTCAATGACACTTCCCGCCGTCTGCAGGAACGCCAGGACAATCTGACCCAGAAAATTGCCCGCTATGGCCACCTTGGCACCTCCTCCATGCAGAATCTGAACAATGCTCTGCTGAGGGTGGGCCGGACTATGGAGCAGGTTGAGCGGCAGCAACGCCGTTTGTCGGCAGCCTCTGCCACCAGTGATGCGCTGAAAGCCAACCGCAGGGACCTGTATTCTCAGGGGGCTGAAACCGCCGGTATTGCGATGATGCTAGGTGCCCCGGTTCTAAAATCCGTCAAGCAATATGCTTCTTTTGAATCTCAGCTCCGAGATATCGGTGTTACTGGTGATTTGAATAAATCACAAGAGCTACAGATTGGTAATATTATTCGGCAAAAGGCTCTGGAAACTAACCAGTATCAGGAAACATTAATGGAGGGGATTGGTACCCTCGTTGCTGCAGGGCAGGAACCATTAAAAGCTGCCGGGAAAAGCGGTCTGCTAGGAAAAACAGCGACAGCGTCTGGAGCAGACATTAACGATTTAGCCAAAATGAGCCTTGCTTTTGAGTCGCTTCGTATTACGGATAATCAAGAGTTAGAAAAAGCATTTAACCGCGCGGTATTTGGCGGGAAAGCCGGTCGATTTGAATTAAAAGATATGGCGCAATATTTACCTGAAATGGCCCAGCAATTCGCCGGAAAAGGTATTTTTGGACAAGAAGCCTTATCTCAAATTATCGCAAGTCTTGAGGTTGGTCGCGAGGGGGCCGGTTCTGAAGGGGAAGCTGCGACCAACATGCGGAACTGGTTAGCATCTATGGGACGAGGCGATATTGCCAAGCGCTATGCAAATGCTGGCCTTGATTACCAGGATTCAATGAGCCACTACGTCTCTGCTGGCAAGTCGCAATATGAAGCATCCATTCTTATCGCAGATCGTTTTATTAAAAGTAAAGGGAAAGAGTTCTTATCTCAGTGGGAGAAAGCTGGAGCAAGAGGAGACCGGGAAGCGCAGCAAACATTAATGGAATCCTTTGGACTTTCTTCAATATTTACAGATGTCCAAACAGTGAACCATCTTTTAGCCATGAGGCAACGCTGGGGGGATTACCAGAAAATAAAAGAGGATATGAATGGTCCAACAGCGCAGAACTCTATAAATACTGATTTCGAGAAAAAAAATGACACACTAGAGGCTCGATGGCGTAGAACGCAGATCGGTTTTAACGAGTCGGCTATCAGTATTGGCGAGTCTCTGCGTCCTGCGTTGATCCAGTTAGGAGAAACGTTCATCCCCCTGATAAACAGCGTTGGTAAATGGATTGCGGCGCATCCACAGCTGGTCAGCGGCACTATCAAAGTCGTCGGTGCATTACTTGCTTTTAAGATGGCCACTATCGGTCTCAAGCTGGGGCTGAATCTGCTGTTCTCTCCTTTCACCAGTGTCTGGAAAAACATCATTTTATTGCGAACCAACTGGCTTCGTCTGACGCTTGCACTGGGTGAAGGCGGTAAACTCCGCTGGCTGGTGACCGGCTTCAGCGCTGTCGCCAGAGGTGCCAGAACTCTGGGGGGCGTGCTGTCAGGTGGGCTGGTTCGCGGCATTATGATCGCCGGACGTGCCGTTCTCTGGATTGGCAGGGCGCTGCTGATGAATCCCATTGGTCTTGCCATCACCGCCGTCGCGGCGGCGGCTTATCTTATTTATCGTAACTGGGGGGCTGTCAGCAGTTGGTTCAAACAGCGCTGGGCTGACATTAAAGAGGCTTTTAACGGCGGTATCGTGGGGATTGGTAAGCTGCTGATTAACTGGTCGCCGGTTGGTCTGCTCTATAAAGCCTTTGCGGCTGCGCTGAAATATCTCGGCGTTGATCTGCCCGCGAAGTTCACTGACTTCGGTGGCCATCTTATCGACGGGCTGATAAACGGCATCAAAAACAAATGGGAGTCGCTCAAAACCACCGTCACAGATATGGGCGACAGTGTCGGCGGCTGGTTCAAGGAAAAGCTGGGCATCCATTCGCCGAGCCGCGTGTTTATGGGCTTTGGTGACAATATCGTGCAGGGTGCCGCTATTGGCCTGCAGCGCACCACTCCGCTTGCGGCGCTGGCCGGACAGAAGCTGGCAGAAGAGATGACGCCTGACGTTCCCCGTATCCCGTCGCCGGAAATCATGGCTGCGGGATATTCGGGCCGTGGCGCAGCTGCTTCTGGTGGCGGAACATCTGGCGGTATTCAGGTCAGCTTTAACCCTCAGTTTTTCCTCAATGGCAAAGAAACCTCAGCGCCTGCCGGGCTGACCGGCGCACTGAATATGAGCCTGCATGAACTGGAGAAAATGCTGGAGCGTCTGCTGGCTCAGAAACAACGTCGGGGGTACGAATAATGTTTGCGGTACTGGGTGATATTGAGTTTGAACTGATTACTTACTGGACGGTTTCGAGGCAACGTTCGGCGTCGATTATGCCGAACATGCCCGCATAGAGGGTAAGCCCGCCTGCAGTTCGTCGCGACAAGCTGGACGAAATCCAGATAAGCCTGGTCTTCCATCAGCATTATTGTGTGCCCGACGTGGAGCTGGCGAGACTGAGAACGGCCATGAAGGCCCATCAGGCGCTGGCACTGGTTTTCGGCAATGGTGACTATCGCGGCTGTTTGTGATTACCGACGTGACCGCGACCAGCGAGCAGACCGACAGCACCGCAACGTGCTGGCCGTCAATGCCACTGCATCGCTGCGGGAGTATATCGGCGACCGAAGAACCCGCTGCAGCCACCTGCAATACGCACGCAGGTTCCCGGCGTCGGAGCGGTCTCCGGTGCCGTTCCTTCACCTTCCGGGGTGGCGCAGTACGTTCGCGACGGCGTCAATTATGCCAAACAGGCGCAGTCCGTTCTCCAGACCACCATCAGCGCCGTTCGGGTCGCGCAGAAGATGAAGGATAACCAGCCGTTGCGCTGACCCGCGTGCCAGTCTGATGAGTGGTCTGGCAACGTGTCCGGGCGCTAGGTCAAAGCGTTCCGGCATTTAATGCGCTCTCCGAATCCATGCCCGAAGCCATCAGTCTGGCCAGAGCCACCAGTGATGCGGCCACGTATGTGCAGCAGGCGCAGTCTTCGCTGAGCGGTGTTGACGGTAGCAATATCGCAGCATCGCTGGATGCCGTCTCTGGTCAGCTGAATTCAGCCAGCACCACCTTCACCCGCATGTCGCCGGGGTTAAGCACCATGGCAGCCAGAATACTGGCGAGGAGTGTGTGATGTTTCTTGAACATGTCACCCGTGACGGAGAACGCTGGACTCTCTCGCATGGCAGTACTATGGCGACCCGCTGGGCTATCCCGGATAATTGCCGTCAATCCGCACGTGGCCATTACGCCGGTGCTGCCCTCCGGTTGTTGTTACTGATTCCGGTTATCGAGGCTGAAGAAGCCAGTACAGAAGAGGATATTGCCCCATGGCTGAGATGAACAGCACTGCACAGGCCGCATCAGCGTTAACCGGCGTCAGCGATGTTCTGAGTCCGGTATTTACTCTGTGGTATCTCCAGAAGAACATCACCACCGATATCGCCCCCTATGTCACCCGCGTGACCTACAGCGATAACATCAAAGCGAGTCCGATACCATTGAGGTGGAGCTGGACGACACCGACGGTCGCTGGCTGGATAAGTGGTATCCGGGCAAGGGCGACACGCTGACGCTGAAAATGGGTTATCAGGGCGAGAAGCTGCTGTCCTGCGGTACGTTCTCGATAGACGAGATCGAGGTGAGTTCGCCCGCGTCTGTTGTCGCTATCCGGGGCGTGGCCACGTCGGTCAACAACGCCCTGCGGACAAAATCCAGCCGTGGTTTCGAGAGCACCACGCTGGCGGCCATCGCCGGGCGGATTGCCAAAAAGCATCAGCTGAAGCTGGTTGGCAGTATTGAGTCCATCAAAATTGACCGGGTGACCCAGTACGCTGAAACGGACGTGGGCTTCCTGCGTCGGCTGGCCAGCGAGTATGGTTATGCCGTAAAAGTTGTCAGCGACCAGCTGATTTTCTCTCATCTGGCCACGCTGCGCGGTCAGGAGCCGGTAAAACAGTTGAAGCCACAGGATGTGGCCAGTTTTTCCCTGCGTGACACCATCAACCGCGTCTACAAATCCGCAAAGGTAAAACACCAGAAGAGTAGCGATAAAAAGCTGATCGTCTACGAAGCTGATGGCGGCACCAGCGAAAGCGACAAACAAACCAAAGGCGGTAAGGTCACCAGTGCCGACTCACTGAAGGTCAACAGCCGCGTCAGTGACCCGGACAGCGCCCGGATTAAAGCAGATTCGGCGCTGGCCAGACATAACGAATACCAGCAGAACGGCTCCCTGACGCTGATGGGGACGCCCCAGTTGACTGCAGGCAACAAAATTGAACTGGTGGGCTTTGGTCAGTTATCCGGGCCATGGCTGATAACCACTGCCCGCCATGCATTTGACCGTAACAGCGGCTACATCACCGAACTGGAGGTGGCACGAGGGCCGGTCACGCAGGGCAAGGCGAAGAAAGGTAAAAAGACCGGCAAAACCCAGACGCTGACCGTCTATAAACCGGACGGCAGCACCTCCACGGTAATAAAGGAGAAGAAATAATGGCAGGTGTCACCCGTCAGGTCGGTACAGTCAGCGCCGTCGATGCCGACAAGGTTCAGGCCCGAGTTCGTTTGCCGGAATGCGATAACCTGCGCACTAACTGGCTTAACGTGCTGCAGCGCAATACCCAGGATAACAAGGATTACTGGCTCCCTGACGTGGGGGAGCAGGTTGAGGTGCTGCTCGATGCCAACGGCGAGGATGGTGTCATTCTGGGCGCGGTGTACTCAGACGTCGATAAACCACCGTTCAGCGACAAAAATGTCCGGGGCACAAAATACGCTGATGGTGCTGAGTTCAGCTATAACCGCGCGACCCATACGCTGACGGTTAAAGGCGGTATCGAGCATGTGGTGATCGAGGTTGCGGTGGGTATCAGCCTGAAGGGGAAAACTATTGATTTGACCGCTGACACCACCACGGTGAACGGCGACCTTAAAATCAACGGCAATGCCCACTCGACAGGCAGCATGCTCTCTGACGGCCAGAACTCCAATCATCACTCCCACTGACCTTCTTAAACGCCTTTAATATCGGCGTTCCCGCACAGGGGCAATACTGCCCCCATGAAAACAACCTCAGTATTCTGGCAACCGGCTCTGCAGGCCCCGGCGAAATCGTCCGGGGGCTGGATGATATCTGGCAGGCCATTCAAATCATCCTGCGTACTCCTCGCGGCAGCGACCCGCATCGCCCGGAGTTCGGCAGCAATCTGCACCTTTATATCGACTGGCCTATTGACCGGGCCATTCCGCATGTGGTGCGCGAATCCGTCGATGCCATTCGCCGCTGGGAGCCTCGCTGCCAGCTTATGTCGGTTAAACCCGCCGTCGACGGCGAACATCTTTCGCTCCGGGTGAGCTGGAAAGGCTCTGACGGACAGCCCCGGACTCAGGAGCTTTTATGGCGCTGACAGAACCCGATTTTATTGAACGCGATGCCGACAAAATCACGGCTGAAATGATTGCTCAGTACGAAGCCGCGACAGGCAAGACGCTGTACCCCGCCCAGGCTGAGCGCCTGTTGATTGACCTGTGGGCATACCGCGAAATGCTGGTCAGGGTGGCGGCGCAGGAAGCGGCCAAACAGAATCTGGTCGCCTTTGCCCGTGAGCCGATGATTGATTATCTCGGTGAACTGGTCGGTGTATACCGTCTTGCCGCGCAGCCTGCCACCACCACGCTCCAGTTCTCCGTGGATGAGGCACTGGCCATTGATGTGCTGATTCCGGCAGGAACCCGCGTCAGCGCTTCCGACAGCATTATTTTTGCCACCGATACGGACGTGGTACTGAAAGCCGGATTGCTGCTGGTCAATGCCACGGCCACCTGTACCGAGCCGGGAGCCGCTGGCAACGGCTGGCAGCCTGCGCAGGTCAGTCAGTTGCTCGATGAGATTGATAACGTCGACCTGCAGGTGACTAATCTGGCGGCCAGTTCCGGTGGTTCAGAGCAGGAAGACAATGACAGGCTCCGCGAGCGTATCAAACTGGCCCCGGAGTCATTCACCAACGCCGGAAGCCGTATGGCATACCGCTTTCATGCCATGCAAGCCCATCCCAACATCGTCGACGTCGCTGTGCTCTCCCCGGTTCCCGGCACTGTAGAACTGTATCCGCTGCTCAGTACCGGCCTGCCGGACGACAGCATCCTTACGCTGGTAGAGAGTTTCTGCTCGGACGAAAAAGTCAGGCCGCTCACTGATACCGTGCGGGCTAAAACACCTGTGCAGGTGGATTACGCCATTGAAGCCAACATCACTATCTATCGTGACCAGGATGCCAACTCGATAAAGGACAACGCCAATAGCGCCATACAGAACTGGGTAGCGTCCCGTACCGCCACGCTGGGGCGCGATATTGTCCCCAGTCAGATTATCAGCGTGCTGTCCGTTGCCGGAGTGTATCAGGTCGAACTGGTGACACCGGTGCTGAAAGTGGTGGCAGAAAATGAATGGGCAAACTGTACGGCGATCACTCTCAATATGACCGGAGTATCCGATGGCTGAGCCGCTACAACTTCCGCCACCGCTTGAGGGTGATATCAGCCTCAGAACGCTGGGAAGACTGGCCGGGCGGCTGGATAACATCGACCTGAGCGTACTGATGGTCTATCTCGTCGATATTGTCGACAGTTCCGCGCTGCCATGGCTGGGCGAGCAGTTCTCACTGTTCGGCGATGGCTGGGAGCTGGCGGAGTCGGACGATGTACGCCGCATGCTTATCAAATCCGCTATCGAGCTGCACCGCTACAAAGGGACGCCGTGGTCAATCCGGGAAATCATCCGCCGTTTCGGCTTCGGCGAAGTGGATCTGATTGAAGGCACTGGCCAGATCGGCTACGACGGCAAACACACTTACAACGGGCTTTTTGTCCACGGCGATGTGGAAGCCTGGGCGGTCTATCGCGTCATCCTTCAACAGCCCATCACTAACGATCAGGCAGCACTTTTACGTCAGACGCTCGCTGCTTTTGCTCCGGCCCGCTGCCATCTGGCGAGCCTGGAGTATCAGTCTGTCGCCATTCGCTACAACAACACCGTCAACTATGACGGTAGCTATAACCACGGGAGCAGTTAATTATGGCAAACCTACCTGAAACCCCACAGTGGGAAGAAGGCATCTACCAGATTGAGGTCTCTGACCCCGTTCTGGGCGGGCCTGACGGAATTTCTAACCGTCAGGCTAAACAACTGGCCAGCCGCACGTCATACCTCAGACAGAAGGTCGAAAAAAGCGGAACAGACCTGGCTGCACATATCGCGGCAGCTGACCCGCATACCCAGTACGCGCCGAAAGCCAGCCCGACATTCACCGGCACGCCAACAGCGCCCACGCCTGCGAATAGCGATAACAGCAAGAAGCTGGCGACGACAGAGTTTGTAGCCAAAGCACTTGCGGCGCTTGCAGGCAGCGCCCCTGAGACGCTGGATACGCTTAAAGAGCTGGCGGATGCCCTCGGTAACGATCCGAATTTTGCGACCACGGTGCTTAACAAACTGGCGGAGAAGCTGGCCAAAGACCAGAACGGCGCAGATATTCCTGACCCGGCGCTCTTTGTCAAAAACCTTGGTTTAGGGGAAGCAGCCAAACGCGAAGTAGGGACTGGTGCTAACCAGATTCCTGATATGTCTGGGTTCACAAGAAACCTGGTAAATAATGGTTGGCAAAAATTTCCAGGTGGACTGGTTATTCAATGGGGTATGGGAGGTATGCCCGCTGGAGTGCTCACAGGCGATGTAACATTCCCTATAGCTTTTCCATCAACTGTATTTGCCATCCTTGCCACAGATACAGGCGGAGCCAGCGTTCCCTACGGCACAACCAACCGTAGCAAAACCGGATTCACTTTGACGCGTACCTCAAATTCTGGCGCGGGCAATGTGAATGGATTTTATCTGGCGATAGGACAATAAAGATGAATTACATATACTCCGCAATAAATAACTCTTTTTACCCTTCCAGTATGAAAGATGATTATCAACGAGCCGATACATGGCCCGACGATGCTGTCGAAGTCGATGATAATATTTACCTTGAATTTACTGCTGAGCCGCCAGAAGGGAAGATGCGTATCGCGGGTGAAAACGGGTTGCCAGTTTGGGGCGATTTAACACCGCCGACACGCGAAGAAATGATTAAGGCAGCGGAACAGCAACAGCAGCAACTGATTGATTCCGCGATGCAGTCAGTCAGCGTTATCCAACTCAAATTGCAGGCTGGTCGAATACTGACTGACTCGGAAAAAGCAAAGCTGAACGCAATTCTGGACTACATCGACGCGGTGACAGCGGTTAACACCACCAACGCGCCGAATGTAGACTGGCCTACACTTCCGGCTGAGTAGGCCATTTGATATCTGACCCGGTTCCCGGGTCAATATTTTGAAGTTCCCTGATGTAGGCTATCCAGAGTATCAGGCTAGTCTTGTCTTCATCACTGATGATGCCCAGTTGTAATTCAGTCTGCCAAATATTGATCGTTGATTTAGCATCTGCCAGCAACGCAGCTTTTCGTTGTGCTGCTGCTTCAGCTTCCTCCTCGGGAGTTAAGGGGGGAAGATCAATCCATATCGGGTATCCATCTTCTGCAATGCCTCTCTCTTTTCCTTCAGGTGGTGTCCCCGAATACTCCATAAACACATTATCGCTTACTTCGATTAAATCATCAGGGAGAGTCCCTGCGGTGAGATAGTCATTTTTCAACGCAACGGGATAAAAGGCGTTATTTTCTGGACTAAACCAATAATTCATATTTTTTCTCGGCTAATAGTTAGTAACCAATGGCGAAGATAAATCCCTGTAAGTCTGTGGTAGCAGCTGGATCTGATTTTATGGCTACCCCACCAACTCGCACTGTTGCGGCAGTTTTGGAGGTTCCATTCGCCGTTGCCGTTTCCACAAGGGTTTCGCCTGAGTCCATTGGAGTAGCATTTACAATCAGGGCTGCGTTAGGGAAAGATATGGGATAGTTAAACGCAGTTACACCGTCGTATCCTTTGACCGCTGCTCCGCTATTCAAAGTTGCTGTGAGAGCTACTTTTCCCCATTGCAAAATGACAGATGCGCCTCCGGCGATTGGGATTTTTAACCACCCGGAAGCACTCAATGAACCTGTAGCAGCCGCCATCTTTGCCGCTTCCCCTAAACCAAGGTTTTTGGAAAAGCGGTTACACATAGCGAAATCTGTAAAAATCCTCCCACCGCGACATAGAGGAGGAGAATTGATGGCCGTCATTGGTTATATCCGCGTATCAACAATCGACCAGAACAGCGATTTACAGCGTAATGCACTCACAAGCGCAAACTGTGACCGCATTTTTGAAGACCGTATGAGTGGAAAAGTTGCCAACCGCCCCGGTCTGAAACGCGCTTTAAAGTGCGTTAATAGCGGAGACACCCTGGTCGTGTGGAAACTGGACAGGCTGGGGCGCAGCGTTAAGAACCTGATCGCACTGATATCAGAGTTGCATGAACGCGGTGCCCACTTCCGCTCTTTAACAGACAGTATTGATACCAGCACAGCCATGGGGCGCTTCTTTTTCCATGTGATGTCGGCACTGGCGGAGATGGAACGTGAGCTGATCGTCGAACGAACACTTGCCGGGCTGGCAGCAGCCAGAGCACAGGGACGCATAGGAGGAAGGCCCAACGCATTAAAGCCGCATGAGCGGGAACAGATTGGACGGCTATTGACTATGGGGCATACCCGCCAGCAGCTGGCTATTATCTACGGGGTGGGGTTATCGACGCTTTACCGGTATTTTCCGGTAGATGGTCAGAGGAAGGATGACGCGGTAGGATTGTAATTCTTTTGCAAATATTGAAACGCCGCAGCGGTGCCATTTATCTCACGGAAATGGGCGCATTTATCGCGCGGCGCATCATCTTTTTTCGGTATTTGGATCAACCTCAATGATTGCCCTCATTCCTGTATCAATCCAGAGCTTAGTCACAACATATAAATCTTTCGTGCAACAAAACCGTCTGCATTGTAGGCATTCCCTTCCTGATCAATGCCTTTGGATGAACTTTTAAAGGTACATTTTATTTGCTTGTCGAGCCGAGAGTAAGTCACTTGACCTGCATAGTATGTCAAAGACCTGCCACCATCTTTCGTTACGACTTTATATCCGTTAGCAAAAGCGAGGCTAGGGAGAAGGCACAGTACAGCCAATACTATATTTTTCATTCTCTGACTTACCTCATTTCTTCTCACAGTTGCGCATCTTATAGAAGAACCCTGTATTTGCATCTTCCACAATGAACCTATCGCCAAAGGTTGGACGGCGAATGAAGGTCACGCCACCTTTTTCGGCTTTTTGTTTTAATCCATCATCAGTGTTTTCCAGTTCAGGGGAATACAACTGATCACCATTGGGCATTTGGACGATGAAGTTATTTTCATTATCAAGAACAGTCGAGGCTCTCGACAGAATTTTGGTAGCTGTGTCTTGGCTGGATATGCGAATGTCACAAATATATTTTCCAGGCCCCTGATCTTCTTCTGCGAGTACAGGTAAGGAGAATAACGAAAGCGCGATTATGAGAGCTTTTTCATGGAAGGCCTTAGGATGTTAACAAAAGTAACATTTTACAGAGGGAATGGATAAGAGCAAATAAGGCGTTATGAATGGGGAGATCTCAAACCGAAAAAGTCAATCTTACAAAACTTGGGGCGGTCTATTCCGTAAAAAGGAAGGGGCATGAAGCCCCTTCGTCAACATTAACCAGCGTGACGGTAAGATTCACGCATACCACACGATAACCATCAGCGAACGCTGCTTGAGGACTTTTGTGGCGAACGGTTCCCGCTTGGCTATCAGGTAAGGCGGCTAAGTCTACCCAAACTTGCCCTGTACGAGCCAAGCCTGCACGGTAACCCTGATCGTAAGCGCAGCCGCAACATTTATGGCGACCTTCACCACCTTGATCGTGAGGTAAGCTGATGAAAAGAGTATTGTAACGGTGTGACAGTTTACAAATGGTCATGCAATGCTCCTTATGAGCGTCATTTTATGGTTTACATGATCCTCTTTGCCTGGCACAATCAAGCGTCAGAAATGAAGGCAAGGCTAAGATTCATACGGGTTTGGCGACTCGTATTGGTCATGCTTTGTAAGCCGGGTTCATGCAAATGAATCCGGTTTTTTATGCCTAAAATTCAGGCGCAGCACTACATGTGGGGTGGTCAATCAATGGCGGCCCACATAGTCGATATTTTAGAGATGATTCTTTTGTGCACAAGGGTTTATTTTGACGTTAAGTTAAGGCTGTGAAAGGGTAAAAAGGCTAAGTCCTCGTACCGTAAGGCCTGGAAGACATGTCAATAATTAAAAAAAAAATTCAAAATTTGATCGAGTGCTGGTTTCTTCTACATGATTTTGAGTATGTGGATTCATGTTACTGGTAACGATGAGAAAACTACACTATTGAGTATTCGTCACTGGTGCTGAAAATAATCAGTCACCGAATTGTTAGTGATCTGCTAGACCGCCAGCCCAGACCCTCCGCAAAGAACCAAAATGTTCACAAAATATCCAACAGCCGACACTCCCAGCAATGCACTTACTACTTGATCCCAGGTCATCACAACAGGGAAAACTTGCCACAATAGAGCATTTTTCTGTTCGTTTTCTGCTCTACTTAACATAATGGTTCATTGCATGAACTACAATGTAGCAGCTAAATGAGATGGTCGTTTCTGACCAAATAAACACATCATGCATCAACAAAAAAGGCCGCATCCCGCAGCCTTTTCCTCTCACATTTACCCTTTCGGGAAAACCCAAACATGCTTCTCAGGCAGCGAAAGATGGCAGTGCTGCGGATCCCGAACCTCATGCCCATACGCACGAATGACAAAATCATCCCCACCGTGCGGAACAGGTACTCCCAGCGGTCGCCGAGATACATGCTGGTGAGCAGCGGCAGCTCAAGCTGATTTTCCCCTGGTCCCTCAACCACCGCCACGCGCTCGACGCGGATCACCGCCGTCGCTTCTTCACCGCTCTGCACCCCTTCACCGGCCTGACCCCACAGCACCCAGCCTTTCCCTTCAATACGCGCTTTGCCGTCGCGTACTTCGGTGACCTTGCCGTGCAGACGGTTGTTGCTGCCCATAAACTCGGCGTAAACAGCGTTTTCGGCGAGCCGTACATCTCCTGCGGCGTGCCCTGTTGCTCAATTTTGCCGTTGTTAAGCAGCAGGATGCGGTCGGAAATCGACATCGCTTCGTTCTGGTCGTGCGTCACCATCAGCGCCGATAGCCCGAGCTTGATAATCAGCTCGCGCAGGAACACGCGGGCCTCTTCACGCAGCTTGGCGTCGAGGTTAGAGAGCGGTTCGTCCAGCAAAATCACCGGCGGGTTGTACACCAGCGCACGGCCATCGCCACGCGCTGCTGCTGCCACCGGAGAGCTGGTGCGGGTGACGTTTGCCAAGATGGCCCAGACCCAGCTGGTCCAGCACGTCCTGCACGCGCTGCTGGATTCTCTTTGCCGGGACTTTGCGCAGCTTGAGCGGATAGGCCACGTTCTCAAACACGTCTTGTGCGGCCACAGGGCATAGACTGGAACACCAGCCCCAGTTACGCTCTTCCGCCGGGACCTCGCTGCGCGGCGTGCCGTCGTAAACTTTATTGTTGCCAATGACAATCGACCCTGCGTCGGTTTTCCAGACCCGCAACGGCGCGCAGCAGGGTGGTTTTACCGCTGCCGGAGGGCCTAACAGGGAGACCACTTCGCCGCGCTTCAGGTTCATGGAGACACCTTTTAAAACAGGATTGTCGCCGTAGGTTAAGTGCAGATCGTCAACCGCTAATTCAATCATGTATTTTCACTCCGAAACGAAGGCAATGCCCAGACCTACCACGACCAGCAGGATGTTAATGAAAGAGAGCGCCGCCACGATATCGATGGCACCCGCGGCCCAGAGGGAAACCAGCATCGAGCCGATGGTCTCCGTGCCGGGTGAAAGCAGGTACACACCGGTTGAATATTCGCGCTCAAAGATCAGGAACATCAGCAGCCACGAACCGATAAGACCGTAGCGGGAGAGCGGAATGGTGACGTGGCGGGTGATCTGCCCGCGCGTCGCCCCGGTGCTGCGCGCCGCTTCTTCAAGCTCCGGCCCCACCTGCAGCAGGGTGGAAGAGATAAGCCTCAGCCCGTAAGCCATCCACACCACGGTATAGGCCAGCCAGACGCTGAAAATGGTGCTGCGCAGCGAACGCAGCCAGACGATGACGTTTTCACGCATCCAGTCGGTCCAGGCGAACCCGGAAAGCCAGCCGGATTTCAGCGAGTTATCCAGCCACATCGGCAGGAACAGGAACACCCACAGGAACGCCAGACCCGCCAGCAGGCCAGGCACGGCGCGCGGCACCAGCACGCTGTAGTCCAGGAAACGCGTGGTGTTATCCGGCTTGCGGTGCATGGCAATGCCGACAAACAGGTAGCACACCACGGCCAGCGCGCCGCCAATCACGCCAATCGCCATGGAGTTGACGATGGCGCGCAGCAGGTTGGGCTGCGCCCAGATGGTGCGGAAGGTGTTCAGTGAAAGCTCGTCCCACAGCGAAACGCCCACGCCCCAATTGGAGATAAACGCGCGCAATACCACGCCGAGCAGCGGAACGCCGATGGTGACGGTGAGCCAAAAGGCAATCACTCCGCCAGCCACCCAGCGCCATTTACCCAGCGGCAGCGCGCGTGCCTGCGAGGCCTTGCCCTTCATGGTGACGAAGCGGTTGGCGGTGCGCATCAGGCGACGCTGGAGCATCACCAGCGGGATGGTGATGCAGATCAGCACCACGGCAACCGCCGCCATCAGGTTATACGATGGGGTACCCATCTTGTTCGTCAGCTTATAGAGATAGGTCGCCAGCACCATGTTGCCTTCCGGGTCGCCGAGTACCAGCATCAGGCCGAACACTTCCAGCCCGAGGAAGAACAGCAGCACGGTGGCGTACAGAATGGACGGACGCACCATCGGCAGGCTGACGGAGGTCATGACCTGCCAGGGCGACGCGCCCGCGGTGCGCGCGGCTTCTTCCACATCGGAGCCCACGCTGCGCAGCGCAGACGAGATATACAGATAGGCGTGCGGGACGTGCGTCAGGCCGGCGATGACCACAATGCTCGACATGTCGTAGATATTCCACGGCACAAAGCCAATCAGCGCCTCAGCCCACTGGGAGAGAAAGCCCACCGGACCGGCGGCCACCACGTAGCCGAAGCCCAGCACCATCGGTGAAACGAAAATCGGGACCAGGATCAGTGGCTCAATCAACCGGCGGCCGGGCAGGTCGGTACGCACCATCAGAAACGCCAGCACGCCGCCCAGCGGAATGGAGATAAAGACCAGCCCGAAAGCAAGGATAAAGCCGCTTTTCAGGGCCTTATAAAAATCAGGGTCGGTGAAAATAAATTCAAATGATTCAAAGCTCCACTCTTTTGACGGCGAAAAGAACGGCGCGGACAGGAAGCTCTGTATCACGATAAACGACAGCGGCGTGTAGATAACCAGGGCGGTTATCAGCACGACGATGCCTCGCGGCAGGCTTTGCCACTTTCTGCGTAATGTATTCATGGGGTATCCCTGGTGTTGCAGCCCAGAAAAACGAACTCAGTCGATAAGGGAGCGCGGCGTCCAGCGCCGCGCTCAGACGCTTATTTACCGGCGGCGGTACGCCACTCTTTGATGTACTCCAGGCGTTTTTTCGGCTGCAGGTATTCCAGCAGCGTTTCATCAACCGGAATTGGCTTCAGCGCGTTGCCGAGGATTTTGGTCAGGCCGTTGATATCGTTTTTCCCTTCGATATCGTTACGAATGGAGGGAATATCCGCCTGATTGGCCAGAATGTTTTGCCCTTGTTCAGACAGCACATAGTCCAGCCACAGCTTCGCGGCGTTGCTGTTTTGCGATTGCTGGCTGATGAACGACACGCGCGACAGCACCAGGGTGTAATCTTTTGGATAGGAAATGCCGAGCGACGGATCGTTCTTCGCACGCGCTTCCGCGTAGGAACCGAGGATGTTGAAGCCGATCAGGTTTTCACCGGAGGAGACGCGCTCCATCATGGTGCCGGTAGACGACTGCACCGATAAGCCACCTTTGGCGACGTCGGCCAGGGTCTTAAAGTAATTAGGATCGGCGTTGTGATCCTGAACCGAGAGCATAAAGCCCAGACCCGATTTTTCGATATCGTAGGTGGTGACTTTGCCCTTGAATTTGTCCGTCTGGCTGGCAATCAGCTTCGCCAGCGCGGCATGAGAATCCGGCACGTCGCCGGCCGGGATCAGGCGCTTGTTGTAGATAAAGACCACCGGCTCATAGGTGGTGCCGTAAGCCTTATCTTTCCAGACCGCCCATTTCGGCAGCTGGCTTTGCTCCGGCGATTTATACTCCATGGCGTAGTCGGTGGCGAGCTTCAGGCCGGTGTCCATAGAGGAGCTCCAGACCACGTCGCCGCTCACGCCGCCGGAGGCCTGTTCGCTGATGAAGCGGTTGTACAGCTCGGTGCTGTTCATGTCGTTGTATTCGACTTTAATGCCCGGGTAGGTTTTTTCAAAGCCCTGGATCAGCGGCCCAGCGGCCTTGATGTCGGTGGTGGAGTAAATAACAACCTTGCCCTCTTTCGTTGCGGCATCAACAACTTTTTGATACTCAGCAGGATACCCCTGCGGCAGGGCAGAAAGTGCAGAAGCAGAGAACAGTACAGTAGCGGTAAGCAGAGAAATTCGGAACGTGTTCGACATTATAGTTAACCTTTTAGTTACATTTGAGGAACTAATTGTCAACATAGCGTATCGGGCTTCACCCACAAGAGGGAGAAGCGGGCAATGATTCCGAAGTGTGATTGTCGCCGTCGTTTCAGCAATTAACACCATAAAATCCGCGAACGTTAGCCTGTGAACGGTTCTGGATTACGGTTTATCGGGCGCTTTGCGGTATAACCTTCGCGGATGACCAATATTGCCATACAGCATTTCGACGCTGATTAACCCGCTCTCCACGCAGTATTCAAGGTAGCGACGCCCCGTGGTTTTGCTGATCCCCACGTTTTCCACCACCTCTTCAACCGACATCGCGGTGTCGGGATGCTCGGCAAACAGGTTTTTAATCCGTTCCAGCGTTTGGGGTTCAATGCCCTTCGTCGACGGCGTAATGGAGGCTTCCGCGGCGGGCAGGTTAAACAGGCGATCCAGCGCATGCTGGTCGACCACCTTCACCTGCTGCACGGTGTGGATGAAACGCATAAACCGCTCCAGAGAGGCGTGCAGGCGCTGGAAAAAGACGGGCTTAATCAGGTAGTCAAACGCGCCGCTGCGCATGGCGTGGCTGCACGTCTGCATATCGCTGGCGGCGGTGATAAAGATCACCGAACACTCATAGCTTTTCAGCAGCGGGTTATCGATGAGCTCAACGCCTTTACCGTCCGGGAGATAGTTGTCCAGCAGGATCAGCCGCGGCTGATGCTGACGAATTAGGCTACACGCCTGCTCAATCGACGCGGCGATGCCCACCACGCGCAAATGGAAATTCTGCTCGATATATTCGCGATGCAGCTCCGCCAGGTGCGGCTCATCTTCAACTATCACAACGTCAAGTGGTCGGGTGGTGCTCATGCTTTAGCCCTGTTGATCGGGGAGTAGAATAGGAATAAACACAGAAAAAATTGTGCCCTGCGGCGTGTTGTCGGCAATCTCAATACTGCCGCCAGCCTTGTCGATATAACCTGCCACCAGGAACAGGCCAATACCGTGCTCGGTACCCACAATGTCGTTTTCGCTGTCCGGCTTGCTGCTGAACCCCTGGCGGAAAATGTGCGGCTTCAACGCATCGTCCACCCCGCAGCCCCGGTCGGCCACCTCGATCAGCAGCTCCTGGTTACGGTCAGAAATGTAGAGTTCTACCGGCGCGTGGACCGGCGCGTTGAGGGTCGCCTCCACGGCGTTGTCCAGCAGGTTACCAATAATGGACATCAGCTCCGTTTCACTCAGCGCGGCAGGCAGGCGGGTGAGCTGGCAGGCGGGGTCAAACAGCAGCTCGATGCCTTTTTCGCGCGCGCTGACGTATTTTCCGAGCAGAAGCCCGCACAGCGCCGGGGAGGCAAAATGGGCTGAGACAAAGTCCAGCACGCGCTGCGCGCCCTCTGACTGCACCTGGATGTAACGGATCGCCTCGTCATAGTGTTTCATCTGCAGTAACCCGACCAGCGTGGCGGTCCAGTTCAGCTGTTCGTGGCGCATAATGCGCAGGTTATCCGCATAGCGTTTGATCTGACTGAGCTGGCTGCTGAGCGTGTTGATGTCATTTTTGTCACGAAAGCTGTACACCCAGCCGCTTTCAACGCCCGGTTCGACCTCAATCGCTACCCGGTTGACGATCACCTCCCGCTGGTTCAGCACCACAATCTGGTCGTGGCTCCCGCTGCTCACCGAGGCGTAGCGCTGGGATAAAAATCCTGGCGACGTTTGCAGAATGTCTTCCAGCGGTTTCCCGATAAGTTCTTTCTCACTTTGCCTTATATCCAGCATTTCTCGTGCCGCGCGGTTAATTAAAATCAGCTGCTTCTCACCGTTGACGGCAAATACCCCTTCGTACATGGCTTCCAATAGCGCGCGCTGCTGTAAAACCAGCTGAGCGATATCTTTTGGCTCCAGTCGGAACATCTGTTTTTTGAGGTTGCGGGTAAACAGCCAGGAGAAAATAAACAGCAGCAGCAGAAGCGCAGCGCCGTACAGCCCGGACTGCCAGAGAATGCGGGCATTAATGTTGGCAATATACGAGGTCAGATAGCCGACCGAGACAATGCCAATCACCTGATGCTGCGCGTTGAAGATGGGGGCTTTGCTGCGTAGCGACACGCCAATTCCGCCCTGGCGCACGGAAATAATGGTTTTGCCCTTTAACACCTCCGCATTATCCCCGCCGATCATCGGTAAATTAATACGCTCCGGGGATTCCGAATGATAAAGGTGCTGTTCCTCGGTATCGCCAATCACAATGTAGCTGGCATCGCTTTCGGCGCGCAGGGGCTGAATTAAACGGGCGATGCCGGGGATATCTCTGGCCGCAACCATTGCTGCCAGACCCGGCATCAGCGCGATCTGGCTGGCCTGAACCCGGGCGCGCTGGCCGAGATCGTGATGGAGCTGTCGGTCAATAAAATGAAACAGGATTGTTCCCAGCAGAACTAACAGCAGGCAGGAGAAGCACACCAGCGCTAAAAACAGCTTTACCTGAAAAGAGAGTCTGCGTTTCATTCAACCTGCGGAAGTTATGCAAAAGTGACATTTGCCGAGCCTGACATGTGCCAATAGCGGACGCAATCTGGCGAGAAAAGAGTTGTGACCTGGCTTTTCGTTTTCGGCGTTATAGCCATCAGGATCCCGTAAGGCTATGCTTCATTCAGCACGATAATAATTACAGAGGCAATGTCATGGATAAAGAACTACTGGATGCGGGTTACCGGGCCTATACCGGCGAGAAAATTGACGTTTACTTCAATACCGGGATCTGCAAACACTCGGGTAACTGCGTGCGTGGGAGCGCAAAGCTGTTTAATCTGAAACGTAAGCCGTGGATCATTCCCGATGAAGTGGACGTTGAAACGGTTGTACGCGTGATTGATACCTGCCCGAGCGGTGCGCTGAAGTATCGCCAAAAATAAGCGAGGAACCATGGATATTCTGGAAGGCCATAACAAGTTTTACGTGAATGATGCGAACGGCAATCAGGTCGCGGAGATTGTATTCGTACCGACCGGCGAGCACCTGAGCATTATCGAGCACACCGACGTGGATGAGAGCCTGAAAGGGCAGGGCGTCGGTAAACAGCTGGTGGCGAAAGTGGTGGAGAAGATGCGCGGTGAGAACCGTAAAATTATCCCGCTGTGCCCGTTCGCGAAACATGAGTTTGATAAAACGCGGGAATATGACGATATTCGGGCGTAAATAACACCGGCGATGGCCGGTGTTTTTTCATCTCGCCTGCTCAAATAGCAATATCAACGCGATCAGCACCATTATCCCTCCCGATGCCATGCTTATCAGACGCGCCGCCTGTGGCCGGGTCGCCAGTACCGCTTTCGAACCATACCCCACCAGCAGATAGACCAGCGTACAGGTGATAAGGTGCATCACGCCAAGCGCGGACATTTGCACCGCTATCGACCAGCTTCCGGTCGGGTCTGTAAACTGCGGAAGCAGCGCTAGGAAAAGTAAAAAAACTTTCGGGTTAAGGCCGCTAATGCAGAGCCCTTTCACCGCCCACTGCCTCCAGTTTCCCGCATGGTGGGCGGCCTTTTCCGGTGCGGCAGGGTGACGCAACAGCCCGATGCCAAGCCACAGGAGATACACGGCCCCCGCGACGGTCAGCCCGGTTAACGCCAGCGGATGTTGAGCAATCACTACGCCCACGCCAGCCACCACAATCAGCGTGGCTAACAGATGCCCGGACATTAACCCCATCACTGCCGGCACCACGCGTCGCCCGTTAATACCGGCGCTAATGGCGTAGGCCCAGTCGGCGCCCGGCGTCATGATAAGCAGAAAAGAAACCACCCAAAAGCCAGCCACAATACTCATTTCCATCGTCCTGAAGACTCCCGCAGTGCGTCAAAGGTTGAGAAAAAGAATATCGCTAACCCTGCGAAATAGGCTTTCAATGTTATGCTCATAACACCGTGAAATTGAGAAAATCTTCCACATGGATAGCATCGATCGAAAAATTCTTGCTGAGCTACAGTCTGATGGCCGTTTATCCCTTACCGAGCTGGCGGAAAGAGTGAATCTGAGCCTCTCGCCGTGCCATCGTCGCGTGCGGGCGCTGGAGCAAAGCGGGGCGATAACGGGATACCGTGCCAGCCTCGACCCCGCCAAAATGGGGTTCAACTTCCTGGCGATAGTGTTTGCGACGCTGAAGGAGGGTGACCGCAAGGCGGTTAGCGCGTTTGAAGCGGCGGTGGAGGACATTCCGCAGATCGTGCTGGCACAGCGCCTGTTTGGCGATCCCGATTATCTGATGCACGTCGTGACCCGCGACCTGTCCGCTTTCCAGAAACTCTACGACGAGAAGCTCTCCGCCATGCCCGGCGTGCAGCACCTTCGATCTACGCTTGTCATGAAAACGGTGGTGCAGGACAGACCTTTTCCGCTGGAATCAGCTGGGCGAGACTGAGAGGCATGCCCGGCAGAACGCCGGGCATGCAGGGCGTTTAGCCGACAAACATCACCGATACGCACAGCACGCCGACGATCAGCGTCAGCAGGTTGCCAATGGAGCGGTACTGTTTCAGCGATGGGATCAGATACGTCGACAGCGTCGGCATGATAAACAGGATCATGGCGATAAGCGGGCCGCTGATGGCGTAAATCATCGAAATGGCGTTCGGGTTAATGCAGCAGACGGCAAAGGTGATTAACGACACCCCCATAATGGAAATCGCGCGGTTAAAGGCGCGGCTCTTTTTCACGCCCACCTGATTGAGCGACGACTTCACGATCTCCGTCGCCCCTTCAATCACCCCAAAATAGGTGCCGAGGAACGATTTCGACATCGCAATAATCGCCACGATAATCCCGGAAATGCCCAGCCACGCCGGTGAAGAAGGCATCATCGACAGCGCGGACAGGATCGTTACCCCTTGCTCTTTGGCGGCCACAATGTACGACGGCGGAATTGAGAGCAGGCAGCTGAAGACAAAAAACAGCACGCTCAGGCAGATGATCAGGTACGCCACCTTCATGATTTTCTTGCATTTATCCATAGCACCGTCGGCAAATTTCTCGCGGCGATCAACGGCAAACGTTGAGATAATCGGGGTATGGCTGAAAGCAAATACCATCACCGGAATCGAAATCCAAACCTGATGCAGCGTATGACGATCGACGGCCATCTGGCTGGTCAGCAGCGAAGGTTGCCAGCTTCCGGTCAGATAGAGCGAGACAAAGAGAAAATAGGCAATCAGCGGAAACACCAGGAAGCCCATCACTTTTATCGTGATATGGCGTCCCATCAGGAAGATCAGATTCAGAACCAGCACCACCCCCAGGCTGACCAGCACGCGAACGGCGGTATCCACCGTCAGGTGTTTCGCCAGCTGCTCCGTGAGCGAGTTGGTGATGGCCACCGCATAAATCTGCACCACCACAAAGAAGGCGATGAAATAGAGCGTGGTGATCAGATTGCCAATCTTCCTGCCGTAGTAGTGCGAGACGGCGCCGGTGATCCCTTCATTGCCTTTTGTTTTTGACGACAGGATAAATTGCGCCAGCGCTCTGTGCGGCCAGTAGGTTAAGGGATAGGCCACGAGGGCGGTAATAAACAGGACGATAGCGCCTGCGGAGCCCAGCTGAATGGGCAAGAACAGCGTTCCTGCGCCCACGGCCGTGCCATAGAGAGCGAAACTCCAGAGAGTCTCATCTTTTGACCAAATTTTCGACATTAGAGCAACGTATCAACTATCAAACCATCGGAATGGCGTGCAATTTACCATAGTTATGCCTGAAGAGCGCAGTTGCTTCGACGGAGTTTGGCCGGAACGGGCGTCCGGCCAAAGGCGGTTTAGCCTGCCAGGGCGCGCCGTTGCTGGCGACGCTTAAGAAATTTCTCGCGCAGGCAATCGTATGCCCAGTTATAGAACATGGTGTACGGCAGGAAGAACAGGAAGAAACCTATTTCCAGCGTGAATGCCTGAGGCAGGGTGACGCCCAGCACCGCGGCGACAATCGACACGCCAATCACGATAAACCCGCATTCGAACCCCAGCGCATGCAGCGCGCGCACTTTTGCCGTACGTTTGACGCGCTGAACCGGCCAGAAACGGTCGAAGCCGAAGTTATAAATAATGTTCCACAGCATGGCGGTGGTGGCCAGAATAATGGTCAACCCACCCATCTCCACCACGGAACGCTGCATGAGCCACGCTGCCGTAGGGGCGAGGATCGCCGTCGCAATCCCTTCAAAACAGACAGCATGAAAGATCCGCTCCGGCAGTTTACGTTGGAGTGCATCCTGATGTTGCATAGTCATAGACCTCATTAATTCGCCGGTATGGGCGTTGATGCAGCCTATTTTCATCGCTAAAGCTGATATATTAAAGATAGTATCCATCGCTAAAGTAGATAGGTTATGCGCTATTCACCCGAAGCCCTTAATGCGTTTGTCGAGACCGTTGCGGCGGGCTCGTTTTCTGCCGCCGCACGTCGGCTGCGTAAAAGCCAGTCGACGATCAGCACGTCGATTGCCAATCTTGAGGCCGATCTCGGTTTCGAGCTGTTTGACCGCTCGGCGCGCCAGCCGGTGTTAACGGTCCAGGGAGAACAGGTGCTGGGCTACGTGCAGGCCATCCTGGCCGCCAGCACGCGGCTGGACGAGCTGGCGGTGTCGCTAACGGCGCAAACGGAGGCGCGTCTGACGTTTGTCCTTTCCGATACCCTCAACCCGGACGTGCTGGAAGAGATGATGAAACAGTTTGACGCGCGTTTTCCCCATACGGAATTCGAATGTCTGATTGGCGAGGAAGAGGACGTGATCCATCTGCTGCAAAAGGAGCGAGCGCAGATTGGCCTGACGGAAGCGCGCGACAGTTACCCTACGGATATTGGTGTCACCCGGTTGCCGATGCAGACCCGCATGGCGATCTACGTCGCGATCGCGCATCCGCTGGCCGGACAACATGACGTTCAGCATGACGAGCTGCACGGCTGGCGGGAGCTGCGGCTCAGCACCTATCTTGAGCGCGAGGCTGAGATCGCGCGCGGGCCCGTCTGGTCAGCCCCGAATTACCTGTTACTCTTGAGTATGGCGGTACAGGGATTTGGCTGGTGCGTGCTGCCGTGTGCACTGGTGGATGAATTTGCCGCCGCGAAATCCCTGGTACAGCTCAGTGTTCCCGGCTGGCCACGGGCGATCGGCATCGATCTGCTGTGGAATAAACGATCCCCTCCCGGCGTTGCCGGAAGCTGGCTGCGGCAGTATCTGCAGGATGCGCGCTGATCCTTGTGATTAAACTCACTATTTTTAAACAATTAAGATAATTGCCAGTAACAATCCTCTACTATCGTCATGTCATTTAACACAGAGGTCGTGATGAAAGATGTCGTAATAGTGGGTGCGTTGCGTACAGCTATCGGCTGTTTTCAGGGAGCGCTCGCGCGTCACTCGGCGGTTGACCTGGGCAGCGTGGTGGTAAAAGCGCTGGTGGAACGCAGCGGGATCGCAGCACATGAAGTTGATGAAGTGATCCTTGGACAGGTCCTCACGGCCGGTGCCGGGCAAAACCCTGCGCGTCAGGCGGCGCTGAAGGGCGGGCTGCCCAATACCGTTTCCGCCATCACCATCAACGACGTCTGTGGTTCAGGATTAAAAGCGCTGCATCTCGCGACGCAAGCCATTCAGTGTGGTGAAGCGGACGTGATCATCGCGGGCGGGCAGGAGAATATGAGCCGCGCGCCGCACGTGTTGACCGACAGCCGGACCGGCGCACAGCTGGGCAACAGCCAGCTGCTCGACAGCCTGGTGCATGACGGGCTGTGGGATGCGTTCAATGACTATCATATGGGCGTGACGGCGGAAAACCTGGCGCGCGAGTACGGCATCAGCCGTGAGGTGCAGGATGCCTACGCGCTAAGCTCGCAGCAAAAAGCGCGTGCGGCGATTGATTCCGGTCGTTTTCGCGACGAGATTGTCCCGGTCAGCACGCAGCGTCAGAGCGGCGAGCGTATCCTCGTGGATACCGATGAACAGCCGCGCACCGACGCCAGCGCTGAAGGCCTGGCGAGGCTGAACCCCGCGTTTGAAATGCAGGGCTCGGTGACGGCGGGAAATGCCTCTTCCATTAACGACGGCGCTGCCGCTGTCATGATGATGAGCGAAAGCAAAGCCCTTGAACTCGATCTTCCCGTCCTGGCCCGCATTAAAGCATTCGCCAGCGTAGGGGTTGATCCTGCGTTAATGGGGATCGCACCGGTCTACGCTACCCGCCGCTGCCTGGAGCGCGCGGGGTGGCAGCTTTCGGATGTGGATCTGATCGAAGTGAACGAAGCCTATGCCGCGCAGGCGATCTCCGTCGGAAAAATGCTGGAGTGGGATCCCCTGCGGGTCAACGTTAACGGCGGCGCGATCGCGCTGGGGCATCCTATCGGTGCGTCCGGCTGCCGCATCCTGGTTTCGCTGGTCCACGAAATGAAAAAGCGCAATGCCCGCAAAGGGATTGCCACACTTTGTATAGGCGGCGGGCAAGGGGTGGCGCTGGCCATCGAACGCTAACCTCTTCTCAAACAAAATGACCTCCTCCGGGAGGTTTTTTTTCGCGTCCTTTTTCTCCCGGCGGTTGAATTGTGATCCGAACATCATTTCCGCTATAAACAAAAATAAAAATGAAACGTTGTTTTAAATACAATTGAAAAGCCCACTTTATGCCGATAGTATGTGCTCATTATGAAAAACGGAACGCTGTTTCGTTTATTTCCGCCTTCGGGCATGACCACATCTGGAGGTTACCGTGGACGTCAGAGAAAGCATCCACAGTGCGCACGCCAAAACGCTGGATACTCAGGGGCTGCGCAATGCATTTTTAGTCGAGAAGGTATTCGAGGCCGACAGGTACACCATGGTTTACAGCCATATCGACCGCATTATTGTGGGTGGGATTATGCCCGTCACGAAAAGCGTCTCCGTGGGCGGTGAGGTCGGTAAACAGCTGGGCGTGAGCTACTTCCTCGAGCGTCGCGAGCTGGGGGTGATTAACATCGGTGGGCCGGGCACCATCACCGTAGACGGACAGTGCTATGAGATTGGCCACCGCGAGGCGCTGTACGTGGGTAAAGGGGCGAAAGACGTGGTCTTTGCCAGCATCGACGGCAGCAGGCCTGCGAAGTTTTACTACAACTGCGCGCCGGCTCACTCTACCTACCCAACCAAAAAAGTGACCCCGGCAGACGTCGCACCCGTGACGCTGGGCGACAACCTCACCAGCAACCGCCGCACCATCAATAAATACTTCGTGCCGGACGTGCTGGAGACCTGCCAGCTCAGTATGGGATTGACCGAGCTCGCGCCAGGCAACCTGTGGAACACCATGCCGTGCCATACCCACGAGCGCCGCATGGAAGTCTACTTCTACTTCAATATGGATGAGGACGCCTGCGTGTTCCACATGATGGGACAGCCGCAGGAAACGCGCCATATCGTGATGCACAACGAGCAGGCGGTGATTTCACCGAGCTGGTCCATTCACTCCGGCGTAGGGACGAAAGCCTACACCTTTATCTGGGGAATGGTGGGTGAAAACCAGGTCTTTGATGATATGGACCACGTTGCTGTCAGCGATCTGCGCTAGTCGCGGACGGTGAAGCATAAACCTGCCTGTGAGTGACAGGCTCTGAAAGAGTAAGGAATAAACATGATTCTGGATGCATTCTCTCTGCAGGGGAAAGTGGCTGTGGTTTCCGGGTGCGACACCGGGCTGGGTCAGGGGATGGCGTTAGGCCTGGCGGAAGCGGGCTGCGATATCGTCGGAATTAATATCGTTGAACCGACTGACACCATCGAACGCGTGACGGCCCTGGGCCGCCGTTTCCTGAGCCTGACCGCTGACCTGCGTAAAATCGATACCATTCCTGAACTGCTGGCGCGCGCGGTGGCTGAATTCGGTCATATCGACATTCTGGTGAACAACGCCGGGCTGATCCGCCGCGAAGACGCTATCAGCTTCAGCGAGCGCGACTGGGACGACGTGATGAATTTGAACATCAAGAGCGTATTTTTCATGTCCCAGGCGGCGGCGAAGCATTTTATTGCGCAGGGGAAAGGCGGCAAGATCATCAATATTGCCTCTATGCTCTCGTTCCAGGGCGGTATCCGCGTGCCGTCTTACACCGCGTCCAAAAGCGCCGTAATGGGCGTGACCCGCCTGCTGGCAAACGAATGGGCGAAGCATAACATCAACGTGAATGCGATTGCGCCGGGCTACATGGCGACCAACAACACGCAGCAGCTGCGTGCGGACGAGCAGCGTAGCGCGGAAATCCTCGACCGCATTCCGGCGGGACGCTGGGGTCTGCCGAGCGATCTGATGGGGCCGGTTGTCTTCCTGGCCTCCTCCGCATCGGATTACATCAACGGCTACACCGTGGCTGTAGACGGCGGCTGGCTGGCGCGTTAATTCCACCCGTATTAAGAACCTCTGCCCGTGGGCGGAGGTTTTTTTGCGCAATAATTGGCTTAGTCCATATCGCTAAAGATGAAAAATCCATACTAAAAAATCACAAATGACGGCAATCACACTTTTATTGCTTAA
Source organism: Enterobacter asburiae (assembly GCF_001521715.1). NCBI lineage: Bacteria > Pseudomonadati > Pseudomonadota > Gammaproteobacteria > Enterobacterales > Enterobacteriaceae > Enterobacter > Enterobacter asburiae. The sequence continues at coordinate 4,415,246 of NZ_CP011863.1, forward strand.
ATATTAACTGATTAGTAAAAATACGTGATTATTCGCCACGAGTTGAAATTGTAATGTCCATCACAGAACCGTATGCCGTAGCGGAATAATCCATAACTTCGCGATTTCCTGCCTGACACTTTTCCTCGCTTTCTCGTAATTTCAGTTAACGAATTTTGCTGTTGAGGCAGGAAAAATATGACATCTATAAATGACTCTACCCTAATGCCCGCTGCGCTGCGCGATACTCGCCGCATGAACCAGTTTGTCTCCATTGCCGCCGCCGTGGCGGGCCTGTTGTTTGGACTGGATATCGGCGTCATTGCCGGCGCGCTGCCGTTTATTACCGATCACTTTACCCTCAGCAACCGTCTGCAGGAGTGGGTGGTGAGCAGCATGATGCTCGGCGCGGCCATTGGCGCGCTGTTCAACGGCTGGCTGTCGTTCCGTCTGGGGCGCAAATATAGCCTGATGGTCGGGGCAATTCTGTTCGTTGCCGGCTCCATTGGCTCGGCGTTTGCCGCTAACGTTGAAATCCTCCTGCTCTCCCGCGTGCTGCTGGGCGTGGCGGTGGGGATTGCGTCCTACACCGCGCCGCTTTATCTCTCCGAAATGGCGAGTGAAAACGTGCGCGGCAAGATGATCAGCATGTATCAGCTGATGGTCACGCTGGGTATTGTGCTGGCGTTCCTGTCCGACACCTACTTCAGCTACAGCGGCAACTGGCGCGCGATGCTGGGCGTGCTGGCCTTACCGGCGCTGGTGCTGATCGTCCTGGTGATTTTCCTGCCAAACAGTCCGCGCTGGCTGGCGCAAAAAGGGCGTCACGTGGAGGCGGAAGAGGTCCTGCGCATGCTGCGCGATACCTCGGAAAAAGCGCGCGAAGAGCTGAACGAAATCCGCGAAAGCCTGAAGTTAAAGCAGGGCGGCTGGGCGCTGTTTAAGATCAACCGCAACGTGCGCCGCGCCGTCTTCCTCGGCATGTTGCTGCAGGCGATGCAGCAGTTCACCGGCATGAATATCATCATGTACTACGCGCCGCGCATTTTCAAAATGGCCGGATTCACCACTACGGAACAGCAGATGATCGCAACCCTGGTGGTCGGGCTGACCTTCATGTTCGCCACCTTTATTGCGGTATTCACCGTGGACAAAGCCGGGCGTAAACCGGCGCTGAAAATCGGTTTTAGCGTAATGGCGATCGGCACGCTGATCCTCGGCTACTGCCTGATGCAGTTTGATAACGGCACGGCCTCAAGCGGGCTTTCCTGGCTTTCTGTCGGTATGACCATGATGTGTATCGCAGGTTACGCGATGAGCGCCGCGCCCGTGGTGTGGATCCTGTGCTCCGAAATTCAGCCGCTGAAATGCCGTGACTTTGGCATCACCTGTTCCACGACCACCAACTGGGTGTCGAACATGATCATCGGTGCGACGTTCCTGACGCTGCTGGACGCGATTGGCGCAGCGGGAACGTTCTGGCTCTATACGGTGCTGAACGTAGCGTTTATTGGCGTCACGTTCTGGCTGATCCCGGAAACCAAAGGCGTGACGCTGGAACATATCGAGCGCAAGCTGATGGCTGGAGAAAAACTGCGGAATATCGGCGTGCGATCGTAATGCCTGTTTAAGCGTTCAATACAAGTCAGAGTTGGTAAAATGGTTAGTAATTACAATAATAACGTAATGAAATTCACTACCAACTCTGGCAGGGTAGGATGAATAGAGGGATTTGAACTTAGGATAATTCTTAGGATAATGTATCATCGGAACACCGCTGTTATTTGCGCAACATGAAACGCATCCTAAAAAGAAGAATGTCTATGTCTGAGATGGATATCAAAAAAAGCACCGATCTTGATTTTCCCCGTTATACCTCCCCGGCAATACACGCTAAAGAAATTGATCTTTTCGGTTTATTAGCGGTCCTTTTGGCGGCCAAAAAACGCATTGTCACCATTACCCTTGCTTTTGCACTGGCGGGGCTGGCCATTTCATTTTTACTGCCGCAGAAGTGGACCAGTAAAGCAGTGATTACTCAGGCAGAATCGTCGCAGTGGAACCCGCTGCGCCAGATGATGGTAGCGTTGCAGGTACTTGACGTGGACGCGAAAATTTCCCGTCCGGAAGTCTTTGACATGTTTATTAAAAAGTTTCAGTCGCAGTCATTGCTCGAAGAGTACCTGAAATCCTCTCCTTACGTGATGTCACAACTTAAAGATGCCGAGGTGGATCCGCTTGAGCTGCATCGGGCGATAGTTAACATTTCAGACAGAATGAAAGCGGTGAATGACGCTCAGGGAAAAGACGCGGATAAAGCGCCTTTTGTCTCCTGGACATTGAGCTTCACTGCGCCGACAGCTGACGATGCGCAAGCCGTCCTGGATGGATACATCGACTATATCGCGGCTATTGTTGAAAAAGAGACGGTGCAGAATATCCGCAACCAGATCGCCCTGAAAAAGAACGTCGTTGAGCAGCAGCTGGAACTGGATCGTGTCCGTCTGACTAATATTCACAATACCAACCTGCAGCGACTGAATTATTCGCTGGAAGTGGCCAATGCCGCAGGCATTAAGAAACCGGTTTACAGCAACGGGCAGGCCGTAAAAGATGACCCGGATTACTCCGTTGCGCTCGGCGCTGACGGTATCGCGCAAAAGCTGCAGATCGAAAAAAATCTGAAGGACGTGACCGAGCTGAATGCAGAGTTCCAGAACCGGGAATACTACCTCGCACAGCTGAAAAAGCTCTCCTTTGCCGATGTTAAACTTGAGCCATTCAGGTACCAGCTTTCTCCCTCCATGCCGGTGAAAAAGGATGGCCCGGGCAAGGCTCTGATTGTCGTTCTGGCGGCGCTCCTGGGGGGGCTGTTTGCCTGCGGTAGCGTTTTACTGCGCGAGGCGATGCTCGCCCGTACTTCGCCACCAGAGCCGGTAGTGGAATAAGCTCTGCAGTTTAAAAAGGCGCTGAATACAGCGCCTTTTTTTATGTGCATCGATTGTGTTAAAAATGAAACACAGATAAGGAGGGATGATGAAAACGATCGGCCTGTTAGGTGGAATGAGCTGGGAATCGACAATCCCTTATTACCGCCTGATTAATGAAGGGGTAAAGCAGCGTCTTGGCGGTCTGCACTCCGCCAGCCTGCTGCTGCACAGCGTTGATTTTCACGAAATTGAAGCCTGCCAGTCGAGCGGTGAGTGGGATAAAGCCGGGGAGATCCTGGCCCAGGCGGCGCTGGGGCTGGAGCGCGCCGGCGCCGAGGGAATCGTGCTTTGTACCAATACCATGCACAAAGTGGCGTCGCATATTGAGGACCGCTGCGCGCTGCCGTTTCTGCATATCGCGGACGCAACCGGGCGTGCGGTTGCGGCATCCGGAATGCGCCGCGTAGCGCTTTTGGGTACACGCTACACCATGGAACAGGATTTTTATCGTGGACGTTTGCACAGTGAATTTGGGATCGAAAGCCTGATCCCTGATGAAGCAGATCGGGCGCGCATCAATCAGATTATCTTTGACGAGCTCTGCCTCGGTACCTTCACCGAATCTTCCCGCGCGTATTACGTCAGCGTGATTGAAAAGCTGGCGCAGCAGGGGGCTGAAGGGGTGATCTTCGGCTGCACCGAGATCGGCCTGCTGGTGCCAGCCGAGCGAAGCCCCGTCCCGGTATTCGATACCACCGCCATCCATGCCGAGGATGCCGTGGCGTTTATGCTGTCATAACGGGTTTTGCAGGTCAGGTAAGCGAAGCGCCACCTGACGCGCGTGCTCCTTTAAGTGTTCGGTGAAAGCGTCCACCAGCGCGGAAGCCGGACGGTGCAGCGGGCGGATCAGGCTCACGGTGAACGGGACGGAGACGCTAAAGCGGCGGATGACGATCCCGCTTCCGGCATAGTCCAGCGCCGTGAGCGGATTCACCACCGCGACGCCGACGCCTGCACGCACCATCGCGCAAATCGAAGCCGCGCTGTGCGTTTCCACTACCATTCGTCGTTTGACCTGATGCTCGGCAAACAGGGTATCCAGCAGCTGTCTGTAGCTGTCGGTCTGCGACAGGCTAATGTAGTTTTCCCCGTGGAAATCCTCCGGTGTGAGCACCGCCTTACCGGCAAGCCGATGCCCGGCGGGCAGAACGCACACTTCATCTAACGAGATCAACTCCGTGCGTGCCGTTCCCGCTGGCGTGGAGAGGGTTTCGGTCAGGCCTAAATCATGGCGCTGAGCCGAAAGCCACTCTTCAAGCAGGGGTGATTCCTGAGGCACGATGGTGAGGCTGACCTCCGGGTATCGGGCCAGAAAGGGCTGCAGCAGCATCGGCAAAAAAGATTGCGAAAAGACGGGCAGGCAGACGATCGACAGCTCCCCCTGGCGAAACTCGCGCAGGCTTTCCGCAGCACTCACTATTCTGTCCAGTCCGTACCAGGAGCGCTGAACTTCCTCGAACAGGCGTAACCCCTGCACCGTAGGGTGAAGCCTGCCCCGGGTACGTTCGAACAGCTTCAGCCCCAGCACTTTCTCGAAGCGGGCCAGCTCGCGGCTGACCGTCGGCTGCGAGGTATGCAGCATCTGTGCGGCTTCGGTGAGATTGCCGGTGGTCATCACGGCGTGAAAAATCTCGATGTGGCGTAAATTGACGGCGGGCATAGGGCACCTGAAAGCAGATTACTGTCCATATCATTTTTGCATAGACTCGCGATAAAACGATATTTTTTATTCTCTTCGCGCTGTGGCGTAATCTTCAAAACGCATTTACCCGGAGAAGACCATGCCACGCCCGCTGAACCAGACTGATACCGATTTGAACGCCGACAACCTGCTGCGCCTGCCCGCCGAGTTTGGCTGCCCAGTGTGGGTCTACGACGCGCAGATCGTTCGCGAGAAGATCGCCGCCCTGCATCAGTTTGACGTGGTGCGCTTTGCCCAGAAGGCGTGCTCCAATATTCATATTCTGCGCCTGATGCGTGAGCAGGGCGTGAAGGTGGACTCCGTCTCGCTTGGCGAAATCGAGCGCGCGCTGGTGGCCGGATTCGATCCGAAAGCCGACGGCGACGCGATCGTCTTTACCGCAGACGTGATCGACGATGCGACGCTTGCGCGCGTCCACGAACTGCAGATCCCGGTGAATGCCGGTTCTGTAGATATGCTGGAGCAGCTGGGTCAGGTTTCTCCCGGCCATCGAGTCTGGCTGCGCGTGAATCCGGGCTTTGGTCATGGGCATAGTCAAAAAACCAATACCGGCGGCGAAAACAGCAAGCACGGGATCTGGTATGCCGATATGCCTGCCGCGCTGGAGGTATTACAGCGCTACGGCCTGAAGCTGGTGGGTATTCATATGCACATTGGCTCTGGCGTCGATTACGGCCACCTGGAGCAGGTGTGCGGCGCGATGGTGCGCCAGGTTATCGACTTCGGTCAGGATCTGGAGGCGATCTCTGCCGGTGGCGGTCTCTCCATTCCCTATCGCGAAGGCGAAGAGGCGATCGATACCGATCACTATTACGGTCTGTGGAGCGCCGCGCGTGACCAAATCGCCGCGCATCTTGGCCACGCGGTGAAGCTGGAAATTGAGCCGGGTCGTTTCCTGGTGGCGGAAGCCGGCGTGCTGGTTTCGCAGGTGCGCAGCGTCAAAGAGATGGGGTCTCGCCACTTCGTATTGATTGACGCAGGTTTTAACGATCTGATGCGTCCGTCCATGTACGGCAGCTATCACCACATTACCGCCCTGGCTGCCGACGGCCGCGACTTAACGCAGGCGCCGCGGGTTGAGACGGTCGTTGCGGGACCGCTGTGCGAATCGGGTGACGTGTTCACCCAGCAGGAAGGCGGCAAAGTGGAGACCCGCGCGCTGCCAGAGGTCAAACCGGGTGATTATCTTGTGCTGCATGATACCGGTGCCTACGGGGCGTCGATGTCATCTAACTACAACAGCCGCCCGCTGCTGCCGGAAGTGCTGTTTGATAACGGCAAGGCACGGCTGATCCGTCGTCGTCAGACCATTCAGGAACTGCTGGCTTTAGAACTCATCTGATGAAAGTACGGCCCCGTTGTAACCGAATCGCGTAACACCAGCGTGCCGGTAAACGGCGGGATGGCATCGACCGGCTGGTTTTTTGCCAGCCGGATCGCCTGATCGATGGCCGTGACAATCATATTGTCGATGGGCAGATAAACCGATGAGAGCGCAGGCTCCAGCCATTTCGCGCTTGGGGCATCGTCAAAGCCGAACAGTGAAATATCCTGCGGAATTTTAAGCCCCGCCTGGTGTAACGCTTTGGACGCCCCCAGGGCCATATCGTCGTTACAGGCAAACAGGGCGCTAAAGGGCACACCGTCGGCAATCAACTCCTTGCATAGCTCGTATCCCCGCGTCATTCCCGCATCGCCGTACTTTATCCGACGCTCGTCCAGGCGGATGCCGTGCTTTTCCAGCGCCTTACGGTAGCCCATCAGCCGCGCTTTACCCGTGGGGGTGTGGATCGGAACGGTGATACAGGCGATCTCCCGATGGCCCTGGGCGATCAGGTAATCCACGGCCTTAAACGCGGCATCCTGCTGTTCGAAAAACACGCAGCGATCCGGCACCTGGCTCACTTCACGGTTAATGACCACCAGCGGCGTTTTCACGGTGTTCATCAGTTTGACGATCGCTTTTTCGCTCATGTAGCGCGTGTAAAGCACGATGGCATCGCACTGGCGATCGGCCAGCATCTGCACCGCCTGTTCTTCCTGTTCCGGCGCGTCGTGACCGTCGGTGACGATCAGCTGTTTTCCGTGAGTTTCCGTCTGCCGCGACGCCTGCTGGAGAAGACGACCAAAGTAAAAGCCGTCGAAGGTCGAGACGACCAGGCCAATGCTGTTGCTGGTCTGGTTAGCCAGCGAACGCGCGAGAAAGTTCGGGCGATATCCCAGCTCTTCCATCGCAGCAAAGACCTGCTGACGCGTACTCTCTTTAACCTGACCCGTGCCGTTCAGCACGCGCGAGACGGTAGCCTTCGACACGCCCGCACGCAGTGAGACATCCAGCATTGTTGCCATTCTACATTCCTGCTTCCACGTAATGGTTTGCAGTTTAACACAGACCTCACGGCGTATAGGCGATGCGGGAAGCGCAAAACTTCTGCCACGATCACGCTTTTTGGTCACGATTCGTCATGCATGCCTGAAGTAAAACTAAATAGTCTGACTCTGGTAAAATAATCGCCGAACCGAGCTGGGGCGACAGGCCAGCAAATACATGAGAAAACGCAGGTGAAATGTGAAAAAGATAGCCATCTTCCCGCTTTACCAGGCACCGCAGTATGCGGAGCAGGTCACCGACTGGCTCTGGCAGGCCTTTGGCGAAGGGCTTTCTCGGGAATTTTTCCACAGCATTGTTGAGCACAGCCAGACGCCGGGAACATTACCGCTGACCTTTATCGCCGTAGAAGACGAACAGCTTGTTGGTACGGTAGGGCTCTGGCGCTGCGATTTGATCACCCGTCAGGATCTCTTTCCGTGGCTGGCGGCGCTCTACGTTGACGACGCGGCGCGTGGCAAGGGGCTGGCAGGAAAGCTACAGCAGCACGTTATTACCTGGGCCGCACAGGCGGGATATGAAGAATTGCACCTCTGGTCTGCCTGCCGCGACTTCTACGAACGTTACGGCTGGCAGTATATCGGTGATGGGCTGGAATACCCCAACACCCTGGTCCACCTCTACCGTTATTCGCTCTGCGCTTCCGCAGGTGATGCAACGGAGTGACGGCGAACCAGCGTCGGGCTAAACAGATGCGTAATATCCGGCGGCTGGCGCTGTTCAGCCAGAGCTAGCGCGAGCTCGGCGGCCTGCGTTGCCATGGTGATAATCGGGTAGCGCACGGTGGTCAGACGCGGGCGCACGTAGCGAGAGACCAGCACGTCATCGAAGCCAATCAGCGAAATTTCTGCCGGTACCTCAATCCCGTTGTCATTCAGCACCCCCATTGCCCCTGCGGCCATCGAGTCGTTATAGCTGGCAACCGCCGTGAAATTCCGCCCGCGACCGAGCAGTTCGGTCATGGCCTGTTCACCACCGCTCTCATCCGGTTCACCGTAGGCCACCAGACGATCATTACACGGCAGTCCGTTTTCGCGCAGGGCATCGTAGTAGCCCTGCAGGCGGTCTTCCGCATCAGAAATCGGATGATTGGAACAGAGATAGCCAATCCGGGTATGGCCCTGTTGAATCAGATGACGGGTCGCAAGCCAGGCGCCGTAGCGGTCATCGAGGGCCACACAGCGTTTTTCAAACCCGGGAATAATGCGGTTGATGATCACCATTCCGGGCATCTGCTTCATCAGGTGAATCAGCTCGGCATCCGGGATCATTTTGGCGTGAACCACCAGCGCGGCGCAGCGGTGGCGGATCAGCTGCTCGATGGCCTGGCGTTCTTTTTGCTCATTATGATAGCCATTGCCGATCAGCAAAAAATTGCCCGTCTGATAAGAGACCTGTTCAACCGCTTTCACCATGGCGCCGAAAAAGGGGTCGGAAACATCACCCACTACCAGCCCAATGGTTTCGGTGGACTGCTGGGCGAGCGCGCGAGCATTGGCATTGGGATGATAATTCAGGGATTCCATGGCGGTTTGTACCGCCTGGCGCGATGCGTCACTGGCTTTTGGGGAGTCGTTAATCACTCGAGAGACGGTTGCCACCGACACACCTGCCAGACGGGCCACATCCTTTATTGTCGCCATTCATTACCTTCTTATTGGGGGTAAGCGTTTACACACCAAATAGTGTTGCGGAAAAGCGCCGCGCATTCAAGGGGAGCGGATTTCCGCTCTCCACAAACGTGACGCAGGACAACACTGGTAGTGTAATCGTTACACGCGCAGTCATGTCTGAAGAATGTCAATCTGAACCTTTGGTTACACTTTGCGTCAGGCTGTTGCGATTGTCCGATGGCAAGGATATTAGAGAGGTTGATACAGTCGAAATCCCAGAGGTATTGATAGGTGGAGTCAACTCCGGTTGATTAACACGCTTACACCAGCCTGCGTTTTTACGCAGGTTTTTTTTTGCCTGAAAGTTCAACCTGTAACAGCAATAGAAAATATTCACACCTGGTTGCACTTCGGCTCATTCCCTTGCGTTTTCCTGCTGGCGAAGCGCAGGTCGAACGACCACAATCAAGATCCCAGAGGTATTGATTGGTGAGAATTCTTAGTACGGTTTCGTACTCATCTCTTGCACCAACCTGCGCGGATGCGCAGGTTTTTTTTCGCCTCCACTTTTGCTGTCGCTCCCGTATCACTTCTCGTGTAATCTGCCACCATTTACTATCAACCCTCCACACTGGCTGGCAAATGGAGTTGAGATGCTATTTGGGTTCTTCCGTACACTGTTCCGCATTCTTTTTCGCATCCGCGTCACTGGCGATGCCCAGGCGCTTCGCGGCGAACGCGTTCTCATCACGCCAAATCATGTTTCCTTTATAGACGGCATTCTGCTGGCGCTATTTTTACCCGTGCGCCCGGTGTTTGCGGTCTATACCTCTATCAGCCAGCAGTGGTACATGCGCTGGCTCACGCCGCTGATTGATTTTGTGCCGCTCGATCCGACAAAACCGATGATGATTAAGCATCTGGTGCGTCTGGTTGAGCAGGGGCGTCCGGTGGTTATTTTCCCGGAAGGGCGTATTTCAGTGACCGGTTCGCTGATGAAAATCTACGACGGCGCGGGGTTTGTTGCTGCGAAATCAAAAGCGACCGTGGTGCCGCTGCGCATTGAAGGTGCCGAGCTAACGTATTTCAGTCGCCTGAAAGGGCTGGTAAAGCAGCGTCTGTTCCCAAAAATCACGCTGCATATTCTGCCGCCCACGTCGTTACCAATGCCGGACGCGCCGCGTGCCCGCGATCGCCGTAAAATCGCCGGGGAAATGCTGCATCAGATTATGATGGAAGCGCGCATGGCCGTGCGCCCGCGCGAAACGCTGTATGAATCTCTGCTTTCCGCGCAGCACCGCTATGGTGCGAAGAAAAACTGCATCGAAGACATCAACTTTACCCCGGATACCTATCGCAAGCTGCTGACTAAGACCCTGTTTGTGGGCCGCATTCTTGAGAAGTACAGCAAAAAGGGCGAAAAGATTGGCCTGATGCTGCCTAACGCGGGCATCAGCGCGGCGGTGATTTTTGGTGCGGTTTCCCGGGGGCGCATCCCGGCAATGATGAACTACACGGCGGGCGTGAAAGGGCTGACCAGCGCCATCACCGCGGCCCAGATTAATACCGTCTTTACCTCTCGTCAGTTCCTGGACAAAGGCAAGCTCTGGCATCTTCCCGAGCAGCTCACTCAGGTGCGCTGGGTCTTCCTTGAGGATCTGAAAGCGGACGTAACCACCGGCGACAAGCTGTGGATTTTTGCTCACCTGCTGATGCCGCGTCTGGCGCAGGTCAAACAGCAGCCGGAAGATGACGCGATTATCCTCTTCACGTCGGGATCGGAGGGCAACCCGAAAGGCGTCGTCCACAGCCACAAGAGCATTCTGGCGAACGTTGAGCAGATCAAAAGCATTGCCGACTTTACCGCGGATGACCGTTTTATGTCGGCGCTGCCGCTGTTCCACTCCTTTGGCCTGACGGTGGGGCTGTTTACGCCGCTGCTGACCGGCGCAGAAGTATTCCTCTATCCAAGCCCGCTGCATTACCGCATTGTGCCGGAGCTGGTGTATGACCGTAACTGTACCGTGCTGTTCGGCACCTCAACCTTCCTGGGCAACTACGCGCGTTTTGCTAATCCCTACGATTTCTATCGCGTGCGGTATGTGGTGGCCGGTGCGGAAAAACTGCAGGAGAGCACGCGTCAGATCTGGCAGGACAAGTTTGGCCTGCGCATTCTCGAAGGCTATGGCGTTACCGAGTGTGCTCCCGTGGTCTCGATTAACGTACCGATGGCGGCAAAACCGGGTACGGTGGGCCGAATTCTGCCGGGGATGGACGCGCGTCTGCTGGCCGTGCCGGGCATTGAGGACGGTGGCCGTCTGCAGCTGAAAGGGCCAAACGTGATGAACGGTTATCTGCGCGTAGAAAACCCAGGCGTGCTGGAGGTGCCAACGGCGGAAAACATCAACGGCGAGATTGAAACCGGCTGGTACGACACCGGTGATATTGTCCGTTTTGATGAACAAGGCTTTGTACAGATTCAGGGACGCGCGAAGCGCTTCGCCAAAATCGCCGGTGAAATGGTCTCTCTGGAAATGGTTGAGCAGCTGGCGACGGCCGTGTCCGCGGATAAGATGCATGCGACGGTGGTGAAGAGTGATGCCAGCAAAGGCGAGGCGCTGGTGCTGTTTACGACCGACGCTGAGCTTAAGCGCGACAGGTTACTGAGCTATGCGCGTGAACACGGTATCCCTGAACTGGCGGTGCCGCGCGATATTCGCTTCCTGAAGCAGCTCCCGGTGCTGGGTAGCGGGAAACCCGATTTCGTGACCCTGAAAGGCATGGTTGAAGAGGCGGAACAGCAAAATGCGTGAGTCAGTACACACTAACACATCGCTCAGATCGAAAGGCATGATGGCCGTTATCGCCGCACAGTTTCTCTCTGCGTTCGGTGATAACGCGCTGTTGTTTGCCACTCTGGCGCTGCTGAAAGCCGAGTTTTACCCCGACTGGAGCCAGCCGATCCTGCAGATGGTGTTTGTGGGCGCTTACATTATCTTTGCTCCGTTCGTCGGGCAGGTGGCGGACAGTTTCCCGAAAGGCCGGGTGATGATGTTTGCCAACGGCCTCAAGCTGCTGGGTGCCGCCAGCATTTGCTTTGGCTTCAACCCGTTTATTGGCTACACGCTGGTGGGCATTGGTGCCGCCGCCTACTCCCCAGCGAAGTATGGCATTCTCGGAGAGCTGACCACGGGCGATAAGCTGGTGAAAGCCAACGGCCTGATGGAGTCGTCAACCATCGCCGCAATCCTGCTCGGTTCCGTCGCGGGCGGCGTACTGGCCGACTGGCACGTCCTGGCGGCACTGGGCATCTGCGCGGTGGTGTATGGCGGGGCAGTTGTGGCGAACCTGTTTATTCCTAAGTTACCAGTGGCTCGCCCGGGGCAATCCTGGCGCTTTAAACCGATGACCGGCAGTTTCTTTACCGCCTGTCGCGTGCTGTGGCGTAACGGAGAAACGCGTTTCTCCCTGATGGGAACCAGTATGTTTTGGGGGGCGGGCGTCACGCTGCGTTTCCTGCTGGTGCTGTGGGTGCCGGTGGCGCTGGGGATTACTGACAACGCGACGCCGACCTATCTTAACGCGATGGTGGCCATCGGCATTGTGGTGGGAGCAGGTGCGGCGGCGAAGCTGGTGACGCTCGAGACGGTAGCACGCTGCATGCCCGCAGGGATCCTGATTGGCGTCGTGGTGCTTATTTTCTCGCTGCAACATGCATTATTGCCTGCGTATGTCCTCCTCATCCTGATTGGTATTCTGGGCGGTTTCTTCGTGGTACCGCTGAACGCGTTGCTGCAGGAACGTGGTAAGCAGACCGTCGGGGCGGGGAACGCTATCGCGGTACAAAACCTGGGTGAAAACCTGGCGATGCTGCTAATGCTGGGGCTCTACTCGCTGGCGGTAAAAGTCGGTGTGCCGGTGGTGGGGATTGGCGTCGGGTTTGGCGGGCTGTTTGCGCTGGCGATTGCGGGATTGTGGGTCTGGCAGCGTCGGCGCTGATAAGTGCGGCCTGATGCCCTCACCCCGGCCCTCTCCCACAGGGAGAGGGAGCAAACCCTAAAAACGGCAACGTGCGTTGCCGTTTTGCTTTTATTACGGTGCAGGATACGTATAAACCTGATGTACCGCTTCAATCTCCGCTAACACCTCTTCACTCAGGTTCAGGTGGAAACTCTCAATATTGGTTTTCAACTGTTCCATCGTGGTCGCGCCCAGCAGGGTGCTGGCAACAAACGGCTGACGACGCACGAAGGCCAGCGCCATCTGCGCAGGGTCAAGACCGTGACGCTTTGCGATATCCACATAGGCGGCAACGGCTTTCTGCGTCTGCTCGCCGCTGTAGCGGGTAAAGCGGCTAAAGAGGGTATTTCGCGCCCCGGCCGGTTTCGCGCCGTTCAGGTATTTCCCCGTCAGCGTGCCAAAGCCGAGACAGGAATAGGCGAGCAGTTCCACTTCTTCATACTGCGTCACTTCGGCCAGACCCACCTCATAGCTACGGTTAAGCAGGCTGTATGGGTTCTGGATGGTGACGATACGCGGCAGATCGTGTTTATCCGCCAGGTGCAGATAGCGCATTACGCCAAAGGCAGTTTCGTTAGAGACGCCAATGTAGCGGATTTTTCCCGCGCGCTGGCACTCGGTCAGCGCTTCCAGCGTTTCCAGCAGCGTTACGGCGGGGGCGCTCTCATTCCAGCTGTAGCCGAGCTTACCAAAGCAGTTGGTTGGGCGCTGCGGCCAGTGCACCTGATACAGGTCGAGGTAGTCGGTTTGCAGGCGCTTCAGGCTGGCGTCCAGTGCGGCGCGGATATTCTTACGATCGAGGATCTGATTCGGGCGGATCCCGGTATCGTTGTTGCGCGCGGGACCACTGACTTTGGAGGCAATCACCAGCTTTTCACGGTTGCCGTGTTTTGCCAGCCAGTTACCGACGTAGGTTTCGGTAAGTCCCTGCGTTTCCGGACGTGGCGGGACAGGGTACATCTCCGCGACATCAATCAGGTTAATCCCCTGGCTGACGGCGTAATCGAGTTGTGCATGGGCATCGGCTTCGCTGTTTTGTTCACCAAATGTCATCGTGCCCAACCCCAGTTGGCTTATTTCCAGAGCGCTGTGGGGGATACGGTGATAATGCATAGCCGGCTTCCTCAGTAGACTTATAGACCGCGTCAGGGCGTGCCCGACAAAGGAATATAAACATGGCAGAGGGGAAGCAAAAGGGGAAGAAAAAAATCAAAAAGGCCAGCAAGCGACTGACCTCTCTCTGTTTATCGCTCGATAATTTGCGATACTTCGTCGCGATTGATCTGCATTTTATTGCCTTCCTGGTCGCGGTAGCTGACCAGACCGGTATCATCGTCGACTTCGGGTTTGCCGTCGGTCAGGATCATTCGACCGTCTTTTGTCGCCATAACGTAATCGCTGCTACAGCCCGATACGGCAAACGCTAAACCGACTGCTGAAACTAACACTGCCCATTTTTTCATCGTTATCGTCCTCATCTGGCGCGTATCAAATCATAATCTAGTATTAACCCGATATGGCGACTTGAGGAAGCGGTAAAATCTTAAAAAGCAGTCGATTATGTTTGAGAGCTCGCAAAATAAGTAAAAAACTATGTTTTTAACAGGAAATGACGTGCCAGGAGCGCGCCGGTGAAATTCTTTTTGAGATAAAAGCCGCGCGGCAGCGTCAGTATCGGCTCGCCCCGCGCGCCGATTGCCTCGGTAAGCGCTTTGCTGTTGGCCGCTTTCGGGCGCAGCTGTAATACTTCTCCGTGTCGGGCGGTGATGCGCTCTACCTGCCCAAGCACAATCATGTCCATCAGCTCCTCCCAGTCCAGCCGCAGCTGTTGCTCCTCATCGTCGTTCGGGCTCCAGAGCAGCGGCGCGCCAATGCGACGCTCAGCCAGGGGGATCTGACGCTCACCTTCGACCGGCACCCACAACACGCGCTTCAGCTTGTGGCGCACGTGGCTGGTTTCCCACGTCACGCCGGTGTTGCCGGTTAATGGCGCTACGCAGACGAAGGTGGTCTCAAGGGGCTTGCCCTGGCTGTCTATGGGGATGGTTTTTAACTCCACGCCAAGCGCTGCAAAATCCTGCTCGGGTTTGCTCCCTGCGCTGGCGCCCAGCCACAGCTCAAGCAGCATGCCGATCCAGCCTTTATCCCTTTTCAGATCCTTCGGGATCTGAAGCCCTGCCATTGCCGCCAGCTCGCCAAGCGAAAAGCCTGCCAGACGCTGTGCCTGCTGTAGCAACTGGCCCTCGCTGGACGGCGGCGAGAGCAAGGGTGTAAGCGGATGCATGAAGGTAACCTTTTGATTAAAAAATAAACGAAGAAATTGTCCCCTGTGGATAGAGTTTAACTATTTCTGTACCAATATTCCATGTATATGATTTATAGGTTTTTTTATTCTTTTGAAATCGTTTCACCAGACTCAGAAAACCGGTTGTTCAAATCTGGTCACTGACAATGAACAGGATCTTACACCATGTTATCCACAGAAAAATGGGATAACTGGGCATAACCCTGACTACTGTTTCAATTTACAGCCTTGACGTGCGATGAAAATCGAATTTTCAAACAAATTGTGACTAACTTATTGGCACAATCTGTGGATAAAACCGACGCTGTTCGATCTTTCATCAGCACGACGATCCCTGATGTGATGATCGTCACGCTATTCTGTTTTTTGTGCATAAAAATACATTTAACTTTATGAAAAATATTGGATTATTTAAATGACGCGAAAGCGTTGGTAAGGCAGGGTTTGAGGTTGTTCATCGGTAATCAGACACTTCTTCACAACTATATCCACAGAAAAGGTGAATAAAATTCCCTTCACTGCCTCTCATCTGTTTATAACTCAGCACTTATTTGTGAGTTATTCAAATGTTATTAGGTTGCATCCCTGTAAGAGAGTGGTTTACCGCCTCCCTGTAGTGTGAAACAATCATTCATATATAAGGTTTAGTTTGGGGTAGTCCGGTGATTGATGACGATGGCTACCGCCCGAACGTAGGAATAGTAATTTGTAATCGTCAGGGCCAGGTAATGTGGGCCCGGCGATATGGTCAGCACTCCTGGCAGTTCCCGCAAGGCGGGATCAATCCGGGAGAGTCCCCAGAACAAGCGATGTACCGGGAGCTTTTTGAAGAGGTCGGTTTAAGCCGAAAAGATGTTCGCATCCTGGCTTCGACCCGCAACTGGTTGCGTTACAAGTTACCGAAACGTTTGGTGCGTTGGGACACAAAGCCGGTTTGTATCGGCCAGAAACAGAAGTGGTTTCTGTTGCAGTTGGTGGGCAACGATTCAGACATCAATATGCAAACCAGCAGTACGCCGGAGTTCGATGGCTGGCGCTGGGTGAGCTATTGGTATCCTGTTCGTCAGGTCGTGTCATTTAAACGCGATGTTTACCGTAGGGTGATGAAAGAGTTTGCAAGTGTGGTAATGCAGCTTCAGGAGATCCCGCCTAAGCCGCAGAGCGCACCTGCCTGGCGACGTAAAAGAGGTTAAGCTACGCAAATCATGCTCACCCGCTTGCGAGAAATAGTCGAGAAGGTGGCCAGTGCTCCGCGTCTGAACGAGGCGCTGAATATTCTGGTCACTGACATCTGTCTTGCGATGGAGACCGAGGTCTGTTCGGTGTATCTGGCCGACCACGATCGGCGCTGCTATTACCTGATGGCGACCCGTGGTTTAAAAAAACCACGTGGACGCACCGTCACGCTCGCATTTGATGAAGGTATCGTGGGTCTGGTTGGGCGGCTGGCTGAACCCATCAACCTTGCTGATGCGCAAAAACACCCCAGCTTTAAATACATCCCTTCCGTAAAAGAAGAGCGCTTCCGCGCTTTCCTTGGCGTGCCGATTATCCAGCGTCGCCAGCTGCTCGGCGTGCTGGTTGTCCAGCAGCGCGAGCTACGTCAGTACGATGAAAGCGAAGAGTCTTTCCTCGTCACGCTGGCCACGCAGATGGCGGCGATCCTCTCCCAGTCCCAGCTTGCCGCGCTCTTTGGTCAATATCGCCATACGCGCATTCGCGCTCTTCCGGCATCGCCAGGCGTAGCGATTGCGGAAGGCTGGATGGACGCCACGCTGCCGCTGATGGAGCAGGTTTACGAAGCCTCAACGCTTGATGAAGCGCTTGAGCGCGAGCGTCTTACCGCCGCGCTGGAAGAGGCGGCGAACGAATTTCGTCGTTACAGCAAGCGCTTTGCCGCAGGCGCACAGAAAGAGACGGCGGCCATCTTCGACCTCTATTCGCACTTGCTCTCCGACGCGCGTCTGCGTCGTGAGCTGTTTGCGGAGGTGGATAAAGGCTCGGTCGCAGAGTGGGCGGTTAAGAAGGTCATCGAAAAATTTGCCGACCAATTTGCGGCACTGACCGACGGTTACCTGAAAGAACGGGCTGGCGATCTCCGCGCTCTGGGACAGCGTCTGCTGTTTCATCTCGATGACACCATTCAGGGGCCGAATGCCTGGCCAAAACGGTTTGTTCTGGTCGCCGATGAGCTCTCGGCAACGACGCTGGCTGAACTGCCTCAGGACAGGCTGGCCGGTGTGGTGGTGCGCGATGGTGCCGCCAACTCACACGCCGCCATTATGGTGCGCGCGCTGGGTATCCCAACCGTTATGGGAGCGGATATCCAGCCGTCGGTACTGCACCGCCGTACGCTGGTGGTTGACGGCTATCGCGGTGAGCTGCTGGTCGATCCTGAGCCGGTTCTGCTCCAGGAATACCAGCGCCTTATCAGCGAAGAGAATGAATTAAGCAAGCTGGCGGAGGATGACGTTAACCTGCCCGCACAGCTTAAGAGCGGAGAGCGGATCAAAGTCATGCTCAACGCCGGTTTAAGCCCTGAGCATGAAGAAAAGCTTGGCAGCCGCATCGACGGTATTGGTCTATACCGTACTGAAATCCCGTTCATGCTGCAGAGCGGTTTCCCCTCCGAAGAGGAGCAGGTGGCGCAGTATCAGGGGATGTTGCAGATGTTTAACGACAAACCTGTCACCCTGAGAACCCTCGATGTCGGCGCGGATAAACAGCTGCCCTATATGCCGATCAGCGAAGAAAACCCGTGCCTGGGCTGGCGTGGGATCCGCATTACGCTCGATCAGCCGGAGATCTTCCTGATCCAGGTGCGTGCAATGCTGCGCGCCAACGCGGCGACGGGCAATCTCAGCATCTTACTCCCGATGGTCACCAGCATTGATGAGATCGACGAGTCCCGGCGACTGATCGAACGTGCAGGCCGTGAAGTGGAAGAGATGATCGGCTATGCGATCCCGAAACCACGGATCGGTGTGATGCTTGAAGTGCCGTCTATGGTCTTTATGCTGCCGCAGCTGGCAAACCGTGTTGATTTTATCTCTGTCGGCACGAACGACCTGACGCAATATATTCTGGCCGTCGACCGTAACAATACGCGTGTCGCCAGTATCTACGACAGCCTGCATCCGGCGATCATTCGCGCGTTAGCGATGATTGCCCGTGAAGCGGAACAGTACGGCATTGATTTACGCCTGTGCGGTGAAATGGCCGGGGATTCAATGTGCGTTGCGATCCTGATTGGTCTGGGATACCGCCATCTGTCGATGAACGGTCGCGCTGTCGCTCGCGTGAAGTACCTGCTGCGGCATATTGACATCAATGATGCCCGCGAGCTGGCTGAACGCAGCCTTGACGCGCAGCTGGCAGCAGAGGTTCGTCATCAGGTCGCGGCGTTTATGGAACGGCGCGGTATGGGCGGCCTGATCCGCGGCGGCCGCTAATTTGCATTTCTCCCTCTCCCCGTGGGAGAGGGCTGGGGTGAGGGCATCAGGCCGCACAATACCCTATACACATCTTTTACATCTCTGGCGCATCCTCCTCGCCCGCCTTGTGCTATGATTCGCAACTTTGGAGCCTCTGCTTACGGCAGAATCGCATTTCTACCGCTGTCCACTTTCAGCGGAATAACAACATCTTGTGGTGACAGATGAACAGTGGTTATCTGCATTTTCCGGAATTTGATCCGGTCATTTTCTCAGTAGGACCTGTTTCGCTTCACTGGTACGGTCTGATGTACCTGGTGGGCTTCATTTTTGCCATGTGGCTCGCTGGCCGTCGCGCCAGTCGTCCGGGCAGCGGCTGGACGAAAAACGAAGTTGAAAACCTGCTCTATGCGGGCTTCCTCGGCGTGTTCCTCGGTGGCCGTATTGGGTACGTGCTGTTCTATAACTTCCCGGTATTCCTGAATGACCCACTCTATCTGTTCCGCGTGTGGGACGGCGGCATGTCCTTCCACGGCGGCCTGATTGGGGTTATCCTGGTGATGGTGATTTTTGCCAAACGCACCAAACGCAACTTCTTCCAGGTTTCAGATTTTATCGCACCGCTGATCCCGTTTGGTCTCGGCGCTGGCCGTCTGGGTAACTTTATCAACGGTGAGCTGTGGGGCCGCGTCGACCCGAGCGTGCCGTACACGATGCTCTTCCCGGGCTCCCGCGCAGAAGATATCGCGCTGCTGCCATCACACCCGGAGTGGCAGTCCATTTTCGATACCTACGGCGTTCTGCCGCGCCATATGTCTCAGCTGTACGAGCTGGCGCTGGAAGGCGTGGTGCTGTTTATCATCCTCAACCTGTTTATCCGTAAACCGCGTCCGATGGGCGCTGTCTCCGGCCTGTTCCTGATTGGCTACGGCGCATTCCGTATTATCGTCGAGTTCTTCCGTCAGCCAGACGCACAGTTTACCGGCGAATGGGTACAGTACATCAGCATGGGGCAGATCCTCTCCATTCCGATGATTGTCGCGGGTGCCATTATGATGATTTGGGCGTATCGTCGTCGTCCACAGCAACAAATTTCCTGAGGAACCATGAAACAGTATCTTGAATTGATGAAAAAAGTGCTCGACGAGGGCACGCCGAAAAACGACCGCACCGGCACCGGTACGCTCTCCATTTTTGGCCACCAGATGCGCTTCAATCTGCAAGAAGGCTTCCCACTGGTGACGACAAAGCGCTGCCATCTGCGCTCGATCATTCATGAACTGCTCTGGTTCCTGCAAGGCGATACCAACGTTGCGTATCTGCACGAAAATAACGTCTCAATCTGGGACGAATGGGCAGATGAAAATGGCAACCTGGGCCCGGTTTACGGCAAGCAGTGGCGCGCCTGGCCAACGCCTGATGGTCGCCATATTGACCAGATCACCACCGTGATGAACCAGCTGAAAAACGATCCGGACTCGCGCCGAATCATCGTTTCCGCCTGGAACGTCGGCGAGCTGGATAAAATGGCGCTGGCACCGTGCCATGCGTTCTTCCAGTTCTATGTGGCGGATGGAAAGCTTTCCTGTCAGCTCTACCAGCGCTCCTGTGACGTGTTCCTCGGCCTGCCGTTTAACATTGCCAGCTATGCGCTGTTGGTCCACATGATGGCGCAGCAGTGCGATCTGGAAGTGGGTGATTTTGTCTGGACCGGTGGGGACACCCATCTTTACAGCAACCATATGGAACAGACGCATCTCCAGCTGACCCGCGAACCGCGTGCGCTGCCGAAGCTGATTATCAAGCGCAAACCGGCATCAATCTTCGATTATCGCTTTGATGATTTCGAGATTGAGGGCTATGACCCGCATCCGGGCATCAAAGCGCCTGTCGCTATCTGATGCGATAAAGCGTGACACAACCGGTGCTCTTTAGCGCCGGTTTTTTTTCGCCTTTATCCCGTTTCCCGAAGCGCTATCCAGAAAGCGTGCAACGCGCTGCAACACTCTCAATTCTCCGGATAACGCCTCGTAAAACGAGGATCCGTCGCTCGTCATCTTCACGGCGCTTCGCCACACTCCCGGTATGAAAAAAGAGAACGGTTTTACGCTTATCGAAACGCTGGTCGCGATTTCGCTTGTCGTTATCCTCAGCGCCTCTGGGCTGTACGGCTGGGACAGCTGGCAGCGGCAGCAGCGGCTATGGCAAACCGCCAGTCAGGTGCGAGATTACCTGCTGTTTCTGCGCAATCATGCCAACCGCTACAACCGCGACCATCAAATTACCCGTCTGCGGGTGGGAGGCATGGATTGTCTGGTGAGCTCTGCCGCGCAAGGCTGTGAGAAGGGCAGTCCCTTTGTGCTGATACCACTCTGGCCTGAGGTCGCGATCGGCGAGGTAACACCGTCGCTCGCGTTCTATGGATTAAAGGATACGGCATGGGCAGGGCGAATACGCGTTCAAAGCCGCGCAGGAGAATGGTTGATTATTGTCTCAAATGGAGGACGAATCAGGATGTGTAAGGTCTCTGCGGGAGGTTCATGTCGATGAAGCAGCGAGGTTTCTCACTGACTGAAGTTCTGATTGCAACAGTGATTAGCAGCCTTTTACTGATAAGCGCATCGCGTTTTTTACCCGGCTTGCAGCGGGCGGTCTTAGTGCAATCTGGCCAGAGACAACTGGAGGAAGAGGTCTGGCACCATCTGTTTGCCATGGGCAAACAGCTTCAGCGTGCGGGGTACTGCGCGGGAAACTGTCAGGGACAGGCGCTGATGACAGCCAGGCAAGGAAGTTGCGTCATTGTGCGGTGGGATGCCAACAGTAACGGCAGCTGGGATAACAGCGCATCAGAAAATGACAGCACCGGTTTTCGACTGGAGTCTGGTGCGCTTGAAACCCAGCGTGGAGCGACCTCATGTGAAGGAAAAGGATGGGAAAAGCTCACGGACCCGGACATGCTTACGATCGCGCATTTTGTGGTGAGAAAAGTGGAGCATGCCGGTTTTGCGCCAGAGGTGAATATCGAACTGGCGGCGATTCATAAAGGCGAGCAGGGGGAGCCCTGGCAGGCGTTGTATACGGTCACGGGGTACAACCTGTGAATCGTCAACGCGGAATGTCTTCGCTGGCGTTGGTTCTGCTTTTACTGGTGCTCGGTACCCTGATCCTCACGGGTCTCAATCAGCAGCTCACAACCTTTAGCGCGCTCGTCGGCGGTGAGAGCCGTTCGCTTCAGCAGCAGGCGACGGTGCAGTCCGCGCTTGAGTGGGGACGAGTTCAGAGCTGGTCGTCAGAGACACAGGTTCAGTGCAAAAAGACACCGGCGTGGCGAGTGTGTTTGCGCCAGCTGAGTGGGGCGCGTGTGCTGCTGATTGCCGGAGACAGCGGCCTGCTGCTCTGGCGCGCAGGAGAAATTGTCGACGGGAAAGTTCGCTTTTCGCCTCACGGCTGGAGTGATTTTTGTCCCCTTAAGGAGAGCGCGTTATGCCAGCTGCCGTGAACAGAGAAAAAGGGTTTAGCATGGTTGAGGTACTGCTGGCGATGATGCTGCTGGTTATCGTCGTGACGGCTCTGTCGGGTTATCACCGGGCTCTGGCGGCGCGGTTTACCCTATTTAATCAGTATCGCCAGCTCTGGCACCATGCCTGGAATCAGTCTCAGCTCTCAACAAATGTTCTCCCGGCAGGCTGGCAGGCCAGTCGGGGGCAGACAACGCACGCAGGATGTGTCAGCATCACGGTCACACTTATTTCTCCTCTGGGGCGGCGCGGTGAGATAACGCGCCTGCATTGCCCGGTTAGCCAGTAGTCGGGAGCGTCTATGTTAAGGGTCTACCACTCAAATCGTCTGGATGTGCTGGAAGCGCTGATGGAATTTATCGTTGAGCGCGAGCGGCTTGACGATCCTTTTGAGCCTGAAATGGTGCTGGTGCAGAGCACCGGTATGGCACAGTGGCTGCAAATGTCGCTTTCCCGTAAATTTGGCATAGCCGCAAATATTGATTTCCCGCTCCCCGCGAGCTTTATCTGGGAGATGTTTGTGCGCGTGTTGCCGGACATCCCGGAGCAGAGCGCCTTCAATAAACAAGGCATGAGCTGGAAGCTCATGGCTCTGCTGCCAGAAATGCTGCAGCACGATGAATTCGCCATGCTGCGCCACTACCTCAATGACGATACCGATAAGCGCAAGCTGTTCCAGCTGGCGTCGCGCACCGCCGATCTCTACGACCAATACCTTGTTTACCGTTCTGACTGGTTAATTCGTTGGGAAGCGGGCGAGCTGGTTGAAGGGCTACCGGAGGCGCAAATATGGCAGGCACCGTTGTGGAAAGCACTGGTAGAGCATACGGAGAAACTTGGGCAGCCTAAGTGGCACCGTGCCAACCTGTACGATCGGTTTATCTCCATACTCGAGAATGCGTCGGAGCGCCCGGCCCGACTGCCGTCACGCGTTTTTATCTGCGGGATATCCGCATTACCGCCTGTTTATCTGAAGGCGTTGAACGCGCTGGGTAAACATATTGATATCCATATTTTGTTCACCAACCCTTGCCGACAGTATTGGGGGGATATCCTCGACGAACGTTGGCTTGCGCGGCTGGTAACTCGCCAACGAAAGCGCCTTTTTGAAGAACGTTCCGTCCCGCTGTTTAAAGACGGCTCGACTGCCGGGCAGCTTTTTGATGAAGACGGTATCCAGAACCTGCCCAATCCACTGCTTGCCTCGTGGGGGAAGCTGGGGCGAGACTACATTCACATGCTTTCAGACATCACTTCATCAGGCGAAGGTGACGTGGATGCCTTTGTCGATATTACCCCGGATAGCCTGCTGCATCATATTCAGCTGGATATCCTCGATCTGGAAAACCATGCCGTGATGGGCGTGACGGCGAACGAATTCGAACGTAGCGACAGCAAGCGCAAGCTGGATGCTGACGATCGCAGCATCACGATCCATGTTTGCCATAGCCCTCAGCGTGAGGTCGAAGTGCTTCACGACCAGCTGCTGGCGATGCTGCAGGACGATCCCGAACTGACGCCACGCGATATTGTGGTGATGGTGGCGGATATCGACAGCTACAGTCCCTTCATTCAGGCTGTCTTTGGTAGTGCGACGGGCGAGCGATATCTGCCTTACGCTATCTCTGACCGTCGTGCCCGCCAGTCGCATCCGGCACTGCAGGCCTTTATCACTCTGCTTTCACTGCCGGATAGCCGCTTTATCTCCGAAGATGTCCTGGCGTTACTGGATGTTCCCGTGCTGGCTGCACGCTTCAGCATCACTGAAGAGGGGCTGCGCTACCTTCGTCAGTGGGTGAACGAATCTGGCGTTCGTTGGGGGATCGATGACGATAACGTTCAGGAGTTCGAACTTCCTCCTACCGGGCAGCACACGTGGCGTTTTGGCCTGACGCGTATGCTGCTGGGCTACGCCATGGAGAGCAGCCAGGGCGAGTGGAATGCGGTGCTGCCTTACGATGAGTCCAGCGGGTTAATAGCTGAACTGGTGGGGCATTTAGCGTCACTCCTGATGCAGCTTAACCGCTGGCGACACGAGCTGATGCAGTCGCGTCCGCTTGAAGCGTGGCTCCCGGTTTGCAGGGCATTGCTTAATGATTTCTTCCTGCCAGACAGTGACACCGAAGCGGCAATGGCACTGATTGAAACGCAGTGGCAGGCGATCATCGATGAAGGCGTGAACTCCCACTATCAGGAGGCAATCCCGCTGTCACTGTTGAGGGATGAGCTGACGCAGCGGCTCGATCAGGAGCGAATCAGCCAGCGTTTCCTGGCTGGCCCCATCAATATCTGCACCCTGATGCCAATGCGTTCTATCCCGTTTAAAGTGGTCTGTCTGCTTGGCATGAACGACGGCGTTTATCCGCGAGCGCTGGCACCGCTGGGGTTCGATTTGATGAGCGCAGATCCAAAACGGGGTGACCGTAGCCGCCGCGATGATGACCGCTACCTCTTCCTTGAGGCGCTCATTTCCGCCCAGAGTAAGCTCTATATCAGCTATATCGGCCGTTCCATTCAGGACAACAGCGAGCGTTTTCCCTCCGTTCTGGTGCAGGAGCTGGTGGACTATATCGGCCAGAGCCACTATCTGCCGGGGGATGAAGAGCGCAACTGCGATGAAAGCGAGCAGAGGGTGAAAGCTCATATCACCTGTTTCCACAGCCGCATGCCGTTTGACCCGGTGAACTACACGGCCAGCGAGCGCCAGAGCTATGCGCAGGAGTGGTTACCGGCAGCGAAAAAGGAGGGGAGTGCGCATACCGACTTCATACAGGAGCTTGACCCGCGCCCTGTCGATACCCTTACCTTCGAACAGCTTCAGCGGTTTTGGGCGCATCCGGTGCGCGCCTTCTTCCAGCAGCGATTGCAGGTCAATTTCCGTTCTGAAGAGAGTGAAATTCCTGATGCAGAGCCCTTTACGCTGGAAGGGCTGGAGCGCTACCAGTTAAACCTGCAGCTGTTGAATGCGCTGGTTGAAGAGGAAGATGCGGACAAACTTTACCGCCGCTACCGTGCTGCAGGACAGCTGCCCTATGGGGCGTTCGGAGAAATTGTGTGGGAGGCGCAGTGTCAGGAGATGACCGCCCTGGCAGAGCGCGTAAGAGAGTGCCGACAGCCAGGAAAAAGCATTGAAATCGATCTCAACTGCAATGGTGTACAGCTCACGGGCTGGTTAACCCAGGTTCAGCCGGACGGGCTGCTGCGCTGGCGACCCTCTATGCTTAGCGTTTCACAGGGTTTGCAACTCTGGCTGGAACATCTTGTCTACAGTGCGGATGGTTATAAAGGTGAAAGTCGGATTTTCGTGCGCAAAGAGGGCGAATGGCGCTTCCCGCCGATGGAGTCTGAGCAGGCGTTACGGTATCTGTCTTTGTATATTGAGGGCTACCGTCAGGGAATGAACAAACCGCTCCTGCTACTGCCGGAAAGTGGCGGGGCCTGGATAAAAGCCTGTTATGACGCACAGAATGATGCGATGTTAACGGATGAGGCGTCACTGCAGAAAGCGCGCAGTAAATTTATGCAGGCCTACGAAGGTAACATGATGGTGCGGGGCGAAGGTGAAGATGTCTGGTATCAGCGTTTATGGCGAACGCTTGAGCCAGAGTACTTTGAGGCCATCACGGAAGAGGCGCAGCGCTACCTGCTGCCGTTGTTTAAATTTAATCAGTCCTGAGCGCTGTATAAAAATTGCGCAGTATGGGGTGTTCATTTATGATGCACTTCTTATCACGGACTGATGTACCCAATAAAGAGATGTTGGCGTGTCCAGCACGCAATGTATTAATGATGTAGCCGTGATAAAGAGGTAGCACCTTGTTTAAAGCGTTTGTTTTGTTTTTCGCCCTCTGGGTACCTGTCACTCAGGCAAACTCCGGTTGGCAACCCGTTCAGGAAACTATTCGTAAAAGCGAAAAAGATACCCGTCAATATCAGGCTATTCGTCTTGATAACGGCATGACTGTGCTGCTGGTTTCCGATCCGCAGGCGGTGAAGTCCCTCTCGGCATTAGTGGTGCCGGTTGGATCGCTGGAAGATCCTGACGCGCATCCTGGACTTGCACACTATCTGGAACATATGACGCTGATGGGGTCAAAAAAATACCCGCAGCCAGATAGCCTGTCCGAATTTTTGAAAATGCATGGCGGCAGCCACAATGCCAGTACGGCACCGTACCGCACGGCCTTTTATCTCGAAGTCGAAAATGATGCGCTGGAAGGCGCGGTCGATCGCCTTGCTGATTCCATCGCCGCCCCCCTGCTGGATAAAAAATATGCCGACCGTGAACGCAATGCCGTCAATGCTGAGTTGACCCTTGCCCGCACGCGAGACGGTATGCGCATGGCCCAGGTCAGCGCCGAAACCATCAACCCTGCGCACCCGGGTTCGCGCTTCTCCGGCGGTAACCTGGAGACGTTAAGCGACAAACCGAACAGCCCGGTGCTTGATGCCCTGCACGCGTTTCGCGATAAATACTACTCCGCCAACCTGATGAAAGCGGTCATCTACAGCAATAAACCGTTGCCGGAACTGGCAGGCATGGCGGCTAAAACGTTTGGCCGGGTGCCGAATAAAAATATCGACCTGCCGCAGATAGACGTACCGGTTGTCACGGATGCGCAAAAAGGGATCGTTATCCACTACGTGCCGGCGCTGCCGCGCAAAGTGCTGCGCGTGGAATTCCGCATCGATAACAACACCGCACAGTTTCGCAGTAAAACCGATGAGCTGGTGACCTACCTGATAGGTAACCGTAGCCCGGGCACGCTTTCTGACTGGCTGCAAAAACAGGGGCTCGTGGAAGGTATTCGCGCCGACTCCGATCCGGTTGTGAACGGCAATAGCGGCGTGCTGGCGATCTCCGCCACCCTGACCGACAAGGGCCTGGCAAACCGTGATGAAGTGGTGGCGGCGATCTTCAGCTACCTCTCTTTACTGCGTGAGAAAGGCGTCGATAAGCGCTACTTTGATGAGCTCGCCCACGTGCTGGATCTCGATTTCCGTTACCCGTCCATTACCCGCGATATGGATTACGTTGAGTGGCTGGCGGATACCATGATCCGCGTGCCGGTGGAACACACCCTCGACGCGGTCAATATTGCCGACCGGTATGACGCCGATGCGGTAAAAGCCCGCCTGGCGATGATGACGCCGGAGAATGCCCGCATCTGGTACATCAGCCCGAACGAACCGCATAACAAGACGGCGTATTTTGTCGATGCCCCTTATCAGGTAGACAAAATCAGCGCGCAGACCTTCGCCGACTGGCAGAAGAAGGCCGGGGAGATTGCGTTGAAGCTGCCGGAGCTGAACCCCTATATTCCGGATGACTTCTCGCTGATCAAAACGACTAAAGATTACCCACACCCGGCGCTGATCGTTGATGAGCCTACCCTGCGCGTGGTGTACACCCCCAGCCGCTACTTCGCAAGCGAGCCAAAGGCCGATGTCAGCGTGGTGCTGCGTAACCCGAAAGCGATGAACAGCGCTAAAAATCAGGTGATGTTCGCGCTCAATGACTATCTCGCCGGGATTGCGCTCGATCAGCTCAGCAACCAGGCGGCCGTGGGCGGGATCAGCTTCTCCACCAACGCCAACAACGGTTTGATGCTCAATGCAAACGGCTATACCCAGCGTTTGCCTCAGCTGTTCCAGGCGCTGCTGGAAGGGTATTTCAGCTACACGCCGACGGAAGAGCAGCTTGAGCAGGCCAAATCATGGTATGCGCAGATGATGGATTCTGCGGAGAAGGGCAAAGCTTACGATCTGGCGCTTATGCCGGCGCAAATGCTGTCACAAGTTCCTTATTTCCAGCGAGAGGACCGCCGCGCGCTGTTGCCTTCGATCACCTTAAAAGACGTGCTGGCTTACCGTGACGCGCTGAAAACCAACACGCGTCCGGAGTTCCTGATCGTCGGCAACATGAGTGAGGATCAGGCCAAAACCCTGGCGGAGAATGTGCGCACTCAGCTCGGTTCGAAAGGCGACGAGTGGTGCCGCAACCAGGACGTGCTGGTTGAGAAAAAACAGAATGTGATTTTTGAAAAGTCGGGTAACAGCACGGATTCCGCGCTGGCCGCGGTATTTGTGCCAACGGGCTATGATGAATTCGCCAGCTCAGCGCAGAGTGCCGTGCTGGGGCAAATTATTCAGCCGTGGTTCTATAACCAGTTACGCACAGAGGAGCAGCTTGGCTACGCGGTGTTTGCCTTCTCCATGAACGTAGGTCGACAGTGGGGGCTGGGTTTCCTGCTGCAAAGCAGCGATAAACAGCCGGCGTATCTCTGGAAGCGTTACCAGGCCTTCTTCCCGCAGGTGGAAGCAAAACTCCGCGCCATGAAGCCGGAAGAGTTTGCGCAGATCCAGCAGGCCGTCATCGCACAGGTGATGCAGCCGCCGCAGACGCTGGGTGAAGAAGCCTCGCAGCTGAGCAAAGATTTCGATCGCGGTAATCTGAAATTTGATTCGCGTGATAAAGTAGTGGCCGAGATAAAACAGCTGACGCCGCAGAAGGTTGCCGACTTCTTCCATCAGGCGGTCATTAAGCCGCAGGGAATCACCATCCTGTCTCAGGTTTCCGGTAGCCAGAACGGGAAAACGGAGTACGTGAACCCGAAAGGCTGGAAAGTCTGGAAGAGCGTCAGCGCGCTGCAGCAATCTATGCCCTGGAGTAAGAAAGAATGACCGATACCGCTGAGTCCCTTGATCCCTTACGTTTACCTCTGCAGGGTGAACGATTGATTGAAGCCTCAGCGGGAACGGGAAAAACCTTCACCATTGCCGCCCTGTACCTGCGTCTGCTGCTGGGGCTTGGCGGCAACGCCGCTTTTCCACGCCCTTTGAGCGTGGAGGAGCTGCTGGTGGTGACCTTCACCGAGGCTGCCACCGCTGAGCTGCGGGGCCGTATTCGCAGCAATATCCACGAGCTGCGCATCGCCTGTCTGCGTCAGAGCACGGATAACCCTCTCTACGCGAGCCTTCTGGAAGAGATTGCCGATAAGCAACAGGCAGCCCAGTGGCTGCTCCTCGCTGAACGGCAGATGGATGAAGCGTCCGTCTTCACCATTCACGGTTTTTGCCAGCGTATGCTGAGCCTGAATGCGTTCGAGTCCGGAATGCTGTTTGAACAGCAGCTCATTGAAGATGAATCCGTGCTTCGCTATCAGGCCTGTGCGGATTTCTGGCGTCGCCACTGCTACCCGTTACAGCGCGATATCGCCGAAGCGGTACATGCCCTGTGGAAGGGTCCGGAGGCGCTGCTGCGCGCTATCGATAGTTATCTGCAGGGTGAAGCGCCGGTCATAAAATCCCCGCCGCCAGCGGATGAAACCCTGGCCTCACGGCATGAAAAAATCATCGCGAGAATTGCCGACATCAAGCAAAAATGGATTGAGTCCGTTGGCGAGATTGACGCAATCATCGAAAATTCCGGGATTGACCGACGCAAGTTTAACCGTGGCAATCAGGGTAAATGGATTGACAAGATCAGCGCCTGGGCGCAGGAAGAGACGCGAGGCTACCAGCTCCCGGACGCGCTGGAGAAATTCTCCCGGCGTTTCCTGGTTGAGCGGACCAAAGCCGACGGCATTGTGCCTGAGCATCCTCTGTTTGTGGCGATTGAAACCCTGCTGGCTGAGCCTTTAACGCTCAACGATCTGATGATTACCCGCGCCATGACGGAAATTCGCGACGCCGTCGCGCGTGAGAAACGCCGCCGGGGTGAACTGGGGTTTGACGATATGCTGAGCCGACTCGATGCGGCGCTGTGCAGTGAAAATGGCGAAGCGCTTGCCGCCGCGATTCGCTCCCGCTTCCCGGTGGCGATGATTGACGAATTTCAGGATACCGACCCTCAACAATACCGCATTTTCCGTCGTATCTGGCGCCAGCAGCCCGGTACCGCGCTGTTGTTAATCGGCGATCCGAAACAGGCCATTTATGCCTTCCGCGGTGCGGATATTTTCACCTACATGAAAGCCCGCAGCGAGGTTGACGCGCACTATACGCTCGACACCAACTGGCGCTCCTCTCCCGGCATGGTGGAAAGCGTCAACGCGCTCTTCAGCCGCATGGATACGGCGTTTATGTTCCGGGAGATCCCGTTTCAGCCGGTAAAATTTGCCGAGAAAAATGCCTCGTTGCGCTTCGAGTTCAACGGCGAGACGCAGCCTGCCATGAACTTCTGGCTGCTGGATGGGGAAGGCTACGGCGTTGCCGACTATCAAAATACGATGGCCCAGCACTGTGCCGCGCAAATCCGCGACTGGCTCAGTGCGGGCGCGCACGGTAAAGCGCTGCTGTGGAAGGGGGATAAACCTGCGCCGGTAAAGGCATCCGATATCACGGTGCTGGTTCGCAGCCGTCAGGAAGCCGCGTTCATCCGCGATGCCCTGACGTTACTTAATATCCCCTCCGTCTATCTCTCAAACCGCGACAGCGTCTTTGAAACGCTGGAAGCGCAGGAGATGCTATGGCTGCTGCAGGCCGTGCTGGCTCCGGAGCGGGAAAGCACGCTGCGTAGCGCATTAGCGAGCGCGATGCTCGGGCTGAACGCGCGGGATATTGATGCGCTCAACAATGACGAAGCCGCGTGGGATGCCGTGGTAGAAGAGTTTGTTCGCTACCGCGAAAAATGGCAGAAGCGCGGCGTGATGGCGATGGTGCGTGAGCTCATGGCGCAGCGCCACATTGCGGAGAATATGCTGGCGACAGCAGGCGGCGA
The DNA here is from genome assembly GCF_001521715.1 of Enterobacter asburiae. Classification (NCBI taxonomy): domain Bacteria; kingdom Pseudomonadati; phylum Pseudomonadota; class Gammaproteobacteria; order Enterobacterales; family Enterobacteriaceae; genus Enterobacter; species Enterobacter asburiae. The sequence continues at coordinate 4,445,918 of NZ_CP011863.1, forward strand.
GCGCCGTTTGACCGATATTTTACATATCAGCGAACTGCTGCAGGAAGCCGGTACGCAGCTGGAGAGCGAACACGCTCTGGTACGCTGGCTGGCGCAGCAGATTGCCGATCCGAACAGCAATTCGTCCAGCCAGCAGATGCGCCTTGAGAGTGATAAACATCTGGTGCAGATCGTCACCATTCACAAGTCGAAAGGCCTGGAATATCCGCTGGTCTGGCTGCCGTTTATTGCCAATTATCGCGTACAGGATCAGGCCTTTTACCACGATCGCGAGTCTTTTGAGGCGGTGCTCGATCTCAGCAACGCGGAGTCCAGCGTTGAGCTGGCCGAAGCCGAGCGTCTGGCGGAAGACCTGCGCCTGCTCTACGTAGCGCTGACCCGTTCGGTCTGGCACTGCAGCCTGGGCGTTGCGCCTCTGTTCCGTCGCCGTGGCGAAAAGACCGGGGAGAGCGATTTTCATCTGAGCGCGCTGGGGCGGCTTATTCAGCACGGTGAACCCAAAGACGCGGCAGGCCTGCGCCAGTGCATCGAATCACTTTGCACAGAGCATGTTGCCCTGCATATTCCGTCGCAGCCCGACAACAGCCGCTGGCAGATGCCGGAGCTACGTGAGTCAGCGCTCCATGCCCGCCAGGTAGTACGCACCATTGCCGACGACTGGCGCGTCACCAGCTACTCCGGTTTACAGCAGCACGGGCAGAGTATTGCGCAAGATCTGATGCCAAAACTGGACGTGGATGCCGCAGGAGCCGGTAGCGTACCCGCTGAGCCGGTGCTCACGCCGCACCAGTTTCCGCGCGGCGCCTCGCCGGGCACGTTTTTGCACAGCCTGTTTGAAGAGCTGGATTTTACCCAGCCGGTATCCGAAGAGTGGGTGCTGAAGATGTTACAGAGTGGCGGCTACGATGCGCAGTGGCAGCCGGTTCTCACCGACTGGATCCGCGCTGTACTGCACGCGCCGCTCACGACGCAGGGGATCTCCCTGAACCAGTTGACTGCCAAAGATAAGCAGGTGGAGATGGAGTTTTATCTTCCTATCGCCAGCCCGCTCAGGGCCGAGGCGCTTGATGCCCTGATCCGCGAGTACGATCCGTTATCCGCCGGGTGCCCGCCGCTGAACTTCCGCCAGGTGCAGGGGATGCTCAAAGGCTTTATCGACCTGGTTTTCCGCCACGAAGGGCGCTACTACCTGCTGGACTACAAATCGAACTGGTTGGGTGAAAGCAGCGAAGCCTACACCCAGGACGCGATGGCCTCTGCCATGCAAATGCATCGCTACGATCTGCAGTACCAGCTTTACACCCTGGCGCTGCACCGTTACCTGCGCCATCGCATGGCAGATTACCGCTACGAAACGCATTTTGGCGGCGTCATTTACCTTTTCCTGCGCGGAGTGGATGCAAATGACCCGCGTTCCGGCGTCTTTAGCACGCGTCCGGCAGCGGAACTGATTGAAAAAATGGATAACCTGTTTGCTGCAAGCACGGAGGAGGTGGCATGACGATGCAGGCGCTACTGCTGGACGCGGTTGAACAACGATTACTGCGCCACCTGGATGTGCAGTTCGCCATGATGGTGGCTGGCGAGGAGCCTGCCGTCATGCTTGCCGCCGCCATTCTGAGCAAAGACGCGGGGGAAGGGCACGTATGTCTGCCGCTGTCGCGTCTGGCGGTGGATGAGAAAATGCCTCCGGCTTTACAGGCGTGTTTCGCGCTGCTGGGGGACGCAGTGGACTGGCAGGAGATATTACTCGGCTCGCCTGCCGTGAGCGGAGCCGATACCGGGACGCCAATGATCCTTGTCGGCGAGCGTTTATATCTTAACCGGCTGTGGCGTAACGAACTGACGGTAGCGCGCTTCTTCAGCGAGACCAACGCCCCGCTTCCCTGCGATGAAGCGCAGCTCCGGCAAACGCTGGATACGCTGTTTACCTCTGACGACGCGACAGACTGGCAGAAAGTGGCGGCAGCCGTGGCCTTAACGCGACGGATCTCGGTGATTTCTGGCGGCCCGGGCACCGGGAAAACGACCACTGTGGCAAAACTGCTTGCTGCCCTGATTCAGCTATCGGGTGAGCAAAAGTGCCGTATTCGCCTGGCGGCCCCCACCGGTAAAGCGGCGGCACGTCTGACTGAATCGTTAGGCGGCGCGCTGCAAAAACTGCCGCTAACCGGGGATCAGCTTGCGCTTTTCCCCAATGAAGCCAGCACGCTGCACCGTTTGCTAGGCGCACAGCCGGGTAGCCAGCGTCTGCGCTATCATGCCGGTAACCCACTGCACCTTGATGTTCTGGTAGTGGATGAAGCGTCAATGATTGACCTGACGATGATGTCGCGTTTGATCGATGCGCTACCGCCGCACGCGCGCGTCATTTTCCTCGGCGATCGCGACCAGCTTGCCTCCGTGGAGGCGGGGGCCGTGCTGGGCGATATCTGCACCTATGCCAGCCTGGGATATACCGCGGAACGCGCTCAGGAGTTAGCCCGTCTCACCGGATGTTCGCTCACCTCTGAAAACCATTCGCTTGCAGGGGCGCTGCGCGACAGCCTGTGTCTGCTGCAAAAAAGCTACCGTTTCGGCAGCGACTCCGGCATCGGCCAGCTTGCGGCAGCGGTGAACCGGGGCGACCAGCGCACAACCACTGCGGTATTTGACGGTACCTTTACGGATATTGAGAAAAAATCGCTGCAAAGTGGGGAAGAGTATCAGGCAATGCTGGACGACGCCCTGCAGGGGTACCAGCACTTTCTGACGGGCGTACAACAGCAAAGTACGCCGGAGCAGGTCATTGCCGCGTTTGGCGAGTATCAGCTGCTCTGTGCGCTGAGGGAAGGTCCCTTTGGCGTCCGGGGTCTGAACGACAGGCTGGAACAGCTGCTGGCGCAAAAACGCAAAATTAACCGTACCCCGCACTCGCGCTGGTATGAAGGGCGACCGGTGATGATCTCCCGTAACGACAGCGCGCTGGGATTGTTTAACGGGGATATCGGGATTGCGCTCGACTGCGGTCAGGGCCTGCGCGTCTGGTTCCAGATGCCGGACGGGAGCGTGAAGTCTTTCCAGCCCAGCCGTTTGCCCGAGCATGAAACCGCCTGGGCGATGACGGTGCATAAATCCCAGGGCTCCGAGTTTAACCATGCGGCGCTGATCCTGCCCACGCAGCTTTCACCCGTAATTACCCGCGAGCTGATCTATACCGCCATTACGCGCGCGCGTCAGCGCCTGTCTCTTTATGCCGATGAACGGGTGCTGGTGCAGGCGATCGCCACCCGAACGGAACGCCGAAGCGGGCTGGGCGCGATATTTGAGTCCCTCTGAATGAAAGCCCTCGCCGGACGGTGAGGGCGTCGTATCATCCCAGGTCAGCCATCAGCACTTTTGAACGGCGCTGATAGTTGTACATCTCTTTCTTCGTTTCGGGCAGAGAATCGATATCCACCGGCGTGAATCCGCGCTCCTGGAACCAGTGAATGCTGCGCGTCGTCAGGACGAACAGCTTGCTCAGTCCCATCTGGCGCGCCTGTGCCGCCACGCGTTCAAGCAGCATTTCGCCGCGTGAAGAGCTACGGTAATCAGGATGCACCGCCACGCAGGCCATTTCACCGATCTTCTCTTCCGGGAACGGATAGAGCGCGGCGCAGGCAATGGTCAGGTTATCGCGCTGAATAATGGTGAATTTGTCGATCTCCATCTCCAGCTGTTCGCGTGAGCGGCGCACCAGAATACCCTGCTGTTCCAGCGGGCGGATCAGCTCCAGAATGCCGCCGATGTCGTTGATGGTGGCGCGGCGGATCTGCTCCGCACTCTCCATCACAATCTGTGTACCAATACCGTCGCGGGAGAATAGCTCCTGCAGCAGGGCCCCGTCTTCCTGATAGCTGATCAGGTGGCTGCGGCGCACGCCGCTGCGGCAGGCCTTCACGGCGCCACGCAGGAAGCGAACGGTGCCGGAGTGGTAATCGCCTTCGGCTTCCAGCGCTTCCACGCGGGCCTGGGCTTCATTCGGGAAGAGTTCCGGTACGATTGTTCCTTCAGCGTCCACGACGCCCTGCGAGGAGCAGAACCCAATCATTTTTTCCGCCTTCAGCTTGATCGCCAGCTGCGTGGCAATCTCTTCGGACGTCAGGTTAAAGCTTTCGCCCGTTACAGAGACAGCAACCGGGCCCATCAGCACGATGGCTCCGCTGTCCAGCTGGCGATGAATAGCTTCTTCATCAATACGACGAATGCGGCCGCTGTGGCAGTAATCCACGCCATCGTCCACGCCGAGCGGCTGGGCAATGATAAAGTTGCCGCTCACGACGTTGATATGCGCGCCCTGTAGCGGCGTATTGTTCAGGCTCATGGAGAGGCGAGCGGTAATATCCAGCTGCAGCAGACCCGCCGCCTGTTTCACCAGCTCCAGGGTTTTGGCATCGGTAACGCGGGTATGCTTGTGGTAAATCGGCTCGTGGTGGTGAGCGGCCAGGTTGGCGTCGATCTGCGGACGCGCGCCATACACCACCACCAGGCGGATCCCGAGGCTGTGCAGCAGGCCAATGTCATTGACGATGCTGGAAAAATTTTCATGCTCAATGGCTTCGCCACCAAGCATGATGACAAACGTTTTTCCCCGATGGGCGTTGATATAGGGAACAGAATGGCGGAATCCCTGGACCAGTTCGGTTCTACGTTCCTTCACCATGGCACGACCCTTAATGAATGTTTATTCGTAATTTCTGTATTTTTATTCGATTGTGGCCGCGTGTGCAAGTGCAAATTTTCCGCGACCCACAGAAATTGGTAAGTAAACCGTGCGTTAGCGTATGATTGTTTACCCTTTTATAGATGACAGTTTATGCGTCATTCGTTAAAGTTTTCGGTCAATTTGGACATTTTGTATATCAGTCAGTGTTCTTGCTCGGGAGAAGCATGTCGGGATCCAATTCAGCAATAAGCCGCCGCCGTTTGTTAAAAGGGGCCGGGGCAATGTGGTTGCTTAGCGTCAGTCAGGTCGGTCTTGCCGCCACCAGTCAGGTGGTGGCGGTGCGCGTCTGGCCGTCGTCGACCTATACGCGCGTGACGGTCGAATCCAATCGCGTGCTGAAATATAAGCAATTTGCCCTCAGCAACCCGGAACGCGTAGTGGTGGATCTCGAAGGCGTTAACCTCAACTCCGTGCTGAAAGGGATGGCGGCGCAGATCCGCGGCGACGATCCGTTTATTAAATCGGCGCGCGTCGGGCAGTTTGATCCACAAACCGTGCGCATGGTGTTTGAGCTTAAACAGAACGTTAAGCCGCAGCTGTTCGCCCTGGCGCCCGTCGCGACGTTTAAAGAGCGTCTGGTGATGGATCTCTACCCGGCCAATGCGACGGACATTCAGGATCCGCTGCTTGCGCTGCTGGAGGACTACAATAAGGGCGATCTTCAGCGTCAGGTGCCGCCTGCGCAAAGTGGCCCGCAGCCCGGAAAAGCAGGGCGCGATCGTCCGATTGTGATCATGCTCGATCCAGGACACGGCGGCGAAGACTCCGGTGCGGTGGGGAAATACCGCACGCGTGAAAAAGACGTGGTGCTGCAAATTGCACGCCGCCTGAAGGCGTTGATTGATAAAGAAGGCAATATGCGCGCCTATATGACGCGCAATGAAGATATCTTTATTCCGCTGAAGGTCCGGGTGGCGAAAGCGCAGAAGCAGCGCGCCGATTTGTTCGTGTCGATCCATGCGGATGCCTTCACCAGCCGCCAGCCAAGCGGCTCGTCGGTATTCGCGCTCTCAACTAAAGGCGCGACCAGTACCGCAGCAAGATTCCTGGCTGACAGCCAGAACGCCTCTGACCTGATTGGTGGCGTGAGCAAAAGCGGCGACCGCTACGTCGACCACACTATGTTCGATATGGTGCAGTCGCTGACCATTAACGACAGCCTGAAGTTTGGTAAAGCGGTGCTGGGCAAGCTGGGCAACATCAATAAGCTGCATAAAAACAGCGTTGAACAGGCCGGGTTTGCGGTACTCAAGGCACCGGATATCCCGTCCATTCTGGTAGAAACCGCGTTTATCAGTAACGTCGAAGAGGAGCGTAAGCTCAAGACGGCAAAATTCCAGCAGGAGGTTGCGGAGTCGATTCTGGCGGGGATACGGGCGTATTTCTCTGACGGGGCGACGCTGGCGCGGCGCGGGTAAATCTTTCAGCCGGGTAAATGCCCGGCAAATTCACAAACGACAGATACAAAAAAACACCCTTGAGGGTGTTTATTGTTTTTAGAAGTATTGGTTGCGGGGGCCGGATTTGAACCGACGACCTTCGGGTTATGAGCCCGACGAGCTACCAGGCTGCTCCACCCCGCGTCCGTCTTTCTACTCGTGTAGAAACTTACTTCTTCAAATTTGATTGGTTGCGGGGGCCGGATTTGAACCGACGACCTTCGGGTTATGAGCCCGACGAGCTACCAGGCTGCTCCACCCCGCGTCCGTCTTTCTACAGTCGTAGAAGATACTTCATCAAATTTTAATTGGTTGCGGGGGCCGGATTTGAACCGACGACCTTCGGGTTATGAGCCCGACGAGCTACCAGGCTGCTCCACCCCGCGTCCGTGGATGCGCACTATACTCGGATAGGTTTGTGATGCAACCCCTTTTTCACATAAATCATGATTTTGTATGTAAATTGAACGACATGGCTCTGTTTGGACTATTTTTTGCGCAAAATTTGCCAAAGGGCATGCGATCGCATTTCATTAGCCCTGGCGGTTTGTTATCTTCATCACGCGGAAATGGGCAACTTAAAGACGAGATATAATGAAAGGACGTTGGGCGAAGTATCTGATGGCGGGCGCAATGGTAGCGATTCTTGCGGCCTGTTCTTCCAAACCGACCGATCGCGGTCAACAGTATAAAGACGGGAAGTTATCCCAGCCTTTCTCTTTAGTTAATCAGCCTGATGCCGTCGGCGCACCGATTAATGCCGGTGATTTCTCCGAGCAGGTCTACCAGATCCGCAACGCGTCGCCGCGTCTGTATGGCACCCAGAGTAGCGTGTATAACGCGGTCCAGGACTGGCTGAAAGCAGGCGGCGATACGCGCAACATGCGCCAGTTTGGTATCGACGCCTGGCAAATGGAAGGGGCCGATAATTACGGTAACGTCCAGTTTACCGGCTACTACACCCCGGTTATCCAGGCACGACACTCCCGTCAGGGCGAGTTCCAGTATCCTATCTACCGTATGCCGCCAAAACGCGGTCGTCTGCCGTCTCGCGCTGAGATCTACGCCGGTGCGCTGAGCGAAAACTACGTTCTGGCCTACAGCAACTCCCTGATGGATAACTTCATCATGGACGTTCAGGGCAGCGGCTACATTGATTTTGGCGACGGTTCGCCGCTTAACTTCTTCAGCTATTCCGGTAAAAACGGCCACGCCTATCGCAGTATCGGCAAGGTGCTGATCGACCGCGGCGAAGTTAAGAAAGAAGATATGTCGATGCAGGCGATCCGCGAGTGGGGCGAGAAACACAGCGAAGCCGAGGTGCGCGAGCTGCTGGAGCAGAACCCGTCGTTCGTCTTCTTCAAACCGCAAAACTTCGCGCCGGTGAAAGGGGCCAGCGCGGTTCCGCTGATTGGCCGCGCATCGGTAGCATCGGATCGTTCGATTATTCCTGCAGGCACCACGCTGCTTGCTGAAGTCCCTCTGCTGGACAATAACGGCAAGTTCAACGGTCAGTATGAGCTGCGTCTGATGGTGGCGCTGGACGTCGGCGGGGCAATTAAAGGCCAGCACTTCGACATTTATCAGGGTATTGGCCCTGACGCAGGCCATCGCGCGGGCTGGTATAACCACTACGGACGCGTGTGGGTACTGAAGGCGGCGCCGGGTGCTGGAAACGTATTCAGCGGCTGATTGTGGTATTCTGAGCACAATACGGATTACTGTTCAGGGTGAGGAAAACCTCACCCTTTTTACATCTGAGGTTTTATGTCTGTGGTAATCAGCGACGCCTGGCGCCAGCGTTTTGGCGGGACGGCACGTTTATATGGTGAAAAAGCCCTGCAGCTGTTTGCGGATGCGCACGTCTGCGTCGTGGGCATTGGTGGTGTGGGGTCGTGGGCGGCAGAAGCGCTGGCGAGAACCGGTATTGGCGCAATTACCCTGATTGACATGGATGACGTTTGCGTCACCAACACTAACCGTCAAATCCATGCCCTGCGCGATAACGTTGGCCTGGCAAAATCCGAGGTGATGGCGGAGCGTATTCGTCTCATCAATCCGGAGTGCCGCGTGACGGTGATCGACGACTTTGTGACGGCAGATAACGTCGCGGAGTACATGAGCAAAGGCTACAGCTATGTGATTGACGCCATCGACAGCGTGCGGCCAAAAGCGGCGTTGATCGCATACTGCCGTCGCTACAAGGTGCCGCTGATCACGACGGGCGGTGCGGGCGGGCAAATCGATCCGACGCAGATCCAGGTGGCCGATCTGGCAAAAACCATTCAGGATCCGCTGGCTGCCAAGCTGCGTGAACGGCTGAAGAGCGATTTTAACGTGGTGAAGAACAGCAAAGGCAAGCTGGGCGTCGACTGCGTGTTCTCGACCGAAGCGCTGGTCTACCCGCAGGCGGATGGCTCAGTCTGCGCAATGAAAAGCACGGCGGAAGGGCCAAAACGAATGGATTGCGCCTCCGGGTTTGGTGCGGCCACCATGGTGACCGCCTCCTTCGGCTTTGTGGCGGTGTCTCACGCCCTCAAGAAAATGATGGCGAAGGCGGAACGTCAGGCCTGAGCCTGACGTGCGGCATCCAGTACCGCGTCGCTGAGCGCGATCAACCCCTGACCGCGCGAGGCGCTGAGCTGCGCGCGCAGCCCAAGCTCATCAAATAACGCCAGCGGCGAATGCGTCAGCAATTCCGCCGCGCTTTTCCCTTCCACAGCGGTCAGCAATACGGCCAGCAGGCCACGGACTATGCGACCTTCGCTGTCGCCGAAGAAGTGCAGCTTCTCGCCGGAGACGCTCACGCCCAGCCAGACGCGGTTTTCACAGCCAGCTATTTCTTTCGCCTGCGCTTTGAGATCGTCTGAAAGGGCAGGGAGCTGTTTACCCAGCAGGATCAGCTGTCGATATTTATCTTCCCACTGCTGGAGCGGGGCGAAGGTCTGTTTTAAGGTCTCTTCTGTTATGACCGTGCCAAACGGATGTCCGGCTAAAGCAGCGCTAGTCATTAATCCACCAGTATTTCAAGGGCTCGGTCAACGGCGGCAACCAGCGCGTCGACATCGCTTTGGGTATTATACGGCGCAAACGAGGCGCGCAGCGTACCGTTAACGCCGAGCGCCGCCAGCAGCGGCTGGGCGCAGTGCTGTCCGGCACGCAGGGCAATGCCGTACCCGGCGAGCAGCGTCACCATGTCGCTATGGTGAACGCCCGCAAAATCAAAGGCCAGCAGGCTGGAGTCCTGAACGCGGAACGATCGGAATCCCGGGCGCTTTTTGAGTTCTTCCTCTGCCAGCGTCGCCAGCCCCCGGCTCCAGCTTTCAGCCTGGACAATGTCGGTTTCAGCCAGCCACTCCAGCGCCGCGCTTAAGCCAATCACCCCCGCCACGTTCGGCGTACCGGCCTCCAGGCGATAGGGAACATCCTGAGTTTTGAAGCCATCGAACGACACTTCGGTAATCATTTTGCCGCCACCCAGCCACGGCGTCATTTTTGCCAGCAGTTCTGGCTTGCCGTACAGCGCCCCTATACCGGTTGGCCCGTAGAGCTTATGTCCCGAGAAGGCATAGAAGTCGATATCAAGCGCCTGCACATCAGCGGGGAAGTGCACCACGCCCTGAGCGCCGTCGACCATCACCACCATCCCGCTGGCATGGGCAATCCGAATGGCCTGAGCCAGGTCCGGGCAACCACCCGTGACGTTCGACATCTGTCCGAGCGCCAGAATGCGGCTGCGAGGGGTAATCAGTTCGGGGAGACGGGCTACGTCGGGAAGAAGGTCTGCACCCAGTGGAAGCTTCACCACGCGTGCACCCGTTTGCTCGGCCGCCATCAGCCATGGCACCAGGTTGGCGTGATGTTCCGCCTCGCTGACGACGATCTCATCGCCCGGCTGAAGCAGCGGGCGCGCGTAGCACTGGGCCACCATATTGATGGCCTCGGTCGTGCCGCGCGTCCAGACGATGTTTTTCCCGCTTTCAGCATTGATCAGACGCGCGACCTGATCGCGTGCGGCTTCGTAGCGCGCGGTTAATCGCTGCGCTTCGGCAAACTGGCTGCGATGCACGTTCCCGGCGCTCAGGCTGTAGAACTGCTGCGTGGCCGCAATCACCGCCTGTGGCTTAAGGGCGGTGGCGGCGCTATCCAGGTAAATACCGGCATCGGCCAGGGCCGGAAACTGTGCGCGGAACTGCGCAGGACTGAAAGCGTTCATGGGATTCCTCATTTCAATATAGCGATCGTCGCGCAATTTCAGCGGCAGGGCAAGGAGGTTGATATCTATCAGAATTGTCTGCTTATCCTTACGACCTCAAAAAAGCAGGTTATGCTAAATAGTGTTAGGCGGATGTTTTAGCCTGTTATAAATCGAGGTTTGAATAGCATTAATTGCTAAAGGAGAATAATCATGAATAAGACAGCTGCAATCATTTCTGCCTGTGCGTTTACTTTTGCCCTGAGCGCCTGTTCTGGTAATAACTACGTGATGCACACCAACGATGGTCGTTCTATCGTTTCGGAAGGGAAACCGACTACCGATAATGATACCGGGATGATTTCGTACAAAGATGCTAACGGGAACAAGCAGCAGATCAACCGCACGGACGTTAAAGAGATGAAAGAGATCGAGCATTAACAGATCGCAGGCGAAAAAAAAGCACCGCAAATTGGCGGTGCTACATTAATCACTATGGACAGACAGGGTAAATGTACAGGAAGTGAAAAATTGGTAGCGTTGCTACCGTGGTCTGAATCGCAGACCAATTGCAAACACAACAACACAACATCACAACCGTAAGCCAAAAGCCCTTCAGAACACGCATTCCGAAAAAAGCTCTTCGTTCCGGCTCAGGAAGTGCCGCCACTATAGGTATTTGCTGGTAGTTCCTCAACGGACAAATTATAATGGCTCAGATAAAAAAAACTAATAGGTTAAACGTTGTTTCCTGTTTGTTAAAATCCGTTAACATCTAAGCCAGATAACCATGTCAAAGCGATTGCCACCCCTTAATGCATTACGTGTTTTTGATGCAGCAGCACGTCACCTGAGCTTTACCCGCGCAGCAGATGAGCTTTTTGTGACACAGGCCGCAGTAAGTCACCAAATCAAGTCTCTGGAGGATTTTCTGGGCCTTAAGCTGTTTCGTCGACGCAACCGTTCGTTGCTGTTGACCGAAGAGGGGCAGAGCTATTTTCAGGATATTAAAGAGATTTTTTCCCAGCTTACGGAAGCCACGCGTAAGCTGCAGGCTCGCAGTGCAAAAGGTGCTCTGACCGTCAGTTTATTGCCCAGTTTTGCCATTCATTGGCTGGTGCCGAGACTCTCAAGCTTTAACTCAGCTTATCCGGGGATCGACGTTCGAATCCAGGCGGTAGATCGTCAGGAGGACAAGCTGGCCGATGACGTGGATGTTGCCATTTTTTATGGTCGCGGTAACTGGCCGGGCTTGCGCGTTGAAAAATTATACGCAGAATATCTCCTGCCGGTCTGTTCTCCTCTGCTGTTAACAGGTGAGAAGGCGCTGAAGTCACCCGCTGACCTGGCTCAGCATACGCTTTTGCATGATGCCTCTCGCCGCGACTGGCAAACTTATACCCGTCAATTAGGTCTTACACATATTAACGTGCAGCAGGGACCCATTTTTAGCCACAGTGCGATGGTGTTACAGGCTGCCATTCACGGGCAGGGCGTGGCGTTGGCGAACAACGTCATGGCGCAGTCCGAAATTGAGGCAGGCCGCCTGGTTTGCCCTTTTAATGATGTACTGGTCAGCAAGAATGCGTTTTATCTGGTTTGTCATGACAGTCAGGCAGAACTGGGTAAAATAGCCGCCTTCCGGCAGTGGATACTGGCGAAAGCGGCAACCGAGCAAGAAAAATTCCGCTTCAGGTATGAGCAATAACGTTTGTGTGCCGGGCACGCATCAATTCAGGACTTAAACATGACCAGCCGATTCATGCTGATTTTTGCCGCGGTGAGTGGCTTTATTTTTGTTGCACTGGGCGCCTTTGGCGCACATGTATTAAGCAAGTCTTTGGGCGCAGTAGAGATGGGCTGGATCCAGACCGGCCTTGAATATCAGGCATTCCACACGTTGGCGATTTTTGGGCTGGCGGTGGCGATGCAGCGTCGTATCAGTATCTGGTTTTACTGGAGCAGCGTGTTTATGGCGCTGGGTACCGTGTTGTTTAGCGGTAGCCTGTACTGCCTTGCACTCTCACATCTGCGCCTGTGGGCGTTTGTTACACCTGTCGGCGGCTTCAGCTTCCTGGCGGGTTGGGTATTAATGTTTATCGGAGCTATCCGTCTGAAACGCAAGGGCGTTGTTCATGAATAAGGTTGTTTTATATTGTCGCCCGGGGTTTGAGAAAGAGTGCGCCGCGGAAATTACCGATAAAGCGGCGAAGCGCGAAGTCTTCGGCTTTGCCCGCGTAAAAGAAAACGCGGGCTATGTGGTATTCGAGTGCTATCAGGCTGAAGACGCAGACAAGCTGGCGCGCGAGCTGCCGTTCAGCTCGCTGATCTTCGCTCGCCAGATGTTTGTCGCGGGTGAGCTGCTGAAGGATCTTCCGCCGGAAGACCGCATCACGCCTATTGTTGGCATGCTGCAGGGCGTGGTGGAGAAGGGCGGCGATCTGCGCGTTGAAGTGGCGGATACCAACGAAAGTAAAGAGCTGATGAAGTTCTGCCGTAAGTTCACCGTGCCGCTGCGTGCGGCGCTGCGTGATGCGGGCGTGCTGACGAACTACGAAACGCCGAAGCGTCCGGTGGTGCATATCTTCTTTATCGCACCGGGCTGCTGCTATACAGGCTATTCGTACACCACCAACAACTCTCCCTTCTTTATGGGTATCCCGCGTTTGCGCTTCCCGTCCGATGCGCCAAGCCGTTCCACGCTCAAGCTGGAAGAGGCGTTCCACGTCTTTATCCCGGCAGATGAGTGGGATGAGCGTCTGGCAAACGGCATGTACGCCGTCGACCTTGGCGCGTGTCCGGGCGGCTGGACCTATCAGCTGGTGAAACGCAATATGTGGGTATCGTCCGTTGATAACGGCCCAATGGCGCAAAGCCTGATGGACACCGGGCAGGTCACCTGGCTGCGTGAAGACGGTTTCCGTTATCGCCCGAACCGTAACAACATCTCGTGGATGGTGTGCGATATGGTTGAGAAGCCGGCAAAAGTCGCCGCGCTGATGGCCTCCTGGCTGGTCAACGGCTGGTGTCGTGAGACCATTTTCAACCTCAAGCTGCCGATGAAAAAGCGCTATGAGGAAGTGTCGCAGAACCTGGCCTACATTCAGGAACAGATGGACGAAAACGGTATTAACGTAGAGATCCAGGCGCGTCAGCTGTATCACGACCGTGAAGAGGTGACGGTGCATATTCGTCGCTGGTGGGCTGCGGTCGGTGGACGTCGCGACGAGCGATAGTGCGCTGATTGCCCCTCACCCCGGCCCTCTCCCCAAAGGGGCGAGGGGGGAAAAGACCGCACCGGGCAGTTTCCTCTCCCCCATGGGGAGAGGGTAGGGTGAGGGGATATTAACGTTCTAACCGCAACTGCTGTAAATTCCCGTCCAGCTGTAAATCCGTCTGTAGCGTTGCGATTTCCCGGCAGATAAACGCCATCTCTTTATGCGCCTCCAGCTTCTTGCGCCACTTTTCCGGTACCCCATCCAGACGGGCGTAAATCCCTTCCAGACTTTGAAAATCGGTCAGCAGCTGCGCGGCGCTTTTCGGCCCAATACCGGCGACACCCGGAACTTTAGAACTGCTGATGCCTGCCAGCCCCCAGTAATCCGGCAGTTGCTCGGGCGATACGCCGAACTCGCTGGCAATAAACGGCGCGTCCAGCCAGCGTTTTTGAAAATAGTCACGAATGCGAATAGTCGGAGAGAGCAGCTGGCAATAGCCTTTGTCAGTTGAAACGATAGTGGCCTGATGTCCGGCACTTGCCACCTTTACGGCCAGGGTGGCCGCGAGATCGTCGGCTTCGTTTCCCTGTGCGCCCCAGCAGGGAACGCCCCGCTGTTCAAATGCAGCGCGCAGCATGGGCAACTCGGCGTGAAGATCGTCCGGCATCGGGGCGCGTCCGGCTTTGTAGTCGGGCAGACGCTGGTGTCGCCAGCCCGTGTTGCGGGCTTCGTCATCAAATACCGCGACCGCATGGGTGGGCTCACTGTGGCGGATAAGCTGTTCCAGCGCGTGCAGGCAGGTGTCTTTACAAGGCGTCCCCTGTACCGCATGGATACGGCGAATCAGGTTAAGAGCATCGACGATAAGTAAATGAACGGCCACAGATAATCTCCCTTCTATCTCATGCGTGAAGGGTAACACTGTCAGCAGCGTGAAACTATGAATGGTGGGGAAAACAGGAAGAAGCCTCGCAAAACGAGGCTTCCTGAGGGGCTTAATCGCAGGTTACGATCTTCATCGCCAGGCCGCCGCGAGAGGTTTCGCGGTATTTGGCGTTCATATCTTTACCGGTTTCGTACATGGTTTCGATAACCTTATCGAGACAGACGCGCGGTTCGCTGGTACGGCGCAGCGCCATACGTGCCGCGTTCACCGCCTTCACGGAGGCAATCGCGTTACGTTCGATGCACGGTACCTGTACCTGTCCGGCAACCGGGTCACAGGTCAGCCCCAGGTTATGCTCCATGCCGATTTCCGCAGCAATGCACACCTGTGTCGGGCTTGCACCCAGCAGTTCGGCCAGACCCGCCGCCGCCATGGAGCACGCCACGCCGACTTCACCCTGACAGCCCACTTCCGCACCGGAGATAGACGCGTTCATCTTATACAGCGAACCAATCGCACTGGCGACCAGCAGGTAGCGCGCCAGCGAGTTCGCGTTCACTTCACGGATAAACTTGTCGTAGTACGCCAGCACCGCCGGAACGATACCGCAGGCGCCGTTAGTCGGCGCGGTGACCACTCGGCCCCCTGCGGCGTTCTCTTCGTTTACCGCCAGGGCGAACATGTTGATCCAGTCTACAACGGCCATCGGGTCCGTCGTCGTTTTGTCGGTGCTCACCAGCATACGGCGCAGTGCAGCAGCGCGACGCGGCACGCGAAGCTTGCCCGGCAGAACGCCTTCGGTGGTGATCCCGCGCTCAATACCGCCGCGCATCACTTCCCAGACGTTAGTGAAGTGCTGTTCGAGCTCTTCTTTACTGTGAAGTGCCAGCTCGTTTTTCATCATCAGGCCGGAGAGGGAAAGGCCCGTCTCCTGACAGTGACGCTGAAGATCCGCCGCCGTTTTGTACGGATACGGCACTTCGACAGAAGAGGTATTGGTTTGACCAAAGTGGTCTTCGTCGACGATAAAACCGCCGCCGATAGAGTAATACGTCTGGCTGTATACCGCTTTGTCGCCGGCCAGCGCGGTAATGCGCATGCCGTTTTCGTGCAGCGACAGGTTGTCCGCATGGAAATTCATGCAGTGGTCAACCGGGAATTCAACCTCATGCTCACCGTTCGCCAGCAGCAGGCGACCGTGGGTGTTCACATCCTGGATGAAGCCAGGGATCGCATCAATATCAACGGTATCCGGCAGGTTTCCCGCCAGGCCCATGATAATGGCGATATCGGTATGGTGGCCTTTCCCGGTCAGGGAAAGCGAGCCGTATACATCGACAACCACGCGGGTAATGTCATGCAAGATACCGCGTGCAATCAAGTCATCCGTGAACTGCTTACCGGCTTTCATTGGTCCGACGGTGTGAGAGCTGGAAGGACCAATACCGATTTTGAAGATATCGAATACGCTAATCATGATGCGTCCATTGCTTTCAGTCAGAGAGGGAGGAGTGCGCCGTCCGAAGACGGCGCGGGTGATGATCAGAACATGGTGTACAGGGAGTAGAAGATCGCAGAGATTGCGATAAGACCCATGATAACTACAAACACGTTGCTCACATGACCGCTGTACTTGCGCATAGCAGGGACTTTCTGAATCGCGTACATCGGCATCAGGAACAGAATCATCGCGATGACCGGGCCGCCCAGGGTTTCAATCATGCCCAGGATGCTTGGGTTCAGCGTTGCTACCGCCCAGGTGGTGAGCAGCATGAACAGCGCAGTGATTTTGTTCAGCTTGTTGATTTCAATGCTCTTGCCTTTACCGCGCAGAGATTTAATCACCATACCGTTGAAGCCTTCACGCGCGCCGAGGTAGTGGCCCAGGAAGGATTTGGTGATGGCGATAATCGCGATGATTGGTGCCATCCACGCAATGACCGGTGCGTTAAAGTGGTTCGCCAGGTAAGACAGAATAGAGATGTTCTGCTCTTTCGCTGCCGCCAGATCCACCGGGGAGAGGCTCAGTACGCAGCTGAAGACGAAGAACATTACGGTCAGTACCATCATGATGTGAGCGCGTGCCAGGATGCTGGAGCACTTCTTCTCTGCGCCATTACCGTACTCTTCACGTTTCGCCACAGCGAAAGAAGAAATGATTGGGGAGTGGTTGAAAGAGAACACCATCACTGGAATCGCCAGCCAGAGGGTCATCAGCAGGCCGTTACCGGTTGCCGATGCGCTGCTCAGGGACAGGGTTTCCAGCGCTGCACCGTTCCACTGTGGGATCAGGTAGCAAGCCAGCACCATCAGAGCAATAACGAACGGGAAGACCAGTACGCTCATTGCTTTCACAATCATCTGCTCACCGAAGCGAACGATAGTCATCATGCCCACGATCAGGATCAGAGACAGAATCGCACGCGGCGGCGGCGTCATGTGCAGCTGGTGCATCATGAAGCTTTCAACGGTGTTGGTGATTGCCACGCTGTAGACCAGCAGAATAGGGTAAATCGCGAAGAAGTAGAGCAGGGTAATTAGTTTACCTGCGCCAACGCCGAAATGCTCTTCAACAACTTCAGTGATGTCTTCGCCCGGGTTTTTACCGGACAGCACGAAGCGGGTCAGACCGCGGTGTGCAAAGAAGGTCATCGGGAAAGCAATGATAGCCATAATGATCAGCGGGATCAGACCGCCGACGCCTGCGTTGATAGGAAGGAACAGTACACCAGCGCCGATTGCTGTGCCGTAAAGGCCAAGCATCCACATGGTATCCGTTTTGCGCCAACCACTTCGGGATTCAATCGAAGCAACGGTGCTGGTTTGAGTGGTTTCCATCTGTATCTCCTGGAGGAAGCGAATTGTCAGGTTTTTTAGTCAAATCCGATGAAAAAGTGCCTGACGGTAATATGAAATTCGTTCAGTGACGGTTTTTTAATAATTTTCGCCCGTAACTATTGGCGGGCGGAAAGATACATTCTAGTTATGAATCTATCAGTGATCCTGATCCCAAATGCAATAATCCACTTATGATGTGGGCATCTTTAGACCATTTATCTGTTAAAAAAACATCAAAGAGAATTTACGGGCGCGAAGGCTACCACCAACGACATGTGAGCTGAAAGACTGACCCGTGATATAGGTGTCTTTCGCTGTAAAGAAATGGGTTTTTAGTATTTTCTGGCATGTAATTTAGATTAAGGCTGATAATTTACGGTTGAAAAAACAAGGTAATCGTTTGCGTTTGCGCATAGTTTGTAAAAGACATAAGTGATGCGTATGAATTACCTCGGTAATAAAAAAGCCGGGACGCGCAACAGGGCGACCCGGCTTTGATCAGATGCTGCTGAGCGTTAGGTGCAGATTTCGTAGCAAGGAATGTAGGCTGAGCCCGGCAGCTTCATGCGGTGCTGAGCGACAAAGCCCTGCAGCATGTCGTCCATGCGGCGCATCATCTCCGGATCGCCGTGGATCTTGTACGGACCGTACTGTTCAATGGCGCGGATGCCCATCTCTTTGACGTTGCCCGCCACAATCCCGGAGAAGGCACGACGCAGATCGGCCGCCAGGACTTCCACCGGCTGGTCCGGGTAGAGTTTCAGGTTCGCCATATTTTCATGCGTTGGCTCGAACGGGATCTGCAGGTCCGGCGCGATGCGGATTGACCAGTTAAAGCTGTACGCATCGCCGGTATCGCGACGGTTTTCTTTTACCAACGGCATCGCTTTTTTCATCTGGCGCGCCACTTCCGCGGCATCGTCAATGATGATGCGATAGTGACGACGCGCGGCTTCACCCAGCGTGTGCACGATAAACTCGTCCAGCACGCGGAAGTAGTCGGCGCTCTCTTTTGGCCCGGTCAGGATCAGCGGCAGAACCTGATCTTTGTTGGCCGGGTTCATCAGAATACCCAGCAGATAGAGCAGCTCTTCCGCTGTCCCCACGCCGCCCGGGAAGATGATAATGCCGTGGGCGATACGGACAAACGCTTCAAGACGTTTCTCGATATCCGGCATGATAATCAGCTCGTTAACCAGCGGGTTAGGCGGCTCAGCGGCTATGATTGACGGCTCGGTCATGCCGATAAACCGCCCCTCTTTATAACGCTGCTGCGCGTGTCCCACTGCGGCACCTTTCATTGGTGCTTCCATCGCACCTGGACCGCAGCCGGTACAGATGTTCAGCTCGCGCAGGCCGAGCTGCGTTCCTACCCGACGGGCATAAAGGTATTCGGTTTCGTTAATGGAGTGGCCGCCCCAGCAGACGACCATGTTCGGCGCTTCGCCAACGTGCAGGGCGCGGGCGTTACGCAAAATGGAGAACACCAGGTTGGTGATATGGACTGAGCTTTCCAGGTCGAGATGCTGGAAACGGCCTGCGTTGTGGATCTGCCCGTTAACAAACAGGATGTCACGCAGCACGGCAAACAGGTTAGCCTGAAGTGAACGAATGATGCGCCCGTCGACAAAGGCCTCTTCCGGCGGGTTGATGACTTCAAGCTTCACGCCACGCTCGCGACGCAGCACGTTGATATCAAAGCTTTCAAAGCGGGACAGTAGTTCTTTACTGTTATCTGTCAGGCTTCCGGAGTTCAGTACGGCAAGTGAACAGTTACGAAACAGTTGATAAAGATCGCTGCTGGCCGTGCGCTTAAGCATGTCCACTTCCAGCTGCGACAACATATCCATTGAGCCAAGCGGGCTAATATGTGTAATCAAGTGAGCTCCTTACGGGACGATTATCGTCTTTCCCTGTTGATTACAATAGCCCTGGCGTGTGACGTTTCACAACCTAAAGCGCGGAAGATACCGCGCATATTGTGAAAATATTTATATTATTGACGCACCAGCCGTCCCGTTGCCGGCACAAAATCGGTGTTGGTGCGCCACGGGTTGATGTCCAGACCGCCGCGGCGGGTGTAGCGCGCGTAAACGCTCAGTTTTTCTGGCTGGCAGAAACGCTGAATATCGCTAAAGATACGCTCCACGCACTGCTCGTGGAATTCGTTGTGATGGCGGAACGACACCAGGTAGCGCAGCAATTTTTCCCGGTCGATTTTCGGGCCGCGGTACTGGATCTGCACCGAGCCCCAGTCCGGCTGGTGGGTGATCAGGCAGTTGGATTTCAGCAGGTGGCTGACCAGCGTCTCTTCGACCACTTTTCCGCTCGCGGCGTTTTCGAGGTAATCGGCGCTGAATTCATAATTCTCCACCTCAATATCCTGATCGTCGATGCAGGTCCCGTTGAAGTGGGCGACTGGCTGCCCTTCCAGCTCGTGCAGGCGATACAGTGAAACGCTCACCTTTCCCTGCGCGCAGGCGCTTAAATCACGTTCCAGGGTGTGCTGAACGTCGTCCCAGCTGTTGAATTTTGTCTGGTTAAAACTGTTGAGATAGAGCTTAAAGCTTTTGGACTCGACGAGATTAACGCTGGCGTAATCCAGCTCAACGTGGCCCACCGCCACCTGCGGCAGACCGCGCGCGTTAAGCCAGGAGAGTTCGTACAGCGTCCAGATGTCACCGCCGACAAACGGCAATGCGTCTGCATGCAGGCCCAGAGGATCGCGGTTCAGGCTGCGCGGCACGCCCTGAAGCAGGCTTGCATCGTAGGTATCGCGGTAATCGGTCGATTTACCCAGCGTTAAGCCGGTTAACGCCTGATGATTTTCGTAAGACATGTTTCATAGCCACTTTACAGGTACACTTATGGCCTGAGTTTATCCTGTCTGACAAGAAGAGAGAAATCGGTGGACATCGAAACTGCAAATGCCCTCACTACCTTCACGGCCCGCTACTGTGACGCATGGCATGAAAAGGACCAGACTTGGCCGCAAAGTGCTGATTTGTATGGTGTACCTTCGCCGTGCATTATCTCTTCAGTCGACGATTACGTTATCTGGCAGCCAAAACCTTTCGACGGCGAGCAAAATGTAAATGCGGTTGAACGGGCAATGGACATTATGGTACAACCAGCGGTTCATGCGTTTTATACCACGCAGTTCGCAGGGGATATGCCCGCGCGCTTTGCTGATGTTACGCTGACGCTGTTGCAGACCTGGAGCGAAGACGATCTGCAGCGTGTTCAGGAAAACCTGATTGGTCATCTGGTCACGCAAAAACGACTTAAGCTTTCTCCGACGCTCTTTATTGCCACGCTGGACAGTGAACTGGACGTTATCTCCGTCTGTAACCTGTCAGGTGAAGTAATTAAAGAGACTATCGGCACCCGCAATCGCGAGACTCTCGCCCCCTCTCTTGCGGATTTCCTTACCCGACTTGAGCCACTTCTGTAATCCATGATGCTATAGCGCGTGTGAGAGATCTCTTACAACGTTTGTGAGAGATCGCTGAAGATTCAGTATTACCTCATTTAATTCAGATTAATATCACTCTGTTTTTCAATGGATTACCTGTTCATCGTATCGTTTTTAGGGATTTCTTACGGCTTACAACCCAGAAAGGGTGGGTTGTAAGACGAAGCGGAATAGCGGATTCTATCTCCGTCGACAGGACGCCGACACGAGAAACGAACATCAGGATGACGGCGTTTCTCACACAGGACTCGTCAGGATGGCGCTGCAGGAAGGCTTCATTATGAAGCGAAGTGGATAACGCAGGATGCGTAAGGGACACCTCCAGGAAGGAGAACGAGAGCCGGTCAGGATGGTCGGTGGGTCAGGAAGGCCAGGACGTTTCAGGATGAGACAAACACGTCAGGAAGATGTGTGCAGGATGCATTGGCTTACGGATGACCAGGCCTTCGGGCTTCAGGAAAAGTTGTCACGGATGAGCAGGGAGCACGAATTGTAGCTGGAATGCTGCGAAACGAACCGGGAGCACTGTTTTTACAGTGCTCCCTTTTTTTATTTCTGCCTTCCGCAATGCTATGCTGCGCGCCGTTCACTTTTTCAGTTGAGGTTACTATGACGCAACACGATAGCGTTCGTGCTCAGTTGCACGCCATCGAAGCCCTTTTGCGCCAACATCAGCTGTGGCAGGAGACCGCGCCGCAGCCAGAAGCGTTCGCGAGCACCCAGCCCTTCTGCCTGGATACGCTGGCCCCGTATGAGTGGCTGCAGTGGGTGTTAATTCCCCGCATGCACGCCCTGCTTGAGGGCGGTCACCCGCTTCCGCAGGCGTTTGCTGTCTCTCCCTACTATGAAATGGCGCTCGAGGCGACGCACCCTGCGCGCGACGTGATGCTGGTCGAACTGGAAAAACTGGATGCCCTGTTTGCCGGTGAAGATGCATGACGCTTGAGATCCTCTATCAGGACGAGTGGCTGGTGGCGGTGAATAAACCGTCAGGCTGGCTGGTACACCGCAGCTGGCTCGATCGCGATGAGAAAGTGGTGGTGATGCAGACCGTTCGCGACCAGATTGGTCAGCATGTTTTTACCGCCCATCGTCTCGACAGGCCGACCTCCGGCGTGCTGCTGATGGGGCTTTCCAGCGAGGCGGGACGCCTGCTGTCACAGCAGTTTGAACAGCATCAGATGCAAAAGCGCTACCACGCGATCGTGCGCGGCTGGCTGACGGAAGCCGCCACGCTGGACTATCCGCTGGTAGAGGAGCTGGACAAAATCGCCGATAAATTTGCCCGCGATGACAAAGGTCCGCAGCCCGCAGTAACGGATTATCGCGGCATGGCGACGACCGAAATGCCGGTTGCAACCAGCAAATTTCCGACCACACGCTACAGCCTGGTTGAGCTTCTGCCTAAAACCGGGCGTAAGCACCAGCTGCGACGCCATCTTGCGCACCTGCGCCATCCGATTATTGGTGACAGCAAACACGGTGATTTGCGCCAGAACCGCAGTGCGGCCGAACACTTTGGCTGCCATCGTCTGATGCTGCACGCCAGCGAGCTGAGCCTGACGCACCCGTTTACCGGCGAAGCGCTGACCATCCGTGCGGGGCTGGACGACGTCTGGATGCAGGCGCTGTCACAGTTTGGCTGGCTGGGACAACTCCCCGAAAATGAAAGGGTTGAGTTTGTATCGGGCAACGTTCAGGATGAACGATAAACGTATTCATTATGGGAAAATATCATGGCTGAAGTAGGCATTTTTGTCGGCACAATGTACGGCAACTCGCTGCTGGTAGCGGAAGAGGCTGAGGCAATACTCGCCAGCCAGGGCCATAAAGCCACGGTCTATGAAGATCCGGAACTGGCAGACTGGGAAAAGTATCAAGATAAATACATTCTGGTGGTGACCTCCACCACCGGGCAGGGCGATCTGCCGGACAGCATCGTGCCGCTTTTCCAGGGCATTAAAGACCAGCTTGGCTATCAGCCGGACGTGCACTACGGCATCATTGCCCTGGGCGACAGCTCTTACGCCAACTTCTGCGGCGGCGGCAAGCAGTTCGATGCGCTCCTGCAGGAACAGAGCGCCCAGCGCGTCGGCGAGATGTTGCTGATTGATGCCGGAGAGCATCCGGAGCCTGAAAGCGAATCAAACCCATGGGTCGAGCACTGGGCAACTCTCCTTAAATAGTTGTGTAGGCCGGGTAAGGCGGAGCCGCCACCCGGCGCTACACCCCGCTCCAAACGCCAATTCCGTGAACCACCTTCCATTCCCCTGGGCTTATGCCATAAACAACCTCTCATACACCCTTTAATACTGTGTTTCTGCACGGTGAGGTGATGAGGCACTCCTTCATATACTTTTCCGGTCACTATAAAACGGCGTCAGGCCGTACCAAAACGACAAAACACCAATCTCATTCTGATTACCCTACCGGTGCTGTACAGAATGAACCAGGCGAAAGCTATGTTTCAGGAGTGCAACAATGAGTACATTAAGCCACGCAGCGAGCAGCGCTGAAAAGCGCACCAACGCCCGCTACTGGATAGTGGTGATGCTGTTTATCGTCACATCCTTTAACTATGGTGACCGCGCCACGCTGTCGATTGCCGGTTCGGAAATGGCAAAAGATATCGGCCTTGATCCGGTGGGCATGGGTTACGTTTTCTCCGCATTCTCATGGGCCTACGTCATCGGGCAAATTCCTGGCGGCTGGCTGCTGGACCGTTTTGGATCTAAACGCGTCTATTTCTGGTCCATCTTTATCTGGTCGATGTTTACCCTGTTGCAGGGTTTCGTCGATATCTTCAGCGGCTTCGGCATTATCGTGGCGCTCTTCACGCTGCGCTTCCTGGTAGGCTTAGCGGAAGCACCTTCCTTCCCGGGGAACAGCCGCATTGTCGCTGCCTGGTTCCCGGCGCAGGAGAGGGGAACGGCGGTGGCGATTTTCAACTCCGCACAGTACTTCGCAACGGTGATCTTCGCGCCAATCATGGGCTGGCTGACGCATGAGGTGGGCTGGTCGCACGTCTTCTTCTTCATGGGCGGGCTTGGGATCGTCATCAGCTTCGTCTGGCTGAAAGTGATCCACGAACCTAATCAGCATCCAGGCGTGAACAAAAAAGAGCTGGAGTACATCGCGGAAGGCGGCGCGCTGATCAATATGGATCAGAAATCCGCAAAAGCAAAAGTCCCGTTCAGCCAGAAATGGGCGCAGATCAAGCAGCTCGTCGGTTCGCGTATGATGATCGGTATCTATCTGGGCCAGTATTGTATTAACGCCTTAACCTACTTTTTCATCACCTGGTTCCCGGTATACCTGGTGCAGGCACGCGGCATGTCGATTCTGAAAGCGGGATTTGTCGCGTCGGTCCCGGCAATCTGCGGCTTCGTCGGCGGCGTGCTCGGCGGAGTGATTTCCGACTGGCTGATGCGCCGTACCGGCTCGCTGAACATTGCGCGTAAAACCCCGATTGTGCTCGGCATGCTGCTCTCCATGACCATGGTGTTCTGTAACTACGTCAACGCCGAATGGATGATTATCGGCTTTATGGCGATGGCCTTCTTCGGCAAAGGCATTGGCGCGCTGGGCTGGGCGGTGATGGCGGATACGGCGCCGAAGGAGATCAGCGGCCTGAGCGGCGGCCTGTTCAACATGTTCGGCAACATCTCCGGGATTGTTACGCCTATCGCTATCGGCTACATCGTCGGCCCACCGGCTCTTTCAACGGTGCGCTAATCTACGTGGGTGTGCATGCGCTGGTGGCGGTGCTGAGTTACCTGGTGCTGGTGGGGGATATCAAACGCGTCGAACTTAAACCTGTAGCGGAGCGTGGATGATGACAACGCAATCGAGTCCAACCGTTACGGAGATGAAGGTCATCCCGGTGGCCGGGCAGGACAGCATGCTGCTCAATATCGGCGGTGCGCATAACGCCTGGTTTACCCGTAATATCGTTGTGCTGAAAGACAGCGCAGGGAATACCGGCGTGGGCGAGGCCCCGGGCGGAGAGGTGATTTACCAGACGCTGGTTGATGCCATTCCGCAGGTGGTGGGCCAGGAGATCGCCCGTCTGAACAAGGTGGTTCAGCGGGTGCATAAGGGCAATCAGTCGGCAGACTTTGATACGTTCGGTAAAGGTGCCTGGACGTTCGAACTGCGCGTCAACGCGGTTGCCGCGCTGGAGGCCGCCCTGCTCGACTTGCTGGGTAAGGCGCTCAATGTTCCGGTTTGCGAGCTGCTGGGGCCCGGCAAACAGCGCGATGCGGTAACGGTGCTGGGCTATCTGTTCTACGTTGGCGATCGCAATAAGACCGATCTCCCGTATCTGGCGCGATCCACGGGCGATCACGACTGGTATCGCCTGCGCCACCAGGAAGCGCTCTCCAGCGACGCGGTAGTGCGTCTGGCCGAGGCGGCGCAGGATCGCTACGGCTTTAAGGATTTCAAGCTGAAGGGCGGTGTGCTGCCCGGCGAGCAGGAGATTGAAACGGCCCGGGCGCTGAAAAAACGCTTTGCGGATGCACGGATCACCGTCGATCCCAACGGCGCATGGCTGCTGGACGAAGCGATTAGCCTGTGCAAAGGGCTGGGGGATGTCCTGACCTATGCGGAAGACCCCTGTGGCGCGGAGCAGGGCTTCTCTGGCCGTGAAGTCATGGCCGAGTTTCGTCGCGCCACCGGGCTGCCGGTCGCGACCAATATGATCGCCACCAACTGGCGTGAAATGGGTCATGCAGTGATGCTGAACGCCGTCGACATTCCGCTGGCGGACCCTCACTTCTGGACGCTTTCAGGTGCAGTGCGCGTGGCGCAGCTGTGCGATGACTGGGGGCTGACCTGGGGCTGTCACTCGAACAACCACTTTGATATTTCGCTGGCGATGTTTACCCACGTTGGCGCGGCGGCGCCGGGTAACCCGACCGCCATCGACACCCACTGGATTTGGCAGGAAGGGGAAGCCCGCCTGACGAAAAATCCGCTGGAAATCATCAATGGCAAGATTGCCGTACCGGATGCGCCGGGGCTGGGCGTGGAGATTGACTGGGATCAGATCCATAAAGCCCATGAGGCGTATAAAAAGCTACCGGGCGGCTCGCGTAACGACGCGGGCCCGATGCAATACCTGATCCCCGGCTGGACATTTGACCGTAAGCGCCCTGTTTTTGGACGTCACTGATAAAAGGATTACACGATGAGTACTTTTTCTACCCCTGTAGTCACCGCCATGCAGATCGTTCCGGTTGCTGGCCATGACAGCATGCTGATGAACCTGAGCGGCGCGCATGCGCCATTCTTCACCCGCAATATTGTCATTATCAAAGACAATTCCGGCCATACGGGCGTGGGCGAAATTCCGGGCGGGGAGAAGATCCGCCGGACGCTGGAAGATGCCATTCCGCTGGTCGTGGGCAAAACGCTGGGTGAGTACAAAAATATCCTCAACACCGTGCGCAACACCTTTGCCGATCGCGATGCCGGAGGGCGTGGCCTGCAGACCTTCGATCTGCGCACCACCATTCACGTGGTTACCGGGATTGAATCCGCGATGCTGGACCTGCTGGGTCAGCATCTGGGCGTTAACGTTGCGTCGCTGTTGGGCGAGGGGCAGCAGCGCAGCGAAGTGGAAATGCTGGGCTATCTGTTCTTTGTCGGCGACCGCAGGCTGACGCGATTGCCTTATCAGAGTCAGGCTGATGAACAATGCGACTGGTATCGACTCCGCCACGACGAGGCGATGACCCCGGATGCGGTGGTGCGCCTGGCGGAAGCCGCGTACGAAAAATATGGCTTTAATGATTTCAAACTGAAGGGCGGCGTGCTGGCCGGTGAAGAAGAGGCCGAAGCCGTCACCGCGCTGGCAAAACGCTTCCCGCAGGCCCGCGTGACGCTGGATCCGAACGGCGCGTGGTCGCTTGATGAAGCGATCAAAATTGGCAAGCAGCTGAAGGGCGTGCTGGCGTATGCGGAAGATCCGTGTGGGGCTGAACAGGGCTTCTCGGGCCGTGAAGTCATGGCGGAATTCCGTCGCGCCACGGGGCTGCCGACCGCGACCAATATGATTGCCACCGACTGGCGTCAGATGGGACACACCCTGTCATTGCAGTCCGTCGATATTCCGCTGGCTGACCCGCACTTCTGGACGATGCAGGGGTCGGTGCGCGTGGCGCAAATGTGCCACGAGTTTGGCCTGACCTGGGGCTCGCACTCTAATAACCACTTCGACGTGTCGCTGGCGATGTTCACGCACGTTGCCGCCGCCGCTCCGGGCACGATTACCGCTATCGACACGCACTGGATCTGGCAGGAAGGTAATCAGCGTCTGACTAAGCGGCCGTTTGAGATCAAAGGTGGCATGGTGCAGGTGCCTTCCTCACCGGGGCTGGGAGTTGAGCTGGATATGGACCAGGTCATGAAGGCTCATGAGCTGTATCAGAAACACGGTCTGGGCGCGCGCGACGACGCGATGGCGATGCAGTATCTGATCCCGGACTGGACATTCGACAATAAACGCCCGTGCATGGTACGATAAACGCATTGGGACCGCTCCCACGAGCGGTCTTTTACGTGGTGTATGCTTAACGTAACGACTATGCGTAAGGATGGCTTATGAAAATTGTTATCGCACCGGACTCGTATAAGGAAAGTTTGAGTGCGCTTGAGGTTGCGACAGCGATAGAACGTGGTTTTCGCGAGATCTTCCCCGAGGCGGTTTACGTCAAACTGCCGGTCGCGGACGGTGGCGAAGGGACGGTTGAGGCGATGATCGCGGCAACGCAGGGACGCATTGTGCATGTTCCGGTGACCGGTCCGCTGGGTGAGCGCGTGGAAGGGTTTTATGGCTTATCCGGAGACGAGCAGAGTGCCTTTATTGAAATGGCGGCGGCAAGCGGCCTGGAGCTGGTCGTCCCTTCGCAGCGTAATCCCCTGAAAACCACCTCCTGGGGCACGGGCGAACTTATTCGTCACGCGCTGGATGCGGGCGTTAAGCATATCATCATCGGCATCGGCGGCAGCGCTACCAATGACGGCGGAGCAGGGATGGTGCAGGCGTTGGGGGCAAAGCTGCTGGACGCCAGCGAACAGCCTCTTGGACAGGGCGGGGGCGAACTGGGAAAACTCGCGCGTATCGACCTGAGCGGGCTGGACAGACGTCTGGCGGAGTGCCGGATAGAGGTCGCCTGTGATGTGACGAATCCGCTCACCGGTAAGGATGGCGCGTCAGCCGTATTTGGCCCGCAAAAGGGGGCCACACCCGAGATGATCGTCACCCTGGACAACGCGCTGGCGCAGTATGCGAGAGTCATTGCCCGGGATCTGGATATCGACGTGCTAAACCTTGCTGGCGGCGGCGCGGCGGGGGGCATGGGGGCCGCGCTGTACGCCTTTTGCGGCGCGGAGCTGCGCCAGGGCATTGAGATCGTGACCGATGCGCTACACCTGGCCGACCAGGTGGCCGATGCGGATCTGGTGATCACGGGAGAAGGCCGCATCGACAGCCAGACGATCCACGGCAAAGTCCCTGTTGGCGTGGCGAAAGTGGCAAAACGCTTTAACAAACCCGTTATCGGCATTGCAGGCAGCCTGACGGCGGACGTTGGCGTGGTACACGATCACGGCATTGATGCGGTGTTTAGCGTGATCTACACCATCTGCTCACTGGAGGACGCGCTGGAAAATGCCAGCGAGAACGTCAGGATGACCGCAAGGAATATCGCGGCGGTGCTGAAAGTGGGGCAGGGAATGTAGTTCTCCCTCTCCCTGTGGGTGAGGGCATCAGGCCGCACCCGCAATTGTAGGCCCGGTAAGCGTAGCGCCACCGGGCTTTTACCTCAGCTCCCCAGCAACTTCGTCGCTTCCCGCGTTACGTTATCCATTTCATCCAGCAGCTCCAGGAACTCCGGTTCAAGCTCCGATTCCGGCGTGCCGGCACGCAGCTGCTGCTCCAGCAGCTGGCAGAGGTTTTTCAGCCGCGGCACGCCGCTGTACCCGCAGCTGCCGTGCAGCTTGTGGATTGCTTCCAGCAGCGCTTCCGGGTTTTCACCCACCAGCTGCTCTTCCACCTTATTGCGAATTTCCGGCAGAAACGCGACCAGCATTTGCAGCATTTCGCGGGCCAGGTCGGGCTTACCTGCCGCCTGGCGCAGCGCAAGCTGCCAGTCAAAGGTGGCGTTCTGGTTAACGCTGATTTCAACCGGCTCGCTGGAAACCGTGTACGTCCCGCCAATATGACCCGGCTTGTAGCGTAACAGCAGGTTGTGAAGTTTCTCTTCATCGATGGGCTTCGCCAGATAATCATTCATTCCGGCGCTCAGCAGCTTCTCTTTCTGTCCGGCCATCGCGTGCGCGGTGACCGCAATAACCGGGGTTTGCTGCTGATGCGGCAGCTGGTGGATCAGCTCGCAGGCCCGAATGCCATCCATGCCCGGCATCTGTATATCCATCAGGATTAAATCGAACTGCATCTGCTTCGCCTGTTCAACCGCCTGCGCGCCGCTGGTGCAGAGCTCAACGTGCTGAACCTGGTCTTCAAGCAACGCGCCAATCAGCTTCAGGTTGGCCGGATTATCATCCACCGCCATCACGCTCATCGGCAATTTTTGCTCGTCGTCAATCAGCGGGAGAGCATGCTGGCTAAGACGACAATACTCCGTAAGCGCGGGCAGGAGGCGGGTAGAGGTGAGCGGCTTCAGCAGACACGCGGCGGCTCCGTCGTTTTTCAACTCCTCTGCATTAATCTGGGCGTGGCAGGGTAGCGCCAGCAGCAGATAGTCGGTCATTGACGCGGCTTTCGCCAGCCGCTCCTGCTGCATGGTCAGTTCGCCGGTGAAGGTGACCGGGATCCCCATCAGCAGAATGTCGTAGTGCTCAACGGAAAGGGCCGAGAAGGTTGGGCTGTAGACCACCTCCAGCGGCGTGGTGCTTAAAATATCGAGCGCGCATTGCGCTGCCGCCGCGTTAGGTTCGACGTAGGCCAGACGCTTGCCTTTCAGGCAGTCCGTCACCGGGCCATCGGTTAGCACGTTCGGGTTGAGGTCCAGATTAATGTGGAACCAGAAGGTTGAACCGCGATTCGGCTGGCTGTGGAAAGAGATATCGCCGCCCATCTCGTTCACCAGGCGCTGCGTGATCACCAGCCCCAGGCCGGTACCGCCATGACGGCGGGAGATACTGGCGTCCGCCTGACGGAACGCCTGGAACAGACGCGACTGATCCCGCTCCGGAATACCGATGCCGGTATCGCGGATCTGGACTTCAATCTGCACCTTATTGCTGCTGATGGAGCGTTTTTCTACCAGAATGTCGATGTTACCGCTTTCGGTGAATTTAATCGCATTCCCGACAAGGTTGGTAATGACCTGCTGCAGGCGCAGCGGATCGCCAATGACGTTATCCGGCACGTCGTTTTTAATATTAAGCGTCAGCTCAAGGCCTTTGTCGTGCGAGGAGTGCGCGAGCAGCGTCACCACCTCATCGAGCGTACTGCGCAGCGGGAACGGAATACTCTCCAGGATCAGCTTGCCCGCTTCCAGCTTGGAGAAGTCGAGCACGTCGTTGATGATCGCCAGCAGGTTGTTGGCCGAACGTTCAATGGTGTGCAGGTGATCGCGCTGAGTCGGGTTGAGCTCGCTTTTCAGCGTCAGGCGGGTAAAGCCGATCACGCCATTGAGCGGCGTACGCAGCTCGTGCGACATATTGGCAAGGAATTCCGACTTGATACGTGCCGCTTCCTGGGCGCGCTTTTTCGCCAGATCCAGCTCAACGTTCTGGATCTCCATCTGCTCCAGCGTTTCGCGCAGGTCGGACGTGGCCTGGTCTACGTTGTGCTGCATCTCTTCGTGATACGCCGCCAGCGACATGGCCATCGAGTTGATGCCGTTTTTCAGCATATCCAGCTCACCCAGCATAAACCCTTCCACCCGGCTGTCGAGCTGTCCCCGGCGGATGCGGTCAACCGTATTAACCATGTTGCGGATGGGGCCCGTCACGTCGCGCATCAGGCGCCAGCCGAAGATCAGCGCAATGCCAATGCAGAACAGCATCATCACGCCAGAGATGAAAATTTCTTTGTACTGCTGTAGCCGGACCGACTTGAGATCCAGCTCCAGCGCCACGTATCCCAGCATATTGTTGCTGGATTTGGCGTCTGATTGCGCAGACTCATCGGGGGAATAGCTTTCCGATACGATCGGCGTGCGCAGGATCATGATATCACCGCGCCGCAGTACGGTGAGGTGGCGCGGGAACGGCGTACCATCCGGGATCTTCAGGGCCGCCGGATCGAGATGAAAATTCGAGGTGACAAACAGGCGGTTATGTTCGTCGTAAACGGAAATGGCGCGTACGATGTCCGAGTGACGGCGGTGGAGCACGCTGATTAACTGACCAATGGATTCGCGGTTTTGCAGGTTCATACCGTACTCGCTGGAAACGGCAAGCGGTTCGATAATGCTGGCGCCTGCATCCTCCAGCTGCCGCTGCAAATCGTTATAGCGGTGCACCACAAAGAAGATACTCAGCAGCAAACCGATGAGAACGGTGGGGGCGAGGATCAAAATCATCATGCGCGCGCGCAGGCTGTAGTTGGTCATGGCGTTCCGTTATGGGACAATTAAGATAATTATGTTTATGTGAGAAAAATCTCGGCGATGGCGCAATTCTACTCTGCAAAGCGACGCGTGACGACGCGTCAAATCATTACTGTTGAAGCCACGGACCTCGATCCGTTTGGTCAGGGAGTGGCACGTCACAATGGTAAGGCTCTGTTTATAACAGGTTTACTGCCAACAGAACGAGCAGAAATTACGCTGACGGAAGATAAACGCCAGTTCGCGCGCGGACAGGTTAAGCGTCGCCTCAACGATAGCCCGGAGCGCGTGAAGCCCCGCTGCCCACATTTTGGCGTTTGCGGGGGCTGCCAGCAACAGCATGCGAGCAAAGAATTACAGCAAAAAAGCAAAAGCCGCGCGCTGGCGCGTCAGCTTAAACATGACGTTAACGAAATTCTTTCCGATGTGCCCTGGGGCTATCGTCGACGCGCGCGCCTGAGCCTCAGCTATCAGCCAAAAACGGCGCGGCTGGAGATGGGGTTTCGCAAGGCCGGCTCCAGTGACATTGTCGATGTGCAGCAGTGCCCCATTTTGGTGCCCCATCTTGAGGCATTGCTTCCGGAAGTGCGCACCTGTCTTTCCGGGCTGGACGGCGTTCGCCACCTCGGGCATGTCGAACTGGTCATGGCAAACAATGGACCGCTGATGGTCCTGCGCCATACCGCGCCGTTGTCGAAAAAAGATCGCGAAAAACTGGAACGCTTTTCGCATTCCCACGACCTGGCGCTTTTCCTTGCACCACAAAGCGAGATACTTGAGCAGGTTACCGGTGAGGCGCCCTGGTATGCGTCAAACGGGCTACGCTTAACGTTCAGCCCGCGGGATTTCATTCAGGTGAATGATGGCGTTAACCAACTGATGGTTGAGAAAGCGCTGACGTGGCTGGACGTTCAGAAAAGCGATCGGGTGCTCGACCTGTTCTGCGGAATGGGCAACTTCACGCTGCCGCTGGCGCGAGAAGCGGCCAGCGTCGTCGGCGTGGAAGGCGTTGAGGCGCTGGTAGCTAAAGGGCAGGAGAACGCGCAGCAGAACGGCTTGCAAAATGTGACATTCTTTCATCAAAATCTTGAGGAAGATGTCACCCAACAGCCGTGGGCAAAGCAGGGCTTTGATAAAATTTTGCTCGACCCGGCGCGTGCCGGTGCCCCGGGTGTGATGGCACATATTATTAAACTCGCGCCGAAGCGTGTGGTCTATGTTTCCTGTAACCCGGCAACGCTTGCCCGGGACAGCGAGGCATTAATCAGCGCGGGTTACCAGATTCAGCGTCTGGCAATGCTGGACATGTTCCCGCACACTGGACATCTGGAATCGATGGTGTTGTTCGAGCACATCTAATTTGTTTGGCTTGTCGACTTCGACAGGCCCAGGTCCCTAAAGGAGAGGACAATGGTTGCGGTAAGAAGTGCACATCTTAATAAAGCTGGGGAATTTGACCCACAAAAATGGATCGCAAGTCTGGGAATTTCCAGCCAGCAGTCGTGTGAACGCTTAACCGAAACCTGGGCCTATTGTCTGCGCACTACGCAGGGGCATCCGGATGCCGATCTTCTCCTGTGGCGCGGCGTGGAGATGGTGGAAATCTTATCCATGCTGAACATGGATATTGAAACGCTGCAGGCCGCGCTTCTCTTCCCCCTCGCGGATGCGGACGTGGTCAGCGAAGACGTGCTGCGCGACAGCGTCGGGAAATCCGTAGTCGAGCTGATCCACGGCGTGCGCGATATGGCGGCCATCCGCCAGCTCAAAGCCGCGCACACCGATTCCGTCTCCTCAGAACAGGTCGACAACGTTCGCCGGATGCTGCTGGCCATGGTGGATGACTTCCGCTGCGTGGTCATCAAGCTTGCCGAGCGTATTGCCCACCTGCGTGAGGTGAAGGATGCGCCGGAAGACGAGCGCGTGCTGGCCGCCAAAGAGTGTACAAACATCTATGCGCCGCTGGCGAACCGCTTAGGGATCGGTCAGCTGAAGTGGGAGCTGGAAGATTACTGCTTCCGCTATCTGCACCCGGCGGAATATAAACGTATTGCCAAACTCCTGCACGAGCGCCGTATCGACCGCGAGCACTATATCGAGGAGTTTGTCGGCGGGCTGCGCCAGGCGATGAAAGAAGAGAACGTGCGCGCCGAAGTCTACGGCCGGCCTAAGCATATCTACAGCATCTGGCGCAAAATGCAGAAGAAACACCTCGCCTTTGACGAGCTGTTTGACGTGCGCGCCGTGCGTATCGTGGCGGAGCGTCTGCAGGACTGCTACGCCGCGCTGGGGATAGTACACACTCACTTCCGTCATCTTCCCGATGAGTTCGATGACTATGTCGCCAACCCCAAACCGAACGGCTATCAGTCTATCCATACCGTTGTGCTTGGCCCAGGCGGCAAAACGGTCGAGATTCAGATCCGCACCAAACAGATGCACGAGGACGCCGAGCTGGGCGTTGCCGCGCACTGGAAATACAAAGAAGGCACGTCCGGCGGAGCGCGTTCTGGCCACGAAGACCGCATTGCCTGGCTGCGCAAGCTAATTGCGTGGCAGGAAGAGATGGCCGACTCCGGCGAGATGCTCGACGAAGTGCGCAGCCAGGTCTTTGACGATCGCGTCTACGTCTTTACCCCAAAAGGGGACGTTGTCGACCTGCCGGCGGGCTCTACGCCGCTCGATTTTGCCTACCACATCCACAGCGATGTGGGGCACCGCTGCATCGGGGCGAAAATCGGTGGACGAATCGTACCGTTCACCTATCAACTGCAGATGGGTGACCAGATTGAAATCATTACCCAGAAGCAGCCCAACCCGAGCCGTGACTGGCTTAACCCGAACCTGGGCTACGTCACCACCAGCCGCGGGCGCTCGAAAATTCACGCCTGGTTCCGTAAACAGGATCGTGACAAGAACATCCTTGCCGGTCGCCAGATCCTCGACGACGAGCTGGAGCATATCGGGATAAGCCTGAAAGAGGCGGAGAAATTCCTGCTGCCGCGCTACAACTTCAACGAGCTTGACGAGCTGCTAGCGGCCATTGGCGGCGGCGATATCCGTCTGAATCAGATGGTGAACTTCCTGCAGGCGCAGTTCAATAAGCCAAGCGCGGCAGAGCAGGACGCGGCGGCGCTGAAGCAGCTGCAGCAGAAAACCTACGCGCCGCAGCAGCGCAGCAAAGACAACGGCCGCGTGGTGGTCGAGGGCGTGGGCAATCTGATGCACCATATTGCCCGCTGCTGCCAGCCTATTCCGGGCGACGATATCGTCGGCTTTATCACCCAGGGGCGCGGGATTTCCATTCACCGTTCCGACTGCGACCAGCTTGCCGAGCTGCAGTCGCATGCGCCGGAGCGTATCGTAGAAGCGGTCTGGGGTGAGAGCTATTCCGCCGGCTACTCGCTGGTGGTGCGCGTCACTGCCAACGACCGCAGCGGCCTGCTGCGCGACATCACGACCATTCTCGCCAACGAGAAGGTCAACGTGCTGGGCGTCGCCAGCCGCAGCGATACCCGCGAGCAGCTTGCCACCATCGATATGACTATCGAAATCTACAACCTGCAGGTGCTGGGCCGCGTGCTCGGCAAACTGAACCAGGTGCCGGATGTGATTGACGCGCGTCGTCTGCACGGCGGCTAAACACACTCTTCTGAAGGCCGGGTAAGGCTTTGCCGCCACCCGGCTTGTTTTTTTAATGGAAAACACTATGACTCAAATCGACCGCCTGCTCGGCATCATGAAACGCCTGCGCGACCCGGAAAACGGCTGCCCGTGGGACAAAGAGCAGACTTTCGCCACCATCGCCCCGTATACCCTTGAAGAGACCTACGAGGTGCTGGACGCCATTTCCCGCGAAGATTTTGACGACCTGCGCGGCGAGCTGGGCGATCTGCTGTTCCAGGTGGTGTTCTATGCGCAAATGGCGCAGGAAGAGGGGCGCTTTAACTTTGACGATATCTGCGCTGCCATCAGCGACAAGCTTGAGCGCCGTCATCCCCATATCTTCGGCGATGCCACCGCAGGGAACAGCGCGGAGGTGCTGGCCCGCTGGGAGCAGATCAAAAGCGCCGAGCGAGCGGAAAAATCCCAGCACTCGGCGCTGGATGATATTCCGCTGAGCCTGCCCGCGCTGATGCGCGCGCATAAAATCCAGAAGCGCTGTTCCGCCGTCGGTTTTGACTGGACCTCCCTCGGCCCGGTGCTGGATAAAGTGCACGAAGAGATTGACGAAGTCATGCACGAAGCGCAGCAGGCGGTAGTGGATGAAGCAAAGCTTGAGGAAGAGATGGGTGACCTGCTGTTTGCGACCGTCAACCTTTCTCGCCATCTGGGTGTAAAAGCGGAAACCGCCCTGCAAAAAGCCAACCTAAAATTCGAACGACGCTTTCGCGAAGTTGAGCGGATTGTCGCCTCGCGAGGCCTGGAAATGAGCGGAATTGACCTCGAGGCAATGGAAGAAGTCTGGCAGGAAGTAAAGCGCCAGGAATCTGATCTCTAACGAGATTTTGCGATCAAGCGCAATTTGTGTGATTTTTTAAATGACAAGCGCTTGATTTGCGTCAAAAACATTTACCCAAAAGGGGCTATTTTCTCACTCCTTATGTTTGTCATGGCTTGGAATGGAGACGGAGAATGAAAGTTTGTGGCGCTCGCCGTGTTCGGGTATACTACTTTCCCGTCCTGGTTATTCCATCGTTTCACCCTAACTTCTCAGGTTCAGCATGACAACGAACTATATTTTTGTGACCGGCGGGGTCGTATCCTCTCTGGGTAAAGGCATTGCCGCAGCCTCCCTCGCAGCCATTCTTGAAGCCCGTGGCCTCAATGTGACCATGATGAAACTGGATCCGTACATCAACGTCGATCCGGGCACCATGAGCCCAATCCAACACGGGGAAGTGTTCGTTACTGAAGACGGCGCTGAAACCGATCTGGATCTTGGCCACTACGAGCGTTTCATCCGCACCAAAATGACCCGTCGTAACAACTTCACGACTGGCCGCATCTACTCCGACGTTCTGCGTAAAGAGCGCCGTGGTGACTACCTGGGTGCAACCGTTCAGGTTATCCCGCACATCACTAACGCAATCAAAGAACGCATTGTTGCGGGTGGCGAAGGCCACGACGTGGTGCTGGTTGAAATCGGCGGTACCGTGGGTGATATCGAATCCCTGCCATTCCTGGAAGCGATTCGTCAGCTGGCGGTAGATATTGGCCGTGAGCACGCGCTGTTCATGCACCTGACACTGGTGCCGTACATGGCCGCCGCTGGTGAAGTGAAAACCAAGCCGACTCAGCACTCTGTGAAAGAGCTGCTCTCCATTGGTATTCAGCCAGATATCCTGGTTTGCCGCTCCGATCGTGCGGTTCCGGCGAACGAACGTGCGAAAATTGCATTGTTCTGTAACGTGCCTGAAAAAGCCGTTATTTCAATGAAAGATGTCGATTCCATTTATAAAATCCCGGGCCTGTTGAAATCTCAGGGCCTGGACGATTATATTTGTAAACGATTCAGCTTGAACTGTCCGGAAGCGAACCTGTCTGAATGGGAACAGGTTATTTATGAAGAAGCCAACCCGGCAGGCGAAGTGACTATCGGTATGGTCGGCAAATACATTGAACTGCCGGATGCCTATAAGTCAGTGATCGAAGCGCTGAAACACGGTGGTCTGAAGAACCGTGTTTCCGTGAACATCAAGCTGATTGATTCGCAGGATGTTGAAACGCGTGGCGTTGAAATCCTGAAAGATCTGGATGCTATCCTCATCCCTGGCGGCTTCGGCTACCGTGGTGTTGAAGGCAAGATCGCCACCGCGCGCTATGCGCGTGAAAACAATATTCCATACCTCGGCATCTGTCTGGGTATGCAGGTTGCGCTGATCGAATTTGCGCGCAACGTAGCGGGAATGGAAAACGCGAACTCTACGGAATTTGTGCCAGACTGTAAGTACCCTGTTGTGGCGCTTATCACTGAATGGCGTGACGAAGAAGGTAACGTCGAAGTCCGTACCGAGAAGAGCGATCTGGGTGGCACCATGCGTCTTGGCGCACAGGCCTGCCAGCTGTCTGACGATAGCGTGGTTCGCAAGCTGTATGGCGAGCCGGTCATCACCGAGCGCCATCGTCACCGCTATGAAGTCAACAACATGTTGTTGAAACCTATTGAAGCCGCGGGCCTGCGTGTTGCGGGCCGCTCCGGGGATGATCAGTTAGTCGAGATCATTGAAGTGCCAAACCATCCGTGGTTTGTCGCCTGCCAGTTCCACCCGGAATTTACTTCAACGCCACGTGACGGGCATCCGCTGTTTGCAGGCTTCGTGAAGGCCGCCAGCGACTACCAGAAGCGTCAGGCGAAGTAAAAAAAGTTAGAACGGCAACGCGTACCTTTGGTACGCGTTGTTTGTCTGGAGTTTTAGTTTAACTTGTACTGAGGAAAATCTAATGTCCAAAATCGTTAAAGTCATCGGTCGTGAAATCATCGACTCCCGTGGTAACCCGACCGTTGAAGCCGAAGTTCACCTGGAAGGTGGTTTCGTTGGTATGGCTGCTGCTCCATCAGGCGCTTCTACTGGTTCTCGCGAAGCGCTGGAACTGCGCGATGGCGACAAATCCCGCTTCCTGGGCAAAGGCGTACTGAAAGCGGTTGGCGCTGTAAACGGTCCTATTGCTCAGGCAATCCTTGGCAAAGACGCCAAAGACCAGGCTGGCATCGACAAGATCATGATCGATCTGGACGGTACTGAAAACAAATCTAACTTCGGTGCGAACGCAATCCTGGCAGTTTCCCTGGCGAACGCCAAAGCGGCTGCTGCTGCGAAAGGTATGCCACTGTTCGAGCACATCGCTGAACTGAACGGCACCCCAGGCAAATACTCCATGCCTGTACCAATGATGAACATCATCAACGGTGGTGAGCACGCAGACAACAACGTTGATATTCAGGAATTCATGATTCAGCCAGTTGGCGCGAAATCCCTGAAAGAAGCGGTACGTATGGGTTCTGAAGTGTTCCACAACCTGGCTAAAGTTCTGAAAGCTAAAGGTATGAACACTGCTGTGGGTGACGAAGGTGGCTATGCGCCAAACCTGGGTTCTAACGCAGAAGCACTGGCTGTTATCGCAGAAGCAGTAAAAGCTGCTGGCTACGAGCTGGGCAAAGACATCACCCTGGCGATGGACTGTGCAGCATCTGAATTCTACAAAGACGGTAAATACGTTCTGGCTGGCGAAGGCAACAAAGCGTTCACCTCCGAAGAGTTCACTCACTTCCTGGAAGACCTGACCAAACAGTACCCAATCGTGTCTATCGAAGACGGTCTGGACGAGTCTGACTGGGCTGGCTTCGCATACCAGACTAAAGTACTGGGCGACAAAATCCAGCTGGTTGGTGACGACCTGTTCGTAACCAACACCAAGATCCTGAAAGAAGGCATCGAGAAAGGCATCGTTAACTCCATCCTGATCAAATTCAACCAGATCGGTTCTCTGACCGAAACTCTGGCTGCGATCAAAATGGCGAAAGACGCTGGCTACACCGCTGTTATCTCTCACCGTTCTGGCGAAACTGAAGACGCTACCATTGCCGACCTGGCTGTGGGTACCGCTGCAGGCCAGATCAAAACCGGTTCTATGAGCCGTTCTGACCGTGTTGCTAAATACAACCAGCTGATTCGTATCGAAGAAGCGCTGGGCGAAAAAGCACCATACAACGGTCTGAAAGAGATCAAAGGCCAGGCATAATTGCATAAGCCTTAAAATGAAAATGCCAGTCGAATGACTGGCATTTTTTTTGGCTATTTAAAATCGACCGCCATTTGCTCCGGAATGGTCAGCCCCTGGGTGGTTTGCACGCAGCGGGCGATGTAATCCGTAAACCGGGGTGGCTTCGGCATCCCCATGCTCAGCAGCTTATCGTTGCTGAAGCGCACGTTAAGCGTGGCAAACGCACCGTATAAACGCATAGCTTTCAGCATCAGACGTTCGTTGCACGGCCCAAAAATATGTTTCAGCTCGCGGCGCATTCTTACCAGCGTTTCGTAGCTGACCTGCGCATATTTATCCCCGACGGGGGCTTTCTCCAGCGCCTGCGCCATTGCCTGATCGATATCCGCAAAGCGAACGCTGTTCTCTTCTCCCGCAGAAATATGTACCACTTCTCCCGGACGAGCGTTGCTGTTGAGCAGCATTAACATCGCGTCGGCGCAATAATCCACCGGAACAACGTCGATCCTGTCTTCCATTGAGCACATAAACTTCTGCAGCATCAGGCCCATGCTAAAGACCCAGAAAATGCTGCTCGACGGCGTGCAGCCGTGACGGGTATGGCCGACGACGATGGACGGACGGGCGATGAGCAGCGGCAGGTTCGGACACTCCTGGCGCATCAGCTGTTCGATGGTTGACTTCGAAAACGTGTATTCCACCAGGTGTTCAGCATTCTCTCTGAATTCAGCGCTTTCGGCGACCAGTGAATCCTGCTCCGGCGTGCATGACATTGCTGTGCCGACGTGGAGGAAACGCTGCAGTCCTGTAACCTGCTCCATACGGCGCGCCAGCGCGAGCGTACCTTCAACGTTGACCTTCCAGATCAGCGGGTTATTACCAAATGAGGCGACGGCCGCACAGTTAACCACGTGCGTGACCCGATCCAGACGGGGATCGCTCAGAAAGGCTTCAGGCTGGCTGAGGTCGCCAATCAGGATATTATCCACCTTCAGGGAGGCCAGTTTGTCCTCGGGAACGTTGAACTTGCGCATGTTCTCCAGCACGCGCTCCAGCCCGCTCTGCGGATCGCTGGCGCGCGCAAGCAAAAGGAGTTTTGCGGGTTGATCGCTGGTCAGGATTTTTTCAAGAACTGCACCGCCCAGAAATCCGGTCACGCCTGTAATCAATAACATCTTCATTAATACCGTCTCATT
Organism: Enterobacter asburiae; assembly: GCF_001521715.1. Taxonomy (NCBI): domain Bacteria; kingdom Pseudomonadati; phylum Pseudomonadota; class Gammaproteobacteria; order Enterobacterales; family Enterobacteriaceae; genus Enterobacter; species Enterobacter asburiae. Next base: position 4,486,223 of record NZ_CP011863.1, read on the forward strand.
ATGATTGATGAGGCGGATTGTAGGCGTGCAAAAGTAAACGGTATTTAAATAATAAAACGCCGAAATCAATGGCGTCTTAAGCTTATTTTAAGGAAAGGAAATCAGGTGGAGATATTGGACATTATCGCAAGGGTAAAAATTCACTCTATTAAAATTTAAATTTTAACTATCTGAATTTAAATATTTTTATGAGGTCTGCGCCGAATGGTGAACGTAATTCAAAATGTAATAAATATAATAATTTGTTACACCAAACATTTATCGAATAAATGTTTTAAATACCACTTAACTCAAATCAGACAACATAAGTCGCAGGCCGATTTATTTAGCCTGCGAATGTTTTTCAGAGCAAAAGGGGAAGCGTGGCGCTGGCGGTTTGTTGACTAACGTCGCCGTAATGACCATCCAGCGCAATCATGGACGTGGTCAACAGCTCGACCAGCAGCATGACTCCAACCTTAGCATTGAGCGAGCCTGCACTTAGAGGGCCTTCTGGTTTGGCGGCAACCAGCTGCATGTCGCTCAGAGAGGCCAGCGGGCTGCGGGGCGTATTGCTGAGAGCAAGAACCTTAACGCCGCGCTTGCGGGCAAGCTTCACCACGTGGAGTAAATCCCGCGTTGAACCCGAGCTGGAGATGGCCACGACCAGCGTCTCTTTCGAAAGCGTTGTCGCATTCATGGCCGCGCGGTGCATATCGCTAAACAGCTGTGCGGGTTTGCCCAGCCGTAGCAGCTTGTAATGCAGATACTCCCCGAGGATCGCGCTGGCCGCAACGCCATAAATCTGCACGGATTGCGCCTGATGCAGCGCCAGCGCCGCCTTTTCAAGCAGCCTGCGGTCGAGGAGTCTGGCGGTATCCTGCAAAGCCTGAACCGACTCATCCACGACGTTATCAATCTCATCCCCCGCCTGACGCGCGGGCTGGCCCTGCTGAATATCCAGCGCAAGCGCCATTTTAAATTCGTTATAGCCCTTGCAGCCCAGCGTCCGGCAAAGGCGCGTGACGCTTGCCTCGCTGGTGTGGCTCTCGCGCGCCAGTTCAGTGATCGTCAGGTAGAGCACCCGGGCAGGATCGCTGAGGACAAACTCGCCGAGTTTTTGTTGTGTTGGGCTGTACCCGGAAGCCTCCTGGCGGAGCTTCAGCAGCAGATTTTCATGGTCCGACATGCCACGTCCTTAATGTGTTTCGCTGCGACTAGTGTGGCGGAAAGGAGGGGAAAGATGCCAGTCATTTTGAAAAAGTATGATCGGCTTCCTGGTTTTTGATGATAATTTTCACTGTGTGTAATTTATATGGTAAAAATTTTCATCGTTTAATGGGGAGATGAAAAAATGATGCAAATGTTCAGTGGCGCTTCTTCGGGGGGATGGTTTGAAAAAGCGCAGCGCTTTGGTAAATCCTTTATGTTGCCTATCGCCGTGCTGCCCGCGGCGGGCCTGCTGCTGGGGATAGGCGGCGCGTTATCGAATCCCAATACGCTGGCGGCTTATCCGTTTTTAGACGTGGGCTGGCTTCAGGCCATTTTCACCATCATGAGCAGCGCCGGTTCAATCGTGTTTGCAAACCTCTCGGTGCTGTTTGCAGTTGGGGTTGCCGTCGGGTTGGCAAAAAGCGATAAGGGCACGGCTGGGCTGGCGGCGCTGCTCGCGTTTCTGGTAATGAATGCCACCATCAACGCGCTGCTGATCCTCACCGGCAAACTGGCGCACGAGAACCCGGGCGCTGTGGGGCAGGGCATAACGCTGGGGATCCAGACGCTGGAAACCGGCGTGTTTGGCGGCGTGGTGATTGGTCTGGTGACCTGCACGCTCCATCATCGGTTTAATAAAATTGCGCTTCCGCAGTTCCTCGGGTTCTTTGGCGGCTCGCGCTTTGTTCCCATAATCAGCTCGCTGGCGGCGATACTCGTCGGCGCGCTCATGACCGTGGTCTGGCCGCATTTCCAGAAACTGATTTTTGGTCTCGGCGGGCTGGTGGATGCCACCGGCTATCTGGGCACCCTGCTGTACGGCTTCATTTTACGCATGCTGGGCCCGTTTGGTTTGCACCACATCTTCTATCTGCCGTTCTGGACTACCGCGCTCGGCGGCAGTGAGATTGTTAACGGTCACCTCGTCGAAGGCACACAGCGGATCTTCTTCGCCCAGCTGGCCGACCCGAACACGCAGCATTTCTATGAGGGCACGTCGCGCTTCATGTCCGGGCGCTTTATTACGATGATGTTTGGCCTGCTCGGCGCGTGTCTGGCGATGTACCACACGGCAAAACCGGAGAACAAAAAGCGCGTTGCAGGGCTGCTGCTCTCTGCGGCGCTAACCTCGTTCCTGACCGGGATTACCGAGCCTATCGAGTTCTCCTTCCTGTTTATTGCGCCGGTGCTTTACGTCATTCATGCGCTGTTTGACGGGCTGGCGTTCATGCTCGCGCACATGCTGCATATCACCATCGGGCAAACCTTCTCCGGCGGTTTTATCGACTTCGTGCTGTTCGGCATTTTGCAGGGGGAGGCCAAAACCAACTGGATGTTCGTTCCGCTGGTCGGCGTGCCGTGGTTCTTCCTTTACTACTTCACCTTCCGCTACCTGATTAACCGATTTGATTTCGCCACGCCGGGTCGGGAAAAGGAGGCGATGGCCAATGAGGTGACCTTCTCGCAGAGCGAGCGCGCCGTTGCGGTGATCGCGGGATTAGGCGGAAAAGAGAATCTGGAAGAGGTGGACTGCTGCGCCACGCGTCTTCGCGTCACGGTGAAGGACGGCAGCAAAGTGAATGACGCGGCGCTGAAAGCCACCGGCGCGCGCGGCGTCATCGTGCGCGGTAACGGTGTTCAGGTCATTTATGGCCCGCACGTCACGATTATCAAAAACGAAGTGGAAGAGATCTTATCGTAATGAAAACTGTACTGGATAACCTGAAGGGAAAACTGGTCGTCTCCTGTCAGGCGCTGGGAAATGAACCGCTGCACAGCCCGTTTATTATGTCGCGGATGGCGCTGGCGGCGGCGCAGGGCGGAGCCGCTGCCATTCGTGCCAATAGCGTAGTGGATATTGAGGCCATTAAGCAGCAGGTCTCTTTGCCTGTTATCGGCATCATCAAACGGGATTACCCGGAAAGCGAGGTGTTTATCACCGCCACGATGAAAGAGGTGGATGAGCTCATGGCCACCTCTCCGGAAATCATTGCGCTTGATGCGACGGCGCGCGAGCGTCCCGGTGGAGAATCCCTGGAAACGCTGGTCGCGCGCATCCGCTCGCGCTACCCCTCGGTACTGCTGATGGCGGATATTTCCACCGTGGGCGAAGCCGTGACGGCGCAGGCGCTTGGCTTTAACTGCGTCGGCACCACGCTTTACGGCTATACGGCGGAAACGGCGGGCCATTCGCTTCCGGAGAACGACTGCGCGTTCCTGAAGGCCGTGCTGGCCGCCGTGACGGTTCCGGTGATTGCCGAAGGCAACGTGGATACGCCTGAACGCGCGGCCAGATGCCTGGCGCTGGGCGCGAATACGGTCGTCGTCGGCGGCGCGATCACCCGTCCACAGCAAATTACCGAGCGTTTTATGGCGGCGATTGGCGCGCAAAGCACCGATGGAGCATGACCATCCGGCGGGGATCTGCGATACTTATCGTTTATCCCCTTTACTGAGATGACTATGCAGTACCCGATTAACGAGATGTTCCAGACCCTGCAAGGCGAGGGTTACTTTACCGGCGTTCCCGCTATTTTCATTCGTTTACAGGGATGCCCGGTTGGCTGTGCCTGGTGTGATACCAAACATACGTGGGATAAGCTCGCAGATCGGGAAGTGTCGCTGTTTAGCATACTGGCGAAAACCAAAGAGAGCGATAAGTGGGGCGCGGGCAGTTCAGAAGATCTGCTGGCCATTATTGGTCGTCAGGGCTGGACGGCGCGCCACGTGGTCATCACCGGCGGTGAACCCTGCATCCACGATCTGACGCCGCTGACCGAGCTGCTCGAAAAGAACGGCTACAGCTGCCAGATTGAAACCAGCGGCACCCATGAAGTGCGCTGTTCACACACGACCTGGGTGACGGTATCGCCAAAAGTGAATATGCGCGGCGGGTATGACGTGCTGTCTCAGGCGCTGGAACGCGCAGATGAGATTAAGCACCCGGTAGGGCGCGTGCGTGATATCGAAGCGCTGGATGAACTGCTGGCAACGCTGACGGATGAAAAGCAGCGCGTCATTGCGCTACAGCCGATCAGCCAGAAAGACGACGCGACGCGCCTGTGCATTGAAACCTGTATTGCGCGCAACTGGCGCCTGTCGATGCAGACGCATAAGTACCTGAATATTGCATAAAAAAGCCCGGTGGCGCTAGCGCTTACCGGGCCTACGGTTCGAGGCTCTTGTAGGCCGGGTAAGCGTCAGCGCCACCCGGCAAGCATCACTCCCCGCGATAGATACAGCCAGCGGTACAGGTCTCTTTGATCATCACCGCGCTCAGCAGCGGCACCAGCGGCTTCATCTGATCCCAAATCCATTTTGCCAGCACTTCGCTGGTCGGGTTCTCAAGGCCCGGGATATCATTCAGATAGTAATGATCCAGACGATCGTAGGTCGGCTTAAACGCCGCCTTCAGCTCGGCAAAATCCATGATCCAACCGGTATGCGGATCAACTTCACCGGTGATCTCAAGACGCACCATGAACGAATGCCCGTGCAGACGGCCGCATTTATGCCCTTCTGGGACATGCGGAAGGTGGTGGGCGGCTTCGAAGGTGAAATCTTTAAACAGTGTGGTGGACATGATCGCTCTCAGTAATGCGGAAAAAACCGCCGCATAGTACCGGAAAGCACAATTTTTAGCATTAACTAAAACGGCTCTGAAGCCTGACGTCTCGTTAACAGGCGTTTTTTGTTGTTTTTATCGATAATTTTCAGAGAGTTAATTAATCGGTTTTATCGTTAAGTATGACAACTAAAACAGGTTAGTCCATTTGGTTATTTATTATTTCCATCCCTTCTTTAATTGTTATTATCCTCGCCGTTAACCTTATCTTCAGTTTGGATTTATTCGCTTAAAGTCCGCTTGGCTACTGGAACATAACGACGCATGACAACACAGGCCCCACCTTCAAATTTGCTTCCCCTTAATCCGGAGCAACTGGCGCGCCTTCAGGCTGCCACCTCTGATTTTTCTCCCACTCAGCTTGCCTGGGTCTCCGGTTATTTCTGGGGAATGCTCAATCAGCAGCCTGGCGCTGTGGCGGGTGCACCGGTAACGGCCGTTGAAATTCCGGCCATTACTCTGATTTCCGCCTCGCAGACGGGCAATGCGCGCCGCGTGGCCGAAGCGCTGCGTGACGACCTGCTGGCCGCCAAACTGAACGTAAACCTGGTCAACGCCGGCGATTATAAATTTAAGCAAATCGCGTCAGAAAAACTGCTGGTGGTGGTCGCCTCTACGCAGGGTGAAGGTGAACCTGCTGAAGAAGCGGTGGCCCTGCATAAGTTCCTGTTCTCGAAAAAAGCGCCGAAGCTGGACGGCACGGCGTTTGCCGTATTTGGCCTTGGCGATACCTCGTATGAATTCTTCTGCCAGTCCGGTAAAGACTTCGACAGCAGGCTGGCGGAGCTGGGCGCGGAGCGGCTGCTGGACCGCGTTGACGCGGATGTTGAATACCAGACCGCCGCCGCCGAATGGCGTGCGCGCATCGTTGAGGTGTTGAAAGCGCGCGTGCCGAAAGAGACGTCGGCGCAGGCCGCCTTCACCGCGACGGGTGCCGTCAACGACATTCACACCAGCCCGTACACTAAAGAAGCGCCGCTGACGGCGAGCCTGTCGGTGAACCAGAAAATTACCGGCCGCGATTCGGAAAAAGACGTGCGCCATATCGAAATCGATCTCGGCGACTCTGGCCTGCGCTATCAGCCGGGCGACGCGCTGGGTATCTGGTATCAGAACGATCCGGCGCTGGTGAAAGAGCTGGTTGAGCTGCTGTGGCTGAAGGGTGACGAGCCCGTCACCGTTGACGGCAAAACCCAGCCGCTTTCAGAGGCGCTGCAGTGGCATTTCGAACTGACGGTGAACACCCCGAATATCGTCGAAAATTATGCCACCTTAACGCGCAGCGAATCCCTGCTGCCGCTGGTGGGCGACAAAGCGAAGCTGCAGCATTACGCCGCGACGACGCCAATTGTCGATATGGTGCGTTTCTCTCCGGCTCAGCTGGATGCCGATGCGCTGATCGGCCTGCTGCGTCCGCTGACCCCGCGCCTGTACTCCATCGCCTCTTCGCAGGCCGAAGTGGAGAGTGAAGTGCATGTTACCGTCGGCGTGGTGCGCTACGACATCGAAGGCCGCGCCCGTGCGGGTGGGGCATCAAGCTTCCTGGCTGATCGCGTCGAAGAAGAGGGCGAAGTGCGCGTCTTTATCGAGCACAACGACAACTTCCGCCTGCCTGCGAACCCGGAAACGCCGGTCATCATGATTGGCCCAGGCACCGGCATTGCGCCGTTCCGCGCCTTTATGCAGCAGCGCGCGGCAGATGAAGCGCCGGGTAAAAACTGGCTCTTCTTCGGCAACCCGCACTTTACTGAAGATTTCCTCTACCAGGTTGAATGGCAGCGCTATGTTAAAGAAGGCGTCCTGACCCGCATCGATCTGGCCTGGTCCCGCGACCAGAAAGAAAAAGTATACGTACAAGACAAACTGCGCGAACAGGGCGCAGAGCTGTGGCGCTGGATCAATGACGGTGCCCACATTTATGTCTGCGGCGACGCCAATCGCATGGCGAAAGACGTTGAGCAGGCACTGCTGGAAGTGATTGCCGAATTCGGCGGTATGGATGCCGAAACGGCGGATGAATTTTTAAGTGAGCTGCGCGTTGAGCGCCGTTATCAGCGAGATGTCTACTAATGAGCGAAAAACATCCAGGGCCACTGGTGGTCGAAGGTAAACTGACAGACGCCGAGCGCATGAAGCTGGAAAGCAACTATCTGCGCGGCACCATTGCTGAAGATCTGAATGACGGTCTCACCGGCGGCTTCAAAGGCGACAACTTCCTGCTGATCCGCTTCCACGGTATGTACCAGCAGGACGATCGCGACATCCGCGCCGAGCGTGCCGAACAGAAGCTGGAGCCGCGTCACGCGATGCTGCTGCGCTGCCGTCTGCCGGGCGGGGTGATCACCACCAAACAGTGGCAGGCGATCGACAAGTTCGCGGGTGAAAACACGATTTACGGCAGCATCCGCCTGACCAACCGTCAGACCTTCCAGTTCCACGGCATTCTGAAGAAGAACGTGAAGCCGGTGCATCAGATGCTGCACTCGGTCGGGCTGGACGCGCTGGCGACCGCCAACGACATGAACCGTAACGTGCTTTGCACCTCGAACCCGTATGAGTCCGAGCTGCACGCCGAAGCCTATGAGTGGGCTAAGAAGATCTCTGAGCACCTGCTGCCGCGCACCCGTGCCTATGCGGAGATTTGGCTCGATCAGGAAAAAGTCGCGACCACGGACGAGGAACCGATCCTTGGCCAGACCTATCTGCCGCGTAAGTTTAAAACCACGGTGGTGATCCCGCCGCAGAACGATATCGACCTGCACGCCAACGACATGAACTTCGTGGCGATTGCTGAAAACGGCAAGCTGATTGGCTTTAACCTGCTGGTGGGCGGCGGCCTGTCCATTGAACACGGTAACAAGAAAACCTACGCCCGCACCGCGAGCGAGTTCGGCTTCCTGCCGCTGGAGCACACGCTGGCCGTGGCGGAAGCGGTAGTGACCACCCAGCGCGACTGGGGCAACCGTACCGACCGTAAAAACGCGAAAACCAAATACACCCTGGAGCGCGTGGGTGTGGAGACGTTCAAAGCGGAAGTGGAGCGTCGTGCAGGCATCAAGTTTGAGCCGATCCGCCCTTACGAATTCACCGGTCGCGGCGATCGCATCGGCTGGGTGAAGGGTATCGACAATAAATGGCACCTGACGCTGTTTATCGAAAACGGCCGTATTCTGGATTATCCGGGCCGTCCGCTGAAAACCGGTCTGCTGGAAATTGCTAAGATCCATAAAGGCGAGTTCCGCATTACCGCTAACCAGAATCTCATTATTGCCGGCGTGCCGGAGAGCCAGAAGGCGAAGATTGAGAAGCTGGCGCGCGATCACGGGTTAATGGATGCCGTTAAACCGCAGCGTGAAAACTCGATGGCCTGCGTGTCGTTCCCGACCTGCCCGCTGGCGATGGCCGAAGCGGAGCGTTTCCTGCCGTCATTCACTGACAAAGTGGAGGCGATTCTGGAAAAACACGGTATTCCGGACGAGCATATTGTTATGCGCGTCACCGGCTGCCCGAACGGCTGCGGCCGCGCGATGCTGGCCGAGCTGGGTCTGGTCGGGAAAGCGCCGGGTCGTTACAACGTGCACCTTGGCGGTAACCGTATGGGGACGCGCATTCCGCGTATGTACCGTGAAAATATTACGGAACCGGAAATTCTTGATTCCATCGACGAGCTTGTCGGGCGCTGGGCGAAAGAGCGCGAAGCGGGTGAAGGCTTCGGCGACTTTACGGTGCGTGCGGGCATCATTCGCCCGGTGCTCGATCCCGCAAGGGATTTCTGGGAGTAACCACGAGAGGTAACTATGTCCGTATTCGATCTAAACGCCCTTAATGACCTGCCAAAAGTCGAACGCATTCTGGCGCTGGCAGAAACCAATGCCCACCTTGAAAAGCTGGACGCCGAAGGGCGCGTGGCGTGGGCGCTGGAAAACCTGCCGGGAGACTATGTGCTCTCGTCGAGCTTTGGTATTCAGGCGGCGGTCAGCCTGCATCTGGTGAATCAGATCCGTCCGGACATTCCGGTGATCCTCACCGATACCGGCTACCTGTTCCCGGAAACTTACCAGTTTATTGACGAGCTGACGGACAAGCTCAAGCTGAACCTCAAAGTGTACCGCGCGACGGAAAGCGCGGCCTGGCAGGAGGCGCGCTACGGTAAGCTGTGGGAGCAGGGCGTTGAGGGCATTGAGAAATACAATGAGATCAACAAAGTTGAGCCGATGAACCGGGCGCTGAAAGAGCTCAATGCGCAGACGTGGTTTGCGGGGCTACGCCGCGAGCAGTCCGGCAGCCGTGCAACCTTGCCGGTGCTGGCGGTCCAGCGCGGGGTGTTTAAAGTGCTGCCGATTATCGACTGGGATAACCGGACGGTGTATCAGTACCTGCAAAAGCACGGGCTGAAGTACCATCCGCTGTGGGACCAGGGCTATCTGTCGGTGGGCGACACCCACACCACGCGCAAATGGGAACCGGGAATGGCGGAAGAAGAGACGCGATTCTTTGGGCTGAAGCGCGAGTGCGGGCTGCACGAAGGGTGATCCTTTATCCTCCCTCTCCCGGTGGGAGAGGGTTGGGGTGAGGGTATCAGGCCGCGCTATGCTTAAAAACCTCAGGCTTTCCCCGCTTTCGCCAGCTCCTTCACCAGCGGCAGCATGACCTTAACCACATCACGACTGCGGTGCTCAATCCGCTGCGGCAGCGCGCTATCAATGTGCTGCTGATTATCCAGCATCACGTTGTGCCAGCTTGTCCCGTCCGGGAAGGCTTTCGATTTAGCCCGCTGCTGATAGCCATCTTTTTTGCCCAGTGCCCAGTTTGTCGCTTCCACGTACAGCACCGGAATGCCCGCCTTATCGAACACTTCCCCGTCGTTGCAGCAGCCCGTTCCTCGCGGATAATCCGGGTTACCGCCGGGGTTGCTGGTGGCATAAACGCCATGGCTGCGGGCAATCGCCAGCGCCCGGTCGCGCGTCAGTTTCCGCACGGTACCCGGCGTACTCTGCCCGCTGTTGAAATAAAGCTTATCGCCGACGATCAGGTTATCGAGGTTGATCACCAGCAGCGTATTTTTCTTCTCCTCAGCGCTCATGCGTTTAAGGAGATTCTCAGCCCCGAGTTTGCCCTCTTCTTCACCGCTGGTGGCCACGAAACGAATGCCATACTGGGTTGGTATATCTTTCATCCGCTCGGCCAGTTCGAGCATCACGCCCAGGCCTGCCGCGTTGTCGTCCATGCCCTGCAGCGTCAGCCCACCGAGGTTGTTATCCGTATCGGCATCGCTCATCGGGGCGTAGGTATCAAGGTGCGCCATAATAATGATTTGTTCAGCCGCGCTACCTTCATGCGCCGCGATAACCGTACTGCCGGTCACGTTATGCCAGTTTTTCGTTTTATTTCGTGAGGTATAGACGTAGCGGCTGTGAAACGACCGGATATCGCTCTGGTAGCCCATCCCGGCAAACTGCTGGCGAAGATAGTCCGCGGAGAGCATCTCCGCAGGCGAGCCGGTCATGCGGCCAGGGAAGACGGTGGCAATATGCCGCGCCTGCATTGTGGCGATTTCACCATAAGGTTGGTTTTTTGCCTGGGCAGGAAGAATAAAGCAAACGCCGAGCGCCAGGGCAGCAATACGGTGGCGCGTTGCGGAAAACATAGTGAGTCCTTAAAAACAGAGCAAAATATTAACCCGCCTAGTATGAAACTGTGATCGCCCATACACAATTTGAATTGCTCTTAAATGCCCGATATTTCGCGTGTTAAGCACTTTTTGGTATTAGCTTTTTCACGGCGTTATTCCATTGAGTAACTACTCATTCCAATTCGTAATTTCATTCGGTCTAAGCCGCCCCCTATAGTCCCTTTATTCCTCGTTGTTAGTGAGTTGTTGCTTGTGGACTATCTGCCCTTATTTGCCGCGATAAAAGAGAAGCCGGTGCTGGTTGTTGGCACGGGTGAAATTGCCGATCGCAAAATCGCGTTTTTGCAGCGCGCAGGTGCGCAGGTGCGGGTAGTGGCAGAAGCGGATTTTGACGAATCACAAATCGACAGCGTCGTGCTGGTAATTGCGGCGACCGAAGATCGCGACCTGAACCGGCGGGTTTCCGACGCCGCTCAGGCCCGTTACCGCCTGGTGAACGTGGTGGACGACCAGCCGTTATGCTCGTTTATCTTTCCGTCGATCGTTGACCGTTCGCCGCTGCTGGTGGCGATCTCCTCCGGCGGTACCGCACCGGTGCTGGCGCGCGTGCTGCGTGAAAAAATCGAAGCGCTGCTGCCGACCAGCCTCGGGCGCATGGCGGAAAAAGCCAGCTTCTGGCGCAACCACCTGAAAACGCGCCTGACCAGCGTGACGGAACGCCGTCGCTTCTGGGAGCGCGTGTTTCGCGGCCGCTTTGCCAGCCTGATGCATGCCGGTAATGAGACGGCGGCGCAGAAAATCCTCGAGGACGAACTGGATAACCCCGGCAGCACGGGCGGGGAGATCATTCTGGTGGGGGCAGGGCCGGGCGATGCCGGGCTTCTGACGCTGCGCGGCCTGCAGGTGCTGCAGGACGCTGACGTGGTGTTCTACGACCATCTGGTCACCGACGGCGTGCGCGAGCTGATCCGTCGCGACGCGGAGCAAATCTGCGTCGGCAAACGGGCTGGCGAGCACTCGGTGCCGCAGCACGACACCAACCAGATGCTGGTTGACGCCGCCAAAGCGGGTAAAACCGTGGTGCGCCTGAAAGGGGGCGATCCGTTCATTTTCGGTCGCGGCGGCGAAGAGCTGCAGGCGGCAGCCGAAGCGGGCGTTCCGTTCCAGGTGGTGCCCGGCATCACGGCGGCCTCTGCGGTAACGGCCTACGCCGGTATTCCGTTGACCCACCGCGATTACGCCCAGAGCGTGACCTTTGTGACTGGCCACTACAAGGCCGACAGCACGCCGTTCGACTGGTCGCATCTCGCCCAGAGCCGCCAGACGCTGGCGATCTACATGGGCACGATGAAGGCGGCGGATATCAGCGAACAGCTTATTCAGCACGGTCGCGAGGCGACGACGCCCGTTGCCGTCATTTCTCGCGGCACGCGCGTCGATCAGCACGTTGCGACGGGCACGCTGGAACATCTTGCAACCCTGGCGAAAGACGCCCCGATGCCCGCCCTGATCGTGGTGGGTGAAGTGGTGCAGCTGCACAGCACGCTCGCCTGGTTCCAACACACAACCGATACAGAAGGCTTTGGTTCTTCTGTCGTAAATTTGGCTTAAGGAACGGTTATGGACCAAAAACGTCTTACACACCTGCGGCAGCTCGAAGCGGAGAGTATCCATATCATCCGCGAAGTGGCCGCCGAGTTTTCTAACCCGGTGATGATGTACTCCATCGGTAAAGATTCCAGCGTCATGCTGCATCTGGCGCGTAAAGCGTTTTATCCGGGCACGCTGCCGTTCCCGCTGCTGCACGTGGATACCGGCTGGAAATTCCGCGAAATGTACGAGTTCCGCGACCGTACCGCGAAGGCCTACGGCTGCGAGCTGCTGGTGCATAAAAACCCGGAAGGGGTGGCGATGGGCATCAACCCGTTCGTGCACGGCAGCGCCAAGCACACCGATATCATGAAAACTGAAGGGCTGAAGCAGGCGCTGAACAAATACGGTTTTGACGCGGCCTTCGGCGGCGCGCGCCGTGACGAGGAGAAATCCCGCGCCAAAGAGCGTATCTACTCCTTCCGCGACCGCTTCCACCGCTGGGATCCGAAAAACCAGCGCCCGGAGCTGTGGCACAACTACAACGGTCAGATCAACAAAGGCGAAAGCATTCGCGTCTTCCCGCTCTCCAACTGGACCGAGCTGGACATCTGGCAGTACATCTATCTGGAAAACATCGAAATCGTTCCGCTGTATCTGGCCGCCGAGCGCCCGGTGCTGGAGCGCGACGGCATGCTGATGATGATCGACGACGATCGCATCGACCTGCAGCCGGGCGAAGTGATCAAACAACAGATGGTGCGCTTCCGTACCCTCGGCTGCTGGCCGCTGACCGGCGCGGTGGAATCCAGCGCGCAGACGCTGCCGGAGATCATCGAAGAGATGCTGGTGTCCACCACCAGCGAGCGACAGGGGCGCGTGATCGACCGCGACCAGGCAGGCTCCATGGAGCTGAAGAAACGTCAGGGTTATTTCTAAGGAGCCGCCATGAACACCACTATTGCTCAACAAATTGCCAACGAAGGCGGCGTGGAAGCGTATCTGCACGCGCAACAACACAAAAGCCTGCTGCGTTTTCTGACCTGCGGCAGCGTGGATGACGGGAAAAGTACCCTGATTGGCCGCCTGCTGCACGATACGCGCCAGATTTATGAAGATCAGCTCTCTTCCCTGCATAACGACAGTAAACGTCACGGCACCCAGGGTGAAAAACTCGACCTGGCCCTGCTGGTGGACGGCCTGCAGGCGGAGCGCGAGCAGGGCATTACCATCGACGTGGCCTACCGCTACTTCTCTACCGAGAAGCGCAAATTTATTATCGCCGACACCCCGGGGCACGAGCAGTACACCCGTAACATGGCGACCGGCGCGTCCACCTGCGACCTGGCGATCCTGCTGATGGACGCGCGAAAAGGCGTGCTGGATCAGACCCGTCGTCACAGCTTTATCTCGACGCTGCTGGGGATCAAACACCTGGTGGTGGCGGTCAACAAGATGGATCTGGTGAACTTCAGCGAAGAGAAGTTCGAGGAGATCCGCCAGAGCTACCTGACCTTTGCCGAACAGCTGCCGGGCAACCTGGATATTCGCTTTGTACCGCTCTCGGCGCTGGAAGGGGATAACGTCGCCTCCCAGAGCGCGAACATGCCGTGGTACAGCGGTCCGACTCTTCTGGAGGTGCTGGAAACCGTTGAAATTCAGCGCGTGGTCGATACCCAGCCGATGCGCTTCCCGGTGCAGTACGTGAACCGTCCAAACCTCGATTTCCGCGGCTTCTCA